>NZ_JBJGZJ010000029.1:0-50532 GCF_054050435.1 Geodermatophilus sp. SYSU D01036 | reverse complement strand
GGGGGGCCGCGGGAGGGCGCGCGCCCCACCACCCGGCGCTGGGGCCCCGCCCCGCCGGGGGCCCCCCCCCCCCCCCGACCCGGCTGCCGATCCCGCCGCGGCTGGACTCCGACGAGCCGGCGTTCGAGCCCTGCTACGCCGCCGCCCGCGACCGCCGGGTGCTGACCTTCGACTACCGCCGTCCGGACGAGGACGCCCCGGCCCGCCGGCACGTGCAGCCCTGGGGCGTGGTCGCCTGGCACGGCCGCTGGTACCTGGTGGGGCTGGACCTGGACCGGCAGGCGCCGCGGGTGTTCCGGCTGTCCCGGGTGGTCGGCACCCCGAGGGCGGCCGGGCCGGAGAACGCGTTCGAGCCGCCGCCGGACCTCGACCTCGCCGGGATCGTCGCCGGCCAGTTCGGCGGCCGGGGCGAGGAGCAGCTGGTGATCGTGCGCGCCCGCCCGGGCACCGCGGTCGGGCTGCGCCGCTGGGCCACCCCGCTGGGCGCCGGCCCGGACGGCGAGGACCGGCTGCAGCTGCGCACCACCGAGCCGGGGCGGCTGGCCGACCAGCTGGCCGCCTACGGGCCCGACGTCGTCGTGGAGTCCCCGACGGCGGTCCGCGACGCGGTGGTCGAGCGGCTGACCCGCCTGGCCGCGATGGGGGAGCGATGACGAGCCCGGCCACCAACGAGCGGATGACGCGGCTGCTCTCGCTCGTCCCCTACCTCACCGCCCGGCCCGAGGGCGTGCCGCTGGCCGAGGTGGCCCGCGACTTCGGCGTGCCCGAGCGGCAGCTGCGCCGCGACCTCGAGCTGCTGTGGATGTGCGGCCTGCCCGGCTACGGCCCCGGTGACCTCATCGACCTGTCCTTCGAGGGCGACCGGGTGCGGGTCACCTTCACCGCCGGGATGGTCCGCCCGCTGCGGCTGACCACCGACGAGGCGGTCGCGCTGGTGGTGGCGCTGCGCACCCTGCTCGACCTGCCCGGGCTGGCCGAGCAGGAGGCGGTGAGCCGGGCGCTGGCCAAGGTGTCGGCCGCCGCCGGGCACGCCGCCGAGCGGGTCACCCCGGTGGCGCTCAGCGTCGACGCCCGCGAGCAGGCGCTCACCGTCGTCCGGCAGGGGCTCGAGCGCGGCCGGGCGCTGCACCTGCACTACTACGTGCCCACCCGGGACGAGCGCACCGAGCGGACCGTCGACCCGATGCGGCTGCTGCTGGTCGACGGCCGCTGGTACCTGGAGGCGTGGTCGCGGGAGGTGGCCGGGGTCCGGCTGTTCCGGCTGGACCGCATCGACGACGTCGAGGTGCTCGACGAGCCGGCCGCCCCGCCGCCGCAGGCCGCGCCGCGGGACGTGGAGTCCGGCCTGTACCAGCCGGCGCCCGGCGCGCCGGTGGTGCGGCTGCGGCTGGCCCGCACCGCCCGCTGGGTGGCCGAGTACTACCCGGTGGAGGACGTCCGCGAGGTCGAGGACCCGCCGGGCGGGCTGGCGGTCGCGCTGCGCACCCACGACCTGGCCTGGGCGCGGCGGCTGGTCGCCTCCCTGGGCGGCGCGGCCACCGTCGACGAGCCGGCCGAGCTCGCCACGGCGGTCGCCGCCGACGCGCGCGCCGCGCTCGCCCGGTACGGCGCCTGACCGCGGGCGCCTAGGCTCGCGGCGTGCTGCTCGTCGTGTGGATCGCCGCCGTCGTCGCGTCGCTGGTCGTCCTCGGCGCGATCGGGTACGGCCTGCTCGGGGCGTTCGCGCGGCTGCGCCGGGAGCTGGAGGCCGCCGAGCGGGAGGTGCGGCCGGTGCTGGAGCAGGCCGCGGCCACCGCCGCCCGCGCCGCCGCGCTGCAGGCCGGTGAACGGCCCGCGGACGGCCGCTGAACCGACGGCGGCCGTCCGCCGGGCACCCCGGGGACGAACGCCTCCCGGCGTAGCATCGGCTCCGCCCCCCGCGACCTGGAGGACGCATGAACCTCGGCCCGCTCGAGATCGGCCTGATCATCCTGGCCGTCCTGCTGCTGTTCGGCTACAAGAAGCTCCCCGACGCCTCGCGCTCGCTGGGCCGCTCGCTGCGCATCTTCAAGGGCGAGATGAAGGGCATGAAGGACGACGACCGCGCCGCGGCCCCGGCCGCGACGACTCCGGCCGCGCTCGACGCCGCCGACCGGGACCGGCGCGCCCAGCTCGAGGCAGAGGCGGCCGCCGCCGAGGCCCGCGCCGCCGAGCTGCGGGCGCGCGCCGCACAGCCCGGCGCCGCCGACGCACGCTGACCGCTCCAGGGGCAGGAACGTGAGCGGTCCCTCCCTGCGCCGCCGCCGGCGGCGGGCCCCGCGGGACCCCGAGGCGACGATGACCCTCGTCGCGCACCTCACCGAGCTGCGCAACCGCGTCGCCAAGGCCCTGCTGGCGCTCGCGCTGGGCACCGTCGCGGGCTTCCTCTGGTACGACCACGGGCTGCTGACCTTCCTCAGCGAGCCCTACTGCTCGCTGCCGGCCGACCTGCGCTTCCAGGGCGACGAGAGCTGCTCGCTGGTGGTCCTCGACGTCTTCGGCGGCGTGCTGCTGCGGCTGAAGATCGGCCTGATCGCCGGGGCGGTGCTGTCCAGCCCGTTCTGGCTCTGGCAGCTGTGGGCGTTCATCACCCCGGGGCTCAAGCGGAACGAGAAGCGCTACGCGATCGCCTTCGTCGCGGCCTCCACGACGCTGTTCGCCCTCGGCGCGGTGCTGGCCTACGTCACCCTCTACAAGGGTTTGGAGCTGCTGCTGGAGCTCGCCGGTGACGAGGTGGCCTTCCAGCTCACCGCGCCGGACTACCTGGGCTTCGTGATCAGCCTGCTGGTCGCCTTCGGGCTGAGCTTCGAGCTGCCGCTGATCGCGGTGGCGCTGAACCTGGTCGGCGTCCTGTCGCACGCCGCGCTGGCGCGCAGCCGGCGGTGGATCTTCTTCCTGACCATCGTGTTCGCCGCGTTCGTCACGCCCACCCAGGACCCGTTCACCATGCTGGCCATGGCCCTGCCGATGGTGGTGCTGTTCGAGCTGGCCATCCAGGTCGCCCGGTTCGTGGACCGGCGGCGGGCCCGCCGGGAGGCCGTGGAGCACTTCCACGACGTGCCCGACGACGAGGCGTCCCCGCTGGACGCGCGGCCCTCCGACCTCGACGCGGGCCCGACCCGGCGCGAGGACCTGCTGCCCGGCGCTCCGGCGGACACCTACCGCGGCTGAGCCGCCCGGGGCCCGGCCGCGGCCCGGGCCTCGACCAGGGCCTCGACCAGGACCGCCCGCGGGGGCGCCGGCGGGGGGCCGCCGGCGCCGGGGGCGGGGCGCCCGGGCCGCCAGCCGCGGGCGAGCAGCCCGGCCACCCGCGGGTGCACCGCGGCCAGCGCCGCCGGCGGGTCGACCAGCTGGGCGTGCCGCAGCACGGCCCGGCCCACCTCCGGGTCGGCGCCGGCGGCGGCGAACACCAGCCAGCCGGGCAGCGGCGCCCCGTCGCCGGCGGGTCCGGACGGCGGGCCGGCGCCCCACCCGGCGCCGTCGCGGGCGGCGCGCCACATCCGGGCGCGGGCGAGGTCGGTGCGGCAGCCGTCGTCGAACCACTCGCGCAGCTCGCCCTGCACCCAGGCGTCCACCTGCGCGCGCCAGGAGCGGGCGTCCCCGGGCGCGGCGGCGACGGCCCCGGCCAGGCGCAGCGCGTGCGCCACCGCCAGCGCCGAGCCGCGGCCGAAGTGCGGGTTGCTGGTGCTGACGGCGTCGGCCAGCGGGTGCAGCCCGAGCGGCGCGTCGCCGGTGAGCACCCGGAAGGTGCTGCGCAGGCCGCCCATGACCCGCACCGGCGACACCGGGACGGCGCGGGCGGGGTCGGTCCACCGCGCGGCCAGCGGCACCGCCCGGGTGACCGCCTCGAAGCCGGGCAGCTCCTGCGAGCGGGCCAGCTGCGGGTCGTCGGGCAGCCGGGTCAGGCAGACGGTGAACGTGCCGGCGTCGTGCGGGAAGACGAGCACCGCGTACCCGTCGCCCTCGGCCACCGAGACCACGCCCCGCTCGACCGGCGCGAACTCCGCGCCGGGCAGCAGCCGGTAGCGGCGGGAGACGTACACCTCGTCGGCCGGCACGTCGACGGTGTCGCCCACCCACGGGCGGGACAGCCGCCCGCGGCGGCCGGTGGCGTCGACGACCAGTTCGGCGGGGAGCACGCCGCCGCCGGCCAGCCGGACGCCGGAGACCGCGCCGCCGGCCACCTCCACGTGCTCGACCCCGGCGCGCCACCGGGTGACGCCCGGCTCGGCGTCGGCGGTGCGCTGCAGCACCCACTCCAGCGTGCTGCGCCGGCACCACAGGGCGGTGAGCCCGTCGGGCAGCCGCACCGGCTCGGCGCCGTGCGCGACCAGCGCGTCGAGCACGTCGGGCAGGCCGGCGGCGAGCTCGGCGTGCAGCCGGGCGAGGAAGGCGTGCGGCTGGTGGAACTGCGCCACCCCGCGGCGCGGCCAGTCCGCGGCGGCGCCGACGTCGCCGGGCGGCTGCGCGCCGTCCCGGTCCACCAGCTGCACCCGGTGGCCCTGGCGGGCCAGCGCGACGGCTGCGGTCAGGCCCGAGATCCCGGCCCCTGCGACGACGACCTGCACGGCGACCTCCGCACGACTCGACGGGGCCAGCGGGGTCGTCCGCGGGAAGGTGTTGCTGGGCAACCGACTGGCGGCGTCATCGAGCCACCGGCGGCGCGGCCGTGTCAAGGTCACCGGGGCCCGAACCCGACCTCCGACCAGGGCGGTCTCCACCGCAGGGAGGGTGCGGCAGCCCCCGGGGACGCGCCGGGCCGTAGCGTGGGCCGCCGCTCGCCGGAGGTCCAGGGGAGGAGACCGGGTGGACGTCGCCGTCCTCGTCAGCGCCGCCGCCGGGCGGGGCCGGGCCCGCACCGTGTCCGCGGCCGCGCTCGACGCGCTGCGCCGGGGCGGGCTCACGCCCACGGTGCTCGCGGCCGGCACCCGCGCCGAGGCCGAGCGGGCCGCGGCCGGCGCGGTGGCGGCCGGCACCGGCGCCGTCGTCGCGATCGGCGGGGACGGCGCCGTGCACGCCGCGCTGCAGGCGGTCGCCGGCACCGGCACGCCGCTGGCCGTCGTCCCGGCCGGGACCGGCAACGACCTGGCGCTCGCCCTCGGGGTGCCGCCCGAGCCGGTGACCGCGGCCACCGCGGCCGCCGCCGACCTGCGCTCGGGCGCCGTCCGGGTCCTGGACGCCGGCCGCACCGCCGGGCGCTGGTGGGCCACCGTGCTGTGCTGCGGCTTCGACTCGGCGGTCACCGACCGGGCCAACCGACTGCGCTGGCCGCGCGGGCCGCGCCGCTACGACGTCGCGATCCTCGCCGAGCTGGCCCGGCTGCGGCCCCGCGCGGTCACCCTGACCCTCGACGGGGAGGCGCGGACGCTGCCGGTCACGCTGGTCGCCGTCGGCAACACCGCCTGGTACGGCGGCGGCATGCGGGTCTGCCCGGCCGCCGATCCCGCCGACGGCCGGCTCGACGTCACCGTGGTGGGGCCGGTGTCCCGCCGGGAGCTGGTGCGCACCCGCCCGCGGCTGACCGAGGGCACGCACGTCGACCACCCCGCCGTCACGGTGCACCGCGCCGCGCGGGTGGAGCTCGCCGGCACGGGGCTGACCACCTGCGCCGACGGCGAGCCGGTGGCGGCGCTGCCGGTGCACGCCGAGGCGGTGCCCGGCGCGCTGCGGATCGTGGGCTCCGGGCGCCCCGCCTGAGCGGGAGGTCACCCCGCAGGGCTCCCGCGGCCGCGGCCACCTGTTGGGGCCACGGCCGACCTCACCCTCCGTGGCCGGGGTGTCGAGATCTCCGGGGATATATGGCGGGGATCTTGACGCAGAGTGACATCGCCGGTCCTCGACCCGCCGGGAGTGCGCGGTGGCCGGGTCGCTCCGGACCGCCCGTCCGACCGTTATCCCGAACATGGCGGCCGTTCGACCGGTGCGACGGGCCCCGGGGGAGGAGCGGCGACGCGGGGAGGCCCCGTCCGGGCTGAGCGCCGTCCGGGAAGCGCCTAACGTGGGGGCATGTCCAGCCCCGCCGAGCGGTACGCGGCTGCCCGGCGGCGCAGCGCGCACCCCACCCTCGCCGACTTCACCGCCGAGCTCGGCTTCTCCCTGGACCCGTTCCAGGTGGAGGCCTGCGAGGCGCTCGACGAGGGCGCCGGGGTGCTGGTGTGCGCGCCCACCGGGGCCGGCAAGACCGTCGTCGGCGAGTTCGCCGTGCACAAGGCGCTGGCCGAGGGGCGCAAGGCCTTCTACACGACGCCGATCAAGGCGCTGTCCAACCAGAAGTACAACGACCTGGTCGACCGCTACGGCGAGGCGAAGGTCGGGCTGCTCACCGGGGACAACGCGATCAACGGCGACGCGCCCGTGGTGGTCATGACCACCGAGGTGCTGCGCAACATGCTCTACGCGGAGTCCCCGGCCATCGCCGGCCTCGGCTACGTGGTGATGGACGAGGTGCACTACCTCGCCGACCGGTTCCGCGGCGCGGTGTGGGAGGAGGTGATCATCCACCTCCCGGCGTCGGTCACCCTGGTGTCGCTGTCGGCGACGGTGAGCAACGCCGAGGAGTTCGCCGACTGGCTGGTCACCGTCCGCGGGCACACCCGGGTCGTCGTCAGCGAGGTCCGGCCGATCCCGCTGTGGCAGCACATGCTGGTCGGCAACCGGGTGTTCGACCTGTTCAGCCTGCGCCCGGCGGCGCACGCCGCCGAGCAGGGGGACGACCCGCGCGGGCAGTCGACCCGCGACCGGGGCGCCAGCGTCGTCGACCCCGAGCTGGTCCGGTACGTGCGCGAACACGAGCGGCGGCTGGACACCTGGGGCGGCGGCAACGGCGGCTCGCGCCGGGACCGGGACTGGCACAAGCCGCGGTACCGGCCGCCGGCCCGCCCGGAGGTGGTGGAGCGGCTCGACCGCGCCGGGCTGCTGCCCGCCATCACCTTCGTGTTCAGCCGCAACGGCTGCGACCAGGCCGTGCACCAGTGCCTGATGGCCGGGCTGCGGCTCACCGACGAGGCCGAGCGCGCCGAGATCGCCCGGATCGTCGACGAGCGCACCGGCAGCCTGCCCGACGAGGACCTGCACGTCCTCGGCTTCTGGGAGTGGCGCGAGGGCCTGCTCGCCGGGCTCGCCGCCCACCACGCGGGCCTGGTGCCGGCGTTCAAGGAGACCGTCGAGGAGTGCTTCGTCCGCGGCCTGGTCAAGGCCGTGTTCGCCACCGAGACCCTGGCGCTGGGCATCAACATGCCCGCCCGCACCGTCGTGCTCGAGCGGCTGGTCAAGTGGAACGGCGAGGCGCACGTCGACGTCACGCCGGGGGAGTACACCCAGCTCACCGGGCGGGCCGGGCGGCGCGGCATCGACGTCGAGGGGCACGCCGTCGTCGTCTGGGCGCCGGGCATGGACCCCTCCGTCGTCGCCGGGCTGGCCAGCACCCGCACCTACCCGCTGCGGTCGTCGTTCCGGCCCAGCTACAACATGGCGGTCAACCTGGTCGGCTCCTACGGCCGGGCCCGCGCCCGCGAGCTGCTGGCCTCCTCCTTCGCCCAGTTCCAGGCCGACCGCTCGGTCGTCGGCCTGGCCCGGCAGGCCGCCCGCTCCGAGCGGGACGCGGAGAGGTTCGCCGCCGAGATGGCCAGCGAGGGCGGCGACGTGCTCGCCTACGCCCGGCTGCGGCGGGAGATCGCCGACCGGGAGAAGGAGCTGTCCCGCGACTCGCAGGCCAAGCGGCGCGTGGAGGCCGCCGACGCGCTGGCCGCGCTGCGCCCGGGCGACGTCATCCGGGTGCCCTCGGGCCGCCGGCAGGGCCTGGCCGTCGTCCTCGACCCCGGCGTCACCGACCTGTCCGACCCCCGCCCGCTGGTGCTCACCGAGGACAAGTGGGCCGGCCGGCTGGCCAGCGTGGACTTCCCGACGCCGGTCACCGCGCTGGCCCGGGTGCGGGTGCCGAAGAACTTCAACCACCGCAGCCCGCACGCCCGCCGCGACCTGGCCTCCACGCTGCGCACCGCGCGGCTGGAGAACGACCTCGGCGCCCGGCGGGTCAAGCAGCGCTCGGCCGCCGCCGACGACCCGGTGCTGCACGACCTGCGCCGCGCGGTGCGCCACCACCCGGTGCACGCGCTGCCCGACCGGGAGGAGCGGGTTCGCTTCGCCGAGCGCTACCTGCGCGCGGTCGCCGACGCCGAGGCGACCCACCGGAAGATGGCCGAGCGCACCGGCTCGCTGACCCGGCAGTTCGACCGCACCTGCGACGTCCTCGAGGAGCTGGGCTACCTGGTGCCCGAGGCGGTGCCGCTGGTGCCGGCCGACACCGAGGAGCCCACCCCCGTCGACGACGCCCCGCGGGTCACCGAGGAGGGCCGGCGGCTGGCGCGGATCTGGTCGGAGGCCGACCTGCTCGTCGCCGAGTGCCTGCGCGCCGGCGTGTGGCGCGGGCTCACCCCGGCGGAGCTGGCCGCGGCGGTGTCCACGCTGGTGTTCGAGGCCCGGCGGGAGCTGCCCGGCCAGCCGGCGGTGCCCGCGGGGAAGGTGGCCGGGGCGATCGCCGAGATGCGCCGGATCCGCGCGCGGCTGCAGGACGTCGAGCTCGACCGCGGCCTGCCCGCCAGCCGCGACCTGGACCTCGGCTTCGCCTGGGCGGCCTACCGCTGGGCAGACGGGCAGGCGCTGGACCGGGTGCTGGCCGGCGCCGAGCAGGCGGGCACCGAGCTGTCCGGCGGCGACTTCGTCCGCTGGGCGCGGCAGCTGGTGGACCTGCTCGACCAGCTGGCGAAGGTCGCCGACGAGTCCGTGGCCGGCGTCGCGCGGGCCGCGGTGGGGCTGGTGCGGCGCGGGGTGGTCGCGGTCGCGGTCAGCGGCTGAGGCCGTCGCCCGGCCGCTGCCTCCCCGGGCGGGCGACCGCGTCGCGGACGGGCTGCCGGAGGGCCCCCGTGGTGCACAATCTCCCCCGCTCCGGTGACGGACGGTCATCGGAGCGCGGGAACACGACACGGCCCCCGCGGGGCCGCACCGAACGGGAGCGACGATGACCAACCCACCGCAGGGTGGCCAGCCGGGGCAGTACGGGCAGCCGGGGCAGTACGGCCAGCAGCCGGGACAGCCGGGCCCGTACGGGCAGCCCGGCCAGTACGGCCAGCCGGGTGGGCAGTACGGGCAGCCCGCCGCGCAACCGGGGCAGTACGGCCAGCAGCCGGGACAGCCGGGGCCGTACGGCCAGCCGGGGCAGTACGGCCAGCCGGGGCAGTACGGGCAACCCGGCTACGGCCAGCCGGGCCAGCCGCAGCCCGGCGGCTACGGGCAGCCGGGACAGTACGGGCAGCAGCCCGGCCAGTTCGGCCAGCCCGGCTTCGGGCAGCAGCCGAAGAAGTCCCGGACCGGGCTGGTCATCGGCCTGGTCGCGCTCGCCGTCGTGGTGATCGCCGCGGCGATCGTCCTGCCGATCGTGCTGGGCAAGGACGTGCTCGACGGCGCGCAGGCCGAGAGCGACATCGCGCAGCAGTTCGAGGAGACCTTCGGCGTCGCGATCGACGTCTCCTGCGACGACGAGATGGTCGTGGAGGACGGCGCCACCTACGAGTGCACCGGCACCACCGACGACGGCGAGGACGTGACCCTGCAGGTCGCGATCACCGACGCGGACGAGGCCGCCTACACCTGGGAGGTCGCCTCCTGAGCGGAGGCCGCTGACCCGGGGCCGCTGACCCGGGGGCGCGGAGCCCGGGCCGGCCGGCGCCCCGCTCAGTCGAGGGCGTCGGCCGGCCAGCCCAGGGCGGCGCCCAGCCGCCCGAGCGAGGACCGCAGCCCGTGCGCGTCGGCCAGCGCGGCCAGCGCCGCGGCGTCGGCCGGCCGGGACGGCAGCGCTCCCTCCACCGGCGGCAGGTCCACGTCGCGGGCCACGGCCACCACCACCGGCGCGGCGTCCAGGTACTCCCCGCCGGCGTGCAGCTTCTCCAGCACGCCGCGGGTGAGCGGCGCCCTCGGCACCGCGGTGCGGGCCGCGGCGGCGCGGATGCCGGCCAGGTCGCCGAACTCGGTGACCAGCGCCGCCGCCGTCTTCGCGCCGATGCCCGCCACGCCGGGCAGGCCGTCGCTGGGGTCCCCGCGCAGCACCGCGAAGTCGGCGTAGGCCCGCCCGGGGATGCCGTACTTCGCCGCCACCGCCGCCTCGTCGACCACCTCGATGTCGGCGATGCCGCGCGCGGTGTACAGCACCCGGACGCCGCGGGCGTCGTCGACCAGCTGGAACAGGTCCCGGTCGCCGGTGACGACGTCGACCGGCCCGCGCGCGCGGGTGGCCAGCGTGCCGATCACGTCGTCGGCCTCGTAGCCCGGCGCGCCGACCCGGGCGATGCCCGCCGCGGCCAGCACGTCCACCAGCACCGGCACCTGCGGGGACAGCTCGTCGGGCGTCTCCTCCCCGCCGCCGGGCGAGAGCCGGTGCGCCTTGTACGACGGCAGCGCCTCGACCCGGAACGCCGGGCGCCAGTCGTCGTCCCAGCAGGCGACCAGCCGGGTCGGGGTGTGCGCGGTGAGCAGCCGGGCGGTCATGTCCAGGAACCCGCGGACGGCGTTGACCGGGCGGCCGTCGGGCGAGGTCACGCTGGTCGGGACGCCGTAGAAGGCCCGGAAGTAGAGGCTCGCGGCGTCGAGCAGCATCGTGGTCACGGGCGGACCGTAGCCGCCGGGGACGACGGGCCGGGGAAACCGGCGCGGGCCCGGCCCGGCCGCGGGGTTAGTGTCCGGGCGTGGCAAGCAGCACGGGGGCCCTCGTCAGCATCGACCGCGTGCACGCCGCACGCGCCGTCGCCGGGGAGCTCGGCGTCGACGTCCTGGTCCTCACCCCGGGCTCGGACCTGCGCTACCTGTCCGGCTACCACGCCCACGCGATGGAGCGGCTGACCGCGCTGGTGGTCCCGCGCCGCGGGGAGCCGCTGCTGGTCGTCCCGCGGCTGGAGGCGCCGATGGTCGACGCCTCGCCGGCCGGCGCGCTCAGCCTGGAGCTGCACGCCTGGGACGAGACCGACGACCCGTTCGCCGTCGTCGCCCGGGAGGTGACCGCCCGGCTGGGCGCCGCCCCCACCCGGGTCGCGGTGGGGGCGCGCACCTGGGCCGAGCACGCCCTCGGCGTGCACCGGGCGCTGCCCGGTTCGACCCTGGAGCTGGCCACCCCGGTGCTGGACCGGCTGCGGATGGTCAAGACCCCGGCCGAGGTGGAGGAGCTGGCCCGCGCCGGCGCGGCCATCGACCGGGTGCACGCCCGGATGGGGGAGTGGCTGCGGGTCGGGCGCACCGAGGCCGCGGTCGGCGCGGACGTCGCCGCGGCGATCCTCGCCGAGGGGCACGTGGGCGTGGACTTCACCATCGTCGGCTCCGGCCCCAACGGCGCCAGCCCGCACCACGAGCTCTCCGACCGGGTGGTGCAGGCCGGCGACCTGGTCGTCGTCGACATCGGCGGGGAGACCGCCACCGGCTACCGGTCGGACTGCACCCGCACCTACGTCGTCGGCGGGGAGCCCGGCGCCGAGGTGGCCGAGTGGTACGCGGTCCTCCAGGACGCGCAGGCGGCCGCCGTCGCCGCCGTCCGGCCCGGGGTGACCGCCGAGCAGGTCGACGCCGCCGCCCGCGACCGGATCGCCGCCGCCGGGTGGGGCGAGCACTTCATCCACCGCACCGGGCACGGCATCGGCCTGGACACCCACGAGGCGCCCTACATCGTCGCGGGCAACGACCTGCCGCTGGAGGCCGGGATGGCGTTCTCCGTGGAGCCGGGCATCTACCTGGCCGGCCGCTGCGGCGCGCGGATCGAGGACATCGTGGTCTGCACCGACGACGGCGTCCGCACGCTGAACGAGGGCACCCGTGAGCTCGTCGTCCTCCCCGGCTGACCCGCCCTCCGACGTCGACCGGGCGCTGCTGGCCGCCCTGGTGCGGGACGGGCGGGCCAGCTACACCGAGCTCGCCGAGCGGGTCGGGCTGTCGGTGTCGGCGGTGCACCAGCGGGTGCGCCGGCTCGAGCAGCGCGGGCTGATCACCGGGTACCGGGCGCGGATCGACGCGCGCCAGGTGGGCCTGGGCCTGACCGCGTTCGTCTCGATCACCCCGCTGGACCAGGCCCAGGCCGACGACGCCCCGGCCAAGCTCACCCACCTCGACGCGATCGAGGCCTGCTACTCGGTCGCGGGCATCGAGAGCTACCTGCTCAAGGTGCGGGTGGCCTCGCCCGAGGCGCTGGAGGCGCTGCTGCGGGAGATCCGCACGACGGCGAACGTGAGCACCCGCACCACCGTCGTGCTGTCCACCTTCTACGAGGACCGTCCGCCCGTCTGAGCCCGGAGGACCGGCGTGCCCGACGCCCTGGCCCGCGGGGTGGGGGACCACCTGCCCGGCACGCTGCTGGCGCTGCTCGCGGCGACGCTGTTCGGGCTGGGCTCGGTGCTGCAGCACGAGGCGGCGGTCCGCGCCACCACCGGCGGGCGGCTGCGGATGCGGGAGATGGTGCGCCAGCGCACCTGGCTGCTCGGCCAGGCGGCCACCACCAGCGGCACCGTCGCCCAGGTGGCGGCGCTGGCCCTGGCGCCGGTGGCGATCGTGCAGCCGCTGCTGGCCGGCGCGCTGGTGGCGGCGCTGACGGTGCGCACCGTCCGCACCGGGCACCTGCCGTCCCGGACCGAGTGGGCCGGGGCCGCGCTCACCGTGGGCGGGCTCGTGGTCTTCGTGGTGGCCGCCCGCCCGAGCCGGGGCTCCGGGGACCCGCCGCCGGCCGCGGCCGCCGCGGTCGCCGTCGTGCTGGCGGTGCTGGCCGTCGCGCTCACCGCCCGGCTGCGCGGCGGCAGCGGCGCGGCGCTGGCCTGCGGGGTCACCGGCGGCCTGGCCGCCGGGGTGGCCGCGGTGCTGGTCTCGGCCGGGCTCGCGGTGCTCTCGTCCGACGGGGTGGCCGGCGCGCTCGCCCGGCCCGAGCCGTGGGGCGCGGTGGGAGCCTCGGTGGCCTCCCAGGTGGGCGCGCAGCAGGCCTACGGCCGCGGGGCGCTGTCCTGGTCGCTGCCCGCGCTGGTGGTGTTCGACCCGCTGACGGCGGTGCCGTCGGCCCGGCTGCTGCTCGGGGAGCACCTGGAGCCCGGGCGCGCCGCGGTGTGGGGGCCGGCCGCGCTGGTCGCCGTCGTCGGGGTCGTCCTGCTCACCCGCAGCAGCGGGCCGCCGCGGGAGGCGGCACCCGCCGTCGGGGCGTGAGCGCACACGCCGTTCGACCGTTATCCCCAACTGTCGAACGCACCCACCGGTGGACCCGCTGGGAGGTGAGGAGCCGCGAGGACGGCGGTGCGACTGGACAACGCCTCGAACACGTGTTCGCATCGGGTGGTGAGGTGGGACGCCCGGCGCCTCGACGCCGACGACGAGACGCTGCTGCCGGGCATGCCGAGCCTGCGCGGGCTGCTGCGCAGCGTGGAGGTGCCCGAGTTCCCGGGTGTGACGATGCACGAGGTGCTGTGCCGGTCGGCCCTCAACGCGGTGCCGGAGGGCTCGCGGGTGCCGTTCTCGTACACGATCAACCCGTACCGGGGTTGCCTCCATGCGTGCACCTACTGCTTCGCCCGCTCGACGCACGAGTGGCTGGACCTGGACGCCGGCCGCGACTTCGACACGCAGATCGTCGTCAAGACCAACCTCGTCGAGGTGCTGCGCCGGGAGCTCGCCCGGCCGTCCTGGAGGCGCGAGCACGTGGCGCTGGGCACCAACACCGACCCCTACCAGCGGGCCGAGGGCCGGTACCGGCTGATGCCCGGCGTCATCCGCGCGCTGGCCGACTCCGGCACCCCGTTCTCGATCCTCACCAAGGGCACGCTGGCCCGCCGCGACCTGCCGCTGCTGGCCGACGCCGCCCGCGACGTCCCGGTGGGCTTCGGCGTCTCGATGGCCATCTGGGACGACGACCTGCACGCGAGCCTCGAGCCGGGGGTCCCCTCGCCGCGGGCCCGACTGGACCTGGTGCGGGCGGTCACCGACGCCGGGCTGCCGTGCGGGGTGTTCCTCGCCCCGGTGCTGCCGGGGCTCACCGACCGCCTCGCCGATCTCGACGCCGCGCTCGGGGCGATCGCCGCCGCCGGTGCCACCGGGGTGACCGTGGTGCCGCTGCACCTGCGCCCCGGTGCCCGTGAGTGGTTCTCCGCCTGGCTGGCGCGCGAGCACCCGTCGCTGGTGGGGCGCTACCGGCAGCTCTACCGCGGCGGTGCGTACGTGCCGCCCGAGTACCGGGCCTGGCTGGCCGGACGGGTCGCGCCGCTGCTGCGCCGGCACGGCCTCGACGGCCGGTCCGGCGGCGCGGTCCGGGGGGCGGAGGCGCCCTCCGGTGTCCCCGGGGACGACGAGGCCGCCTTCCCCGCGGGCAGCCTGCCCCCGGCCCGGGACCCCGCCGCCCCGCGGGGTCGGGCGACCCGGGCGCGGCGGTCCCGGGACGACGCCGTGCCGGGCCAGTTGGCGCTGATCTAGAAATGGGCAGGCAAGCCTCGCCTGACCATTGGTTGCCGCAACGAAATGGCCGCGGGGAAGGGCAGCCTCCCCTGGGTGTGAGCCGCTGAGGTGCAGGTTCTCAGGACAGGCTAACCTGAGAGAATGGTCGGGAAACGACACGCGGAATGCATTCCGGGGTCGAACCCGACGCCATTCTGCGGCACACTGGGCCAGCCGATCCGTCCGAGCCCGGAGGACCAGAGATGACCGCCGTCGTGCCCCCCGTCGCCGAGTGCACCGTCACCGGCTGCTCCTACAACGACCACGAGCACGGCTGCCACGCCTTCGCGATCACCGTGAGCAGCCACAACGGCAGTGCCGACTGCGGCACCTTCATCCCGCTCACCGTCCGCGGTGGGCTGCCCCGGGCCGAGGCGCTGGTGGGTGCGTGCCAGCGGACCGACTGCGTGCACAACGACGCCCTCGAGTGCCGCGCCGAGGGCATCCGGGTGGGCTTCGACCACGACACCGCCACCTGCATGACCTACTCGCGGGCCTGACGAGGTCCGCGGTACCTCTCCACGTCGACGGCCCGGGCCTCCGCCCGGGCCGTCGCGGCGTTCGGGGAGGGGCGGTCAGGCGGGGGGTGGAGTCGCGGCCTTGTTGGCGCGGGCGGCCCGCTCGGCCCGGACCGCGCCCCGCGCGGCCACCGGCTCGGCGCCGGCGGCCAGCGCCAGCCGGCGGTAGGAGTCGTAGGACAGCGTCTCGTAGACGGCGGCCAGCGCCTCGGCCCGCTGGCGGCGCGCACCGGTCGTGGTGGCGCGCAGGTACAGCGCGGTGCGCACGGCGTGCTTGGCGAACGTCACCTGCAGCGCCTGGCTGGACAGCCGGCCGCCCACGTGGGAGGCGAAGCCCGGGCCGCGGCGCAGTGCGGGCAGCACCCACGGGCTGTCGGCCAGCGCGGGGAAGCGGTTGCGCACCGCCTCCCAGGCGTGCCACGCGGTCAGCGCCCCGGGGACCGACCACTCGCCGTCGTCGGTGCTCACCACCAGGCGGCGGGCGGTGGCGCGCACCTGGTCGCGGCGCAGGTCGCGGAAGGTGCCCACCGGGGCCGGCCAGCGCAGCGCGATCGCGCACCACACCACCGTGCGCAGGTGCTCGGGCTGCTCGCTGCGCACCTCGGTGAGCGGCCGCAGGTCCAGCGTCCGCGGATCGGGCTCCGGCGTCGGGGGCACCGGCAGGGGGACCCCGCCGTACCGGGCCACCTTGCTGTACAGGGTGACGGTGGCGGGCTTCCAGCCGCGGGCCGCCGCGACGTCGTCCATCCCGCCCTCGGCCAGCTCGTCGGGTCCGAGGCCGAGCTCGAGGGCGGCGTCGATCAGCCGGCGCCACTGCACGGCGTAGCCCTCCGGGGGCTCCAGCCGGGCCCAGGCCTGCGCCGCGGGCGGTGACGGCATCTCCGGGAGCGGCCCCTGCCAGCCCTTCGCCATGCCCCCACCATACCCGTTATCCCCAACTACCGATTCAACTTTTCAGGAAGACACCACACCCCACAGCAACGCCGGGAGGGGCGCTCCAGGGCCGGTCGGTCGAGCCCGTCGGGGGGCCGCCGCCCGGGACAGGCCGGCCGCGACGGCTCGGCGGGCCGTGCGCCCAGGCGGGAGAGCGCCCACCCGCCCGCCGCCGGGGAGGGACGCCGTTCCGTCACGGACCGGCGGGGGAGGGCGCGGGAGGGCGCGGGAGCCCTCACGCGTCCCCGGCGGTCAGCAGGTGCGCCCGCACGTCGCCCTTGAGCACCTTGCCCACCTTGGAGCGCGGCAGGTCGGCCCAGACGAGGACGTCCTTGGGCGCCTTGACGCCGCCGAGGCGGGCGCGGACGAACGCGCGGACGTCGGCGGGGTCCACCGCCTCCCCGGCCCGCGGCTGGACGACGGCGACCACCCGCTCGCCCCACTTCTCGTCGGGCACGCCGACCACCGCGCAGTCCTGCACCGCCGGGTGGGCCAGGACCGCCTGCTCGACCTCGGCCGAGTACACGTTGAACCCCCCGCTGATGATCATGTCCTTGGCGCGGTCGACGAGGTACAGCCAGCCGTCCGCGTCGAGGTAGCCGACGTCGCCGGTGTGGTGCCAGCCGAACCGGCTCGCCTCGGCGGTGGCCTGCGGGTCCCGGTGGTAGCCGTCCATGACCAGCGAGCCGCGGACCACGATCTCGCCGCGCTCGCCGGCGGGGAGCAGCCGCCCGTCGTCGGCCATGACCGCCACGGTGGTGAGCGGGGTGGGCCGGCCGGCGGAGGCGAACCGCTCCCGGGCGGGGGAGCCGTCGGGGTGCAGGTGCTCGGCCGGCGCCATCGTCGAGATCATCATCGGCGCCTCGGACTGGCCGTACAGCTGCCCGAGGACGGGGCCGATCCGCCGGATCGCCTCCTCGAGGCGGTCGGGGGACATGGGCGCGGCGCCGTACCAGAGGCACTGCAGGGCGGAGAGGTCCGTGCCGTCGAGGTCGGGGTGGGCCAGCAGCAGGTAGACCAGCGTCGGCGGCAGGAAGGCGTGGGTGACCCGGTGCCGCTGGGCGAGGGCGAGGAACTGCCCCAGGTCCGGCGCCGGCATGACGACGATCTCGCCGCCGAGGGCCATCACCGGGAAGCACAGCACCCCGGCGGCGTGGGTCAGCGGCGCGAGCGCCAGGTAGGTGGGCCGGCCGGTGAACGGATAGCTCATCAGCGTCAGCGCCGTCATGGTCTCGAGGTTGCGGTCGGTCAGGCGCACGCCCTTGGGCCGGCCGGTGGTGCCGCCGGTCCCGACCAGCATCACCAGCCCGCCGGGCGGCTCGGCGTCACCGGCCTCCGGCGCCCCGGCCAGCCAGTCGGCCAGCGCCGGGTCGCCGCCGCCGCCGTCGCCGTCGAGGCAGACCAGGGTGGTCAGCCGGGGCAGGCGGTCGCGGATCGCGGCCACCAGCGGCGCGAAGGAGCGCTGGTAGAGCAGCGCGGTGCAGCCGAACAGGTCGAGCAGCTCGCGGTTCTCCCCGGCCTCGTTGCGGGGGTTGACCGGGCACCACACCGCGCCGGCGCGGGCGATGCCGAAGACGGCGGCGAACGCGGTGGGGTCGTTGGCCGACAGGACCGCCACGGGGTCACCGGGCCGCACGCCGGAGCGGGCCAGCGCCCCGGCGACCCGCCGGCTGAACCGCTGCACCTCCCCGTAGCTCAGCGACCCGTCCGGGCCGGTCAGGCACGGCGCGTCCGGGCCGAGGGAGGCGCCCTTGTCCAGGTAGGCGGTGAGGCTCACCGGTCCGCCCGCCCCTCGCCCGCGCCGCCGGAGACCCTGGGTCCGGTCATGCGGGGATCGTGCCCGAACCCGGTGCCCGGTGCCCGCCCTGCGGCGGCGTCGCCCCGCCCCCAGGATGTGCCGGTGCGCACGGTGGGTGTCGAGGAGGAGCTGCTGGTCGTCGACCCCGCGGGGACGCCGGTGCCGCGCGGACCCGAGGCGCTGGCGGTGGCCGCCCGCCGCGGGGAGGGGGAGACGCCGGAGCAGCACGAGAGCGCGGCGCGGGGGGACGACGGCGGCTCCCCGGGGCACCTGGTGCCCGAGCTCAAGCGGGAGCAGGTGGAGCTGGGCACCCGGGTGTGCGGCGGGCTGGCCGAGGTGGAGCGGGAGCTGCGGTACTGGCGCGGGCGCGCCGACGCCGCCGCCCGGGTGGTCGGGACGCGGGTGGCGGCGCTGGCGACCTCGCCGGTCGGCGTCGCGCCGGAGACGACGCCCGGGAAGCGCTACGCGGAGATGACCGACACCTTCGGCCTCATCGCCCGCGACCAGCTCACCTGCGGCTGCCACGTGCACGTGTCGGTCGACGGCGACGAGGAGGGCGTGGCCGTCCTCGACCGGATCCGGGTGTGGCTGCCGGTGCTCACCGCGCTGACCGCCAACTCGCCGTTCTGGCTGGGCGCCGACTCCGGGTACGCCAGCTTCCGGTCCCAGGCCTGGAACCGCTGGCCCTCGTCGGGCCCCACCGAGCCGTTCGGGGACCCGGCGACCTACCACCGGGTGGTCGCCGAGCTCGTCGCGACCCGCACGATCGTCGACGCCGGGATGGTCTACTTCGACGCCCGGCTGTCGCGGACCTGGCCCACGGTCGAGGTGCGCTGCGCCGACGTCGCGCTGCGGGTCGAGGACGCGGTCACACACGCGGGACTGGTGCGCGCGCTGGTGGACACCGCCGCCCGCGAGTGGCGCGCGGGCGTCCCCGCGCCGCGGGTGCGCACCGAGCTGCTGCGGGTGGCCGCCTGGCGGGCCGGGCGGTCGGGCACCACCGGCGACCTGGTGCACCCGCGCACCGGGGCGCCGGCGCCGGCCGCCGCGGTGGTCGCGGCGCTGCTGGAGCACGTCGGCCCGGCGCTGGACGCCGCCGGCGACCGGCGGCGGGTCGCCGACGGCGTGGCGGCGGTGCTGGAGCGCGGCACCGGCGCGGACCTGCAGCGCCGGGTGCACGCCGACACGGGGGACCTGACCGCCGTCGTCCGCGCGGCGGTGCAGCTCACCACCGGCGGGTGACCGTCCAGGGAGGGCGGGTATCGTCCCGCCATGTACACCGCGAGCTGGCACGACGTCGTGCGGCGCGACCTGTTCGGACCGTCCCCCGACCGGCGGGACCGTCCCTACCGGTTCGTCGTGCGGCTGGCGCTGGTGGTCTTCCGGCTGCTGCGGCTGCAGTTCGACGTGCGCGGCTCCGAGCACGTGCCGACGTCGGGCGGCGCGGTGGTCTGCAGCAACCACGTCAGCTTCCTGGACTTCACCTTCCTCGGCCTGGCCGCGCTGCCGCGGCACCGGCTGGTCCGGTTCATGGCCAAGGCCTCGGTGTTCGCGCACTGGTTCGCCGGGCCGTTCATGCGCGCCATGCGGCACATCCCGGTCGACCGCAAGGCCGGTGCGGCCGCGTTCGACGCCGCGGTGCGGGCGCTCAAGGACGGCGAGGTCGTCGGCGTCTTCCCCGAGGCGACGATCAGCCAGAGCTTCACCGTCAAGGACCTCAAGGCCGGCGCCGCCCGGATGGCCCTCGACGCCGGGGTGCCGATCGTCCCGGCCGCGGTGTGGGGCGGGCACCGGGTGGCCACCAAGAAGCACCCCGTGGACCTCACCCGCGGCCGCGCGGTGACCGTGCTGCTCGGCGAGCCGGTCGTCCCCCTGCCCGGCGAGCAGCCCGCCGAGCTGCTGGCCCGCACCCGCGCGGCGATGGAGGCGCTGCTCGACGAGGCGCAGCGCACCTATCCGCAGCAGCCCGCGGGCCCCGAGGACCTGTGGTGGGTGCCGGCGCACCTGGGCGGGACCGCGCCCACCCTGGAGGAGGCCACGGCCCGCGACGCGCAGGACGCCGCCGGGCAGCGGGTGAAGACGCGGACCTCGCGCCGCGCGCGGCTGGCCCGCCGCCTGCGGCGCCGCGGCTGAGGGCCCGCTACTCCACCACCACCGGCGCCATCAGCCGGAACGCCTCCAGCTCGACGTCGTACCAGCGGCGCAGCCGGCCCAGCCGCTCCATGCCCAGGCGCCGGCACACCGCCAGCGAGGCGTCGTTGCCGGGCCGGACGACGGCGTAGACCTCCGGCACCCCCGCGCCGAAGGCGTGGTCGACCACCGCCCGCGCGGCCTCGGTGGCGTAGCCGTGGCCCCAGCAGTCGGGGTGCAGGTGCCAGCCCACCTCGACCTCCCCGACGCCGTCGGGCAGCGGCTTGAGCAGCACCGTGCCGGCCACCACCGGCTCCGGCCCGCGCACCTCCACCGCCCAGCAGCCGTGCACCGGGTCCGCGCGCCGGATCTCCGCCCACCGGGCCACCAGCTCCACCGGGCCCACCGACGGCGGGCCGCCCAGCCAGCGGGTGACCTCCTCGCGCCGGTAGATGTCGGTGAGCCGGGCCAGGTCGGCGCGGCCGGTGGTCCACGGGCGCAGCCGCAGCCGCTCGGTGAGCAGCTCCCCGTCGGGCACCGTCATCGCGACTGCCTACCCGGCGCGCCCCGCGCTACCCGCGGACCCGGCGCCGTTGCGGCCCGGGCGCGCCGTCATGCTCGGGAGCCGTGACGTCCCCGACCGACCTGCTGCTCACCGACGTGACCGTCGGCGACCGTCCCGGCCGCGCCGTGCACGTCGTCGACGGGCGGATCGCCTGGACCGGCGCGGCCGCCGACGCGCCGCGGGCCGGCCGGGTGCTGGCCGGGGAGGGCGCGCTGCTCACCCCGGCGTTCGTGGACGCGCACGTGCACGCCACCGCGACCGGCCTGGCGCTCACCGGTCTGGACCTCCACTCGAGGTCGAGCCTCACCGCGGCGGTGGCCGCGGTCGCCGAGGCGGTGCGCGGCGCGCCGCCGGGCATCCTGCTGGGCACCGGCTGGGACGAGACCGGCTGGCCCGAGGGCCGGGGGCTCACCCGCGCCGACCTCGACGCCGTCGTCGGGGACCGGCCGGCCTACCTGGCCCGCGTCGACGTGCACTCGGCGACGGTCTCCACCGCGCTGCTCGACCTCGTGCCCGGCGTCCGCGACCTGCCCGGCTTCTCGCCCGACGGGCGGCTGCGGCTGGACGCCCACCACGCCGCCCGGCAGGCCGCCTACGGGGCGGTGACGGCGCCGCAGCGGGCCGCCGCGCAGGCCGCGACGCTCACCGAGGCGGCGCGGCTGGGCATCGGCAGCCTGCACGAGATGGCCGGGCCCGAGGTGTCCAGCGCCGCGGACCTGCGCGCGCTGCTGGACCTGGCCCGGCAGCGGCCGGGGCCGCGGGTGACCGGCTACTGGGGAGAGCTGGCCGAGCGCGGCGGGCTGGACCTGGTGCGCGAGCTGGACCTGGCCGGCGCCGGCGGCGACCTGTTCTGCGACGGCGCGTTCGGCTCGCACACCGCCGCGCTGCACGCCCCCTACGCCGACCGGCCGGGCACCGCCGGAGCGCTGCGGTTCGGCACCGCCTCCCTGGTCGACCACGTGCGCGCCTGCACCGCCGCCGGGATCCAGGCCGGCTTCCACTGCATCGGCGACGCCGCCGTCGACCAGGTGCTGGACGCGGTCGGGGCGGTGGTGGCCGAGCTCGGGCTGCCGGCCGTGCGGGCCTGCCGGCACCGGCTGGAGCACGTGGAGATGGCGGGCCCGGAGGCGGTCGAGCGGATGCGGGCGTGGGGGATGGTGGCCAGCGTGCAGCCCGCCTTCGACGCCGCCTGGGGCGGCCCGGCGGGCATGTACGCCGAGCGGCTGGGCGCCGGGCGGGCCGCCGGGTGCAACCCGTTCGCCGACCTCGCCGACGCCGGGGTCGCCCTGGCGCTGGGCAGCGACGCCCCGGTGACGCCGATGGACCCCTGGGGCGGCGTGCACGCGGCCGTCGACCACCGCACCGCCGGCGCCGGGCTGCGCCCCTTCGACGCCTTCGACGCGGCCACCCACGGCGGCTGGCACGCCGTCCGCGCCGAGACCGCCGCCGGGCCGCTGGCGCCCGGCGCGCCCGCCGACCTCGCGCTGTGGGCCACCGACGCCGGCCTGTCCGGGGTGCTCGACCGGCGGGAGCGGCCGGCCTGCCGGCAGCTGCTGGTGGCGGGGCGGCCGCTGCCGTCGCTGTAACCACCGGGTGCGGGGACGGCACAGACGGAGCACCCCGCGCAGGTCGCGTCCCGGAGGACGGGGCGCGGGGTGGGATGCTCGTGGGTGGACCACGACCGTGGTCCGCGCGCCGTCCACTCGTGGGCGGCGTGCAGCCGGACGCCCGGGCGCTGCCCGCGGCAGGACGTCGCGGGGAGGTCGTGGGTGCCGCCAGCAGCCGTGACGCAGGAGCGGGACACCGGCTCCGGCGCGCCCGCGGGAGCCGGCCGGCGCCGGGCCCGCCGCCTGCCCTGGCGCACCGCGCTCGCCGCCGCCGGCGGTCTGGCGATGCTGCTGGCCTTCCCCGGCTGGTCGCTGCCCCCGCTGGCGGTGCTCGGCCCCGCGGCGCTGGCGCTGGCCGTGCGCGGGCAGCGGGCCCGGTCCGGCGCGTGGCTGGGCCTGGTGTGCGGCCTGGCGTTCTTCGTGCCGCTGCTGTCGTGGACGGGCACCTTCGTCGGCGCGTTCCCCTGGCTGGCGCTGGCGGTCTCCCAGGCCCTGTTCCTCGCGCTGCTCGGCGCGGCCGGCGCGGCGGTGTCCGGCCTGCGGCTGTGGCCGCTGTGGACCGCGGCGCTGTGGGTGGCCGACGAGGCGCTGCGCGGCCGGCTGCCGCTCGGCGGCTTCCCCTGGGGCCGGCTGGGGCTGAGCCAGACCGACGGCGCCTTCCTCGCCCTCGCCGCCTACGGCGGGGTGCCGCTGGTGTCCTTCGCCGTCGCGCTCACCGGCACCCTGCTGGTCGCGGCGCTGCTCGCGCTGGCCCGGGCCTGGCGGGCGGCCGGCGAGGGTGCGGCCCGCGGGCCGGCGCTGCGCACCGCGACCGCGCTGGTCGCCGCCGTCCTCGCGGTCCCGCTGCTCGGCGCGCTGGCCTGGACGCCGCTGCCCGGCCCCTCGCTCACCGCCGGCGGCCCCACCCGGACCGTCGCCGTCATCCAGGGCGACGTCCCCGAGGCCGGGCTGGAGTTCAACGCCCGCCGCCGGGCGGTGCTGGACAACCACGTGCAGCAGACGGTGCAGCTGGCCGCCGCGGTCGCGGCCGGGGACCGGGCGCAACCGGACCTGGTCGTCTGGCCGGAGAACAGCTCCGACATCGACCCCTACCGCAACGCCGACGCCGCCCGGCAGATCAGCCGCGCCGCCGAGACGATCGGCGCGCCGATCCTGGTCGGCGCGGTGGTCGAGGGGCCCGGCCGGTACCTGAGCAACACCGGCATCGTGTGGGACCCCGAGACCGGGCCCGGCGACACCTACGTCAAGCGGCACCCCGTCCCGCTGGCCGAGTACGTGCCGGCACGGGCGTTCTTCCGCTTCTTCAGCGACAAGGTGGACCTGGTCCGCCGCGACTTCACCCACGGCACCGAGGTCGGGGTGCTCGACGTCGGCGGCGCGCCGGTGGGCGACGTCATCTGCTTCGAGGTGGTCTACGACTCCCTCGTCGCCGACACCGTGGAGGCCGGCGCCGGGATGCTCGTCGTGCAGACCAACAACGCCACCTTCGGCTACACCGACGAGAGCGAGCAGCAGCTGGCCGCCAGCCGGCTGCGCGCGGTCGAGTTCGGCCGCACCGTCGTGGTCGCGGCCACCAGCGGCATCTCCGCCGTCGTGGCACCCGACGGGTCGCTGGCCCGCCGCTCGGAGCTGTTCACCCCCGCGGTGTTCGTCGAGGACGTCGCCCAGCGCGACTCCACCACCGTCGCCGAGCGGCTGGGCGCGGCCCCGGAGTGGGCGCTGACCGCCCTGGGCGCCGGCGCGGTGCTCGCGGTCGCCGCCCCGGCGCTGCGCCGCCGGCAGCGGGCCCGCCGGGCCGCCCGGTGAGCGCGGCGCGGGTCCTCGTCGTCGTCCCCACCTACGACGAGGTGGAGAACCTCGAGCCGATCCTCGAGCGGCTGCACGCCGCCGTCCCCACCGCGCACGCCCTGGTCGTCGACGACGGCTCGCCCGACGGCACCGGCGAGCTGGCCGAGAAGCTCGCCGCGCGGGACGACCGGGTGCACGTGCTGCGCCGCACCGAGAAGGCGGGCCTGGGCCCGGCCTACGTCGCCGGCTTCCGCTGGGGCCGGGAGCGCGGCTACGACGTCCTGGTGGAGATGGACGCCGACGGCTCCCACCACCCCGAGCAGCTGCCGCTGCTGCTGGCCGCCCTCGACGCCGCCGACCTCGCGCTGGGCTCCCGCTACGTGCCCGGCGGCCGCGTCGAGGACTGGCCGCGCCGGCGGCTGCTGCTGTCCCGGCTGGGCAACGTCTACACCCGCCGCGCGCTGCGGCTGCCGCTGGCCGACGCCACCGGCGGGTTCCGCGCCGTCCGCGGGGAGCTGGTGGACCGGCTGCCCTTCGACGCGGTGGCCAGCCAGGGCTACTGCTTCCAGGTCGACTGGGCCTGGCGCGCCTGGCGGGAGGGCGCCCGGGTGGTGGAGGTGCCGATCACCTTCAGCGAACGCGAGTTCGGCAGGAGCAAGATGACGCCCTCGATCGTTGGAGAGGCGTTGGCACGGGTCACCCTCTGGGGCCTGCAGGACCGGCTGGCCGACCGCCTGCCGGGCCGGGTCCCACCGCCCGTGCCGGGACGGGTCCGCGACCGCGGGCGGTCCAGCGAGGTCCGGTAGGCGGACCCGGGCCGCCCGCGGGCCGGGCCGGGGAGTGCCGTGGGACACCGGGTACGGGTGCTGGCGGGGCTGTGGGCCCTCGCCGAGGTCGTCGTCTTCGCGCTGGTCGCCGCGTGGATCGGCGTGGGCTGGACGCTGCTGGCCGCGCTGGCCACCACCGTCCTGGGCTGGGGACTGCTGGCCCGGCAGGGGACCCGGGCGCTGGACGAGCTGCGCGCCCGCGCCCGGGAGCACCGCGCGCCGGGCACCGCGGCCACCGACGCCGGGCTGGTCGCCGTGGGCGGCGCGCTGATGGTGCTGCCGGGCTTCCTCGGCGACGTCGTCGGCCTGCTGTGCCTGCTGCCGCCCACCCGGCCGCTGGTGCGCGCCGCGGTGGGCCGCGGGCTGGCCGCGCGGCTGGGCCTGTCCGCGCCGGTGCGGGTGCGCAGCACCCGGGTGCCCGGTCCGGTGCACGCCCGGCCCGACGGCGGGGTGCGGGTCATCGAGGGCGAGGTGGTCGAGGGCGAGGTGGTCGAGGGCCCGGTCGCCGGGGACCCGGTCGCCGGGGGCGACGTCCCCGGCCGGCGGGTGCCCCGCTAGTCCCGGCGGCGGGGCCGGAAGCGCAGGCAGGTGCGCTCGCCCACCCGCTCGACGTCGATCACCTCGAGCCGGCCGGGGGCGACGCCGTCGAAGGCGCGCAGGCCGCCGCCGAGCAGCACCGGCACGACGTCGACGCGCAGCTCGTCGAACAGGCCGGCGTCGAGCAGCTGGCGGTTGAGGTCCGCGCCGCCGACGACGGTGACCGCCTTGTCGCCGGCCAGCGCGCGGGCGGTGTCCACCGCCTCGCGGAGGTCGCCGCAGAAGGTGACCCACAGCCGGTCGTTTCGCCGCGGCGGGGTCGCCGGCGGGTGCGTGGTCAGGACGACGATCGGCACCTGGTACTCGTAGTCGTCGGCGTAGGAGTCGGGGTCGGGCGCGCCGTCGTAGGTGCGCCGGCCCATGAGCACCGCGCCGGTCTCGGCCTGGGACGCCGCCAGGTACCGCTCGCCGGCGGGGGTGCCGAGGTCGGCGTAGAGCATGCCGAAGTCGCCGTCGGGGTCGGCGGTGTAGCCGTCCAGGGACATGGTCATGCCGGCGATCAGGTGCGCCACGGGGTCCTCCTCCGGTCGGGTCCTGCGGGGCAGACCGGGGGAGGGGCGGGAACTCATCGGTCCCCGGACGCGCGACGGCCCCGGTGGGGGAGTCCCACCGGGGCCGCAGACGTGACCGGAACGGCCCGCCTCCCGGGGCCCGCCGCGAGTCCGCGAGCGGTGGGGAGGCGGGTCCCTCGTCAGCTGGCGCGGGTCCGCCGGCCGCGCAGCACCTCGAGACGCTCGGCGAGGACCTCCTCGAGGTCCTCCACGGAGCGGCGCTCGAGCAGCATGTCCCAGTGCGTCCGCGGCGGCTTGACCTTCTTGGGCGCCGGCTCGGAGCCGCCGACCAGCTTGGCCGAGGAGCCGTCGAACTTGCACTCCCAGGTGTCGGGCACCTCGGCGTCGTCCGCGAAGGGGACGGTGAACTGGTGACCCGAGGTGCACCGGTACTCGACGTACTGCCGCTCGATCGGCGCGGTGTTCCGCTCGGTCTCGTAGCTCACGCTGCCCAGTCGGCTGCCCCGCAGGGAACGCTCGCCCATGGCACACCGTCCTCTCGTGCTGGTGGTGTCGGTCAGGACTCCTCGTCGCGGCAGGGGGTACCCACTGCGGGAGGGTGTCGAAAGAGACCAACGGCGGATTTCGCGGAGAGATTCCGCTGAGTCGGTTCCCCATCATCGCATGGGGTGGTATTGGGCCGTGCGCGGCCCCCTCGGCCGGGGGAGACCGGCCTGCTCAGGGCAGGGCGAGCTGCCCGGGGCCCGCCGCGGTCGGGCCCAGCTGGCCGAGCACGTGGTGCCGCCGGCAGAGCACCTGGTAGTGCACCTCCGGGCCGGGCTCGGGATCGGTCTCGGGTGCCGGGGTGGGCGCGGTGTCGGCGACGACGACGGTGGCGCCCTCGCGCACCATCTGCCCGTCGACGACCCGGGCGTTGAGCAGCCCGGGCAGCCCGCACCAGCACAGCACCTCGACCTGGATCCGCTGCACGTCGTCGGCGACCTCCAGCAGCCGCTGGGTGCCCGGGAACAGCCGGGTGCGGAAGTCGGTGGTCAGCCCGAAGGCGTAGACGTCGACGTGCGAGGCGTCGACGAGCTCGGCGAGCTGGTCCACCTGCCCGGGGGTGAGGAACTGCGCCTCGTCGACGATCAGGTAGTCCACCCGCCGCCCGTCGGCCCAGTGGCTGCGCACCAGCAGCAGCAGGTCGGTGCCCGGGTCGACCTCGACGGCGTCGCGGCACAGCCCCACCCGGGAGCTGATCCGCGGCTGCGCCGAGCGGTCGCCCTGGGTGAGCAGCAGCCCCGAGCGGCCCTGCCGGCTCTGGTTGTGGTCGACCTGCAGCGCCAGCGTGGACTTCCCGCAGTCCATCGGCCCGTGGAAGAACCGCAGGTGCGCCGGGGCGGGGGCGCGCCGCCGGTCCCCGGCCGCCGGGACCGCCACCGGCGGGGCGGACGGGTCGCTCACAGCCGCTCCGGCGGGGTGTTGCCCGCGGCCTGCACGGCCCGGCGCATCGGCAGCCGCAGCAGCAGCAGGAACCCGGCGACGAAGAACACCACCAGGCTGATGATCGCGTACCGGTAGGAGCCGGTGAGCTGGTAGGTCAGGCCGAACGCCAGCGGCCCCAGCCAGCTGGTCCCGCGGTCGCTGATCTCGTAGAAGCTGTAGTACTCCGCCTCCCGGCCGGCCGGGATGAGGTGGCTGAACAGCGACCGGGACAGCGCCTGCGTGCCGCCCTGCACCAGCCCGATCACCGCGGCCAGCGCGTAGAACTGCGCGACCGCGCCCTCCTGCAGCCAGTACGCCGCCACCAGCACCGCCGTCCAGGCGACCAGGCAGCCCAGCACCGTCCGCTTGGCGCCGTAGCGGGCGGCCACCCGGCCCAGGCCCAGCGCCCCGAACACCGCGACCACCTGGACCATCAGGATCGCGCCGGTGAGCACCGACTGGGACAGCCCCAGCTCCTCGCTGGCGTAGGTCGCCGACAGCGAGATGACCGTCTGCACGCCGTCGTTGAACAGCAGGTACGCGCCCAGGAACCACAGCGTGAGCGGGAACGCCCGCATCCCGCGCAGCGTCGCGGCCAGCTGCCGGAAGCCGCTGGTGGCGCCGCCGTGCCCGGCCACCGGCGGCCGGTCGCGCAGCAGCGAGACGGTGACCAGGGTGAACAGCCCCCACCACAGCCCCGACGTCGCCAGGCAGATGCGCACCGCCTCGCCGGTGGTCAGCCCCAGGGACTCCGCGCCGAGGAACAGCCCCAGGTGCACGGCCAGCAGCAGCGCCCCGCCGACGTACCCGAACGCCCACCCGCGGCTGGACACCGCGTCGCGCTCGTCGGGGCCGGCCAGGTCGGGCAGCCACGAGTAGTAGACGACCGTCGCCGCGCCGAAGGCCACGTTGGCGACGACGAACAGCGCCGCGCCCAGCAGGTAACGGCCGTCGGCGACGAAGAACAGGCAGGTCGCGGCCAGCGCCCCGAGCAGCGCCAGCCCGCCGAGCAGCTGCCGCTTGCGCCCGGTGCGGTCGGCGACGGCGCCGGTGAGCGGCAGCACCACGACCTGCAGGACCACCGAGAACGACAGCACGTAGGAGAACCAGCTGCCCGGGGGGATGGACAGGCCGAGGAAGGGCAGCCGCCCGTCGGCGCCGGCGGCGTCCTCGGCGACGGTGGTCAGGTACGGGCCCAGGAAGACCGTGGTGACGCTGGTGTTGAACACCGACATCGCCCAGTCGTAGGAGTACCAGCCGAAGCGCTCGCGGCGCAGGGCGCGGTCGACGGGCTGCGCGGCGTCGACGTGGGGGGCGGTCACGGGCGCAGGGTGCCAGCCCGGCGCGGCCCGTTCCAGCACCGGGCGGTCACGGGATGTCCGGGGGGACGACGCCGCCGGGGAACGCCGCGGCGCCGTTGGTCGGGCGGGTGGGGTCCGGGTGCAGCGGCCGGCCGGCCGCGCGCAGCGGCACCAGCCCGCGGGTGATCGCCGCGGCGATCCGCATCCGCGCCCGGTTGGCGTCGCCCACCCGGCCCAGGCGCAGGTCCTCCAGGTACACCGGCGGGCCGACGTGCACCCGCAGCACCGGCCGCTGCACCAGCGAGCGGGCCAGGGTGCGCAGCTTCCCCCAGTCGTTGCCGTACTGCAGCACCTCCTGCGCGCCCCACTGGCTGACCGGGAGCACCGGCACCCCGACGCCGAGCGCCAGCCGGGCCATCCCGGTGCGCCCGCGCTCGGGCCACCCGTCGGGCGCCAGCCCGACCCGCCCCTCGGGATAGGCGACGACGTGCCCGCCGTGCACCAGCGCCACCTCGGTGACCCGCACCGCGTGCCGGGCCACCTCGGTGCCGCGCTCCACCCGGATGCCGCCGGCCCGCTCGAGCAGCGGCCCCGCCACCGGCGCGGAGATGATCCCGCCGGTGGCCATGATCCGCGGCACCACGCCCAGCCGGTGCAGCGCGACCGCGATGACGAACGGGTCGAAGTCGCCGACGTGGTTGGCCGCCAGCAGCAGCGGCCCGCGGCGCAGCTCCTCGGGGATGCACCCGGTGACCTCCACCCGGCCGAACAGGTCGACCAGCCAGGAGAACCGGCGCAGCAGGAGCAGCCACACGTCCCACGGCGGCGCGGCGGCGATGGCCAGCTCGCGGGCGAACCACTCGGGATCGCCGTCGTGCAGCACCGCCTCGAGGTGGTCGGGCAGCGGCGGCGGGGTCGGCCGCCACTCCCGCAGGGCCGCGGTCAGCCGCTCGAGCGGTCCGGTCACCGGCCCACCCACTGGCCGCGCGCCTCCAGGATCTCCTTCAGCATGGCCGGGCGGTCGGTCATGATCCCGTCCACGCCGAGGTCGAGCATCGCCGTCGCCTCCTCCGGGGTGTCCACCGTCCACACGTGGACCTGCAGGCCGCGGGCGTGCGCGGCGGCGACGAACCGCTCGTCGACCAGCGCCCGGCCGCCGAGCTGCAGCGGCACCTGGGCGCAGCCGGCCTGCATGCGCACCAGCCCGGCCGCGCGGGGGGAGTAGGACGACAGCCGCAGCGCCGCCACCCCCCGCGGGCCCAGCGACGTGCACACCGTGGGGCCGAGCAGCCGCCGGGCGGCGGCGACGCGGGCGTCGGAGAACGACGCGAGGCAGACCCGGTCCAGGACGTCCATCCGGCGCAGCACCCGCACCAGCGGCGCGAGCACCCCGGCGGCCTTGATGTCGAGATTGAACCGGACGTCGGGCCAGGCGCCGAGCAGGTCCTCCAGCCGCAGGATCGGCTCCCGGCCGCCGATGCGGGCGGCCGCGACCTCGGCCCACGGCAGCTGCTCGATCCGGCCGGTGCGGTCGGTGACCCGGTCCAACGCCGGGTCGTGGAAGACGACGACGACGCCGTCGGCGGTCACCCGGACGTCGGTCTCGATGTACCGGTAGCCCAGCTTCACGCAGGCCTCGAAGGCCGGCATGGAGTTCTCCAGGTGCTCGATCGCCCCGCCGCGGTGCGCCATCGCCACCGGCGCCGGCGCGTCGAGGAAGGCGAACCGGGCGGGAGGCACGGGCGACACGCTAACCGGCGGCTCCGACGCGCTCACCAGCCCCTTCTCCCGGCGGGTCGGGCGTGTCCGCCGGGACTGTCGGTGGCGGCGTCTAGCGTGCCCGGCGTGGGCAAGCAGCACGCCGACCGCGTGGTCGGGACCGACGGGACGGCAGGGAAGGCGGACACGACGACGGGACGGCAGGGGAGCGGCACCGAACGGCGCTGCGGCTGGTGCCGGCGGGTGCTGCCGCAGGCGGGCTCGGTCGGCCGCCCGCGGATGTACTGCGGCCAGGCCTGCCGGCAGCGCGCGTACGAGCAGCGCACGGCGGTCGCCAAGGCCGGCCTCTCCGACGACGTCGTCCTCGTACGCCGCGCCGAGCTCGACGGGCTGCAGGACCGGCTGTTCCAGCTGCGCTGCGCGCTCGAGGACGTCCAGACACTGCTCGGCGAGCGGCACACCAAGGCCGAACTCGAGCGGTCGCTGGCCGACCTGGTGCACTCCACGGGCCGGCTCGACAAGCTCTGGGTCTCCGAGCGCGCCGCCGGCTGATCCCGCGTCGCGGGCCGGTCCGTCAGCGGCGGGTCAGTCCGGGTCCTGGGTGTCGTCGTCCTGGTCCTCGGGCGCTTCCTGGTCCGGGTTGCTGTTGTCCGGCAGGTTGTCCTGCGACTCGTCGGCCGGGTCGTTGCCGCCGGTGTTCTCACTGTCGTCGGTGGTGCCGTCGTTCTGGGTGTCACCGGCCGCGTTGCAGCCGGTGAGCGTCGCGCCGCCTCCGAACAGCGCCAGCGCGGTCATGAGAGCGGCGATCGGGCGGCGGAGTTCCATGTCCTCGACCCTAAGCAGGCACCGGGCCGGGCGCCCGTCGAAGCCGCCGACACCACCCGCATAGCGTCACAGTGACGGAATGACGGAGGTGTCGCCGGGTGGGGCGAGAGGGGATCCCGGCCGGAGCGGGGGCCGGATCCGCCGTCGACCAGGACCCGGACGATCACCGGGACATCGGGGGACACAGCCGGACCGGGCCGCACGGGTGGTCGGCCGAGGGGTGGTCGACAGGTGGCCGGGCGGTGACGGGTGTCGCGGAGTCGTGCAGGGGATCCGGATGGAGGAACCGGTGGACACGCCTGGGCGGCCGGTACGACGTCGCGGGCGCCGGCGACCAGCCGCAGCGCGACGACACGAGCACGACGACCACACGAGCAACTCGTCGGCGCCCGTCGGCAACCGGTCACCGACGAGCGGACCGGACACCCGGGTCCAGGCAGCCCCCGGGCGTCCCGACAGCCCCTCTCGAGCTCCTGAAGCTACCGCCGATAATGCACATTATGTCAACTAGCATGGGGCGGACCCGCTCCCCGGGCACCTGATCACGTCGCCGGACTCAGGCGGATCCGGGGGTCGACCGCCGCGGCGACGACGTCCGCGACCGCGTTCGCCACGATCACCGCGCCGATGACGACCGTGGTGAGCCCGACCAGCAGCGCCCGGTCGTGCGCCTCGATCGCGCCCAGGATCGCCGCCCCGACGCCGGGCATGCCGAACACGCCCTCGACCACGATCAGCCCCACGACCAGCTGGCCCAGGTTGGCCGCCACGAACGTCACCACCGGCGTCAGCGCCGGCCGCAGCGCGTGCACGCCGACCACCCGGGACGGCGACAGCCCGCGGCCGCGGGCGGCCTGGACGAACGGCGCCCGCAGGGTGTCGCCGACCTCGGCGCGGGTGATCAGCGCGACGTAGCCGGTCGACAGCGCCGCCAGGGCGAGCACGGGCAGGATGTAGGCCGCCGGCTCCCCCGTGCGCCCGTTGAACGGCGCCCAGCCGAGCTCGGAGACGAAGACGAACCGCAGCAGGTAGGCCGCGACGACGACCGGCGTGCCCACCAGCACCGTGGCCACCGCGTAGACGCCCGTGCCCGTCCATCGGCCGCTCGTGGCCAGCGCCCCGGCGACCACGCCCACCCCGAGCTGCACGACCACCGCGCCGGCGAGCAGCGCCGCGCTCACCGGCGCGGTGGCGGCGACGACGTCGAGCACGGCCGGCCCGGGCACCACGGCGTCACCCCGGAGGGAGGGCAGCCCGCGCCCCCAGTCGCCGGTCAGCAGGTCGCGCAGGTAGAGGCCGTACTGGACCGGTAGGGGCTCGTCGAGGCGGTACTCGCTGCGGATGCGGGCGTAGAGCGCCGGAGGCGGCGGCTGGAACCCGAACAGCGCCCGCACCGGGTCCCCGGGGAGTTGCGTCACGGCGACGAACACCAGGGTCACCGCGGCCCACAGGCTGAGCAGCATCTGCCCGGCCCGGCGGGCGACGAACGCGACCACGGGCGACATCGTGGCAGGGCGGTGATCATCCCGGTCGACGGCGCGGCACCCGCTCGGTCAGACTCCGCCGGTGCCGTCCTCGTCTCCCGAGCCCCAGGAGGTCCGGCCGGCGGCGGGGCGCTGGAACGCACCGCTGGCCGTCGCCGTCGCCGTGCTGGGGCTGCTCACCGCGACGGCACTGGCACCCGGCGCCTTCACCGACGCCGACCCCCGCTCCTGCGACCTGGCCGACTCCCTGGCGGCGCCGTCCTGGGACCACCCCTTCGGCTTCGACCTGTTCGGCTGCGACCTGCTCGCCAAGTCGATGTACGGCGCGCGGACGTCGCTGCTGCTCGCCGTCGCGGTCATCGTGCTCAGCGGCCTGCTCGCCGTCGCGCTGGGGACGCTGGCCGGCGCGGCCGGGGGCTGGGTCGACCGCGTCGTCTCGCGTCTCACCGACGTGTGGTCGGGCATCCCGCTCGTGCTCGGCGGCGTGGTCCTGCTCAGCGCGACCGACCGGCGCGGGGTGTGGCAGGTCGTCGTCGTGCTGACGGTGTTCAGCTGGCCGCCGATGGTGCGCGTCATGCGGGCCGGCACCCGGCAGGTCCTGGCGCTCGAGTACGTCACCGCGGCGCGCGCCCTGGGCACCGGGTCGCTGCGGCTGGTCCTCCGGCACGTGCTGCCCAACGCCGTCCGCCCGCTGCTGGTGTTCGCCAGCGCCTACGCGGGCGTGCTGATCTCCGCCGAGGCGGTGCTGACCTTCGCCGGGGTCGGGCTGCAGCGGCCCACCGAGTCCTGGGGCATCCTGCTGCAGCAGGGCGGCGAGGCGGCGTCCCGGGCGCCGCACGCCCTCGTCGCGCCGAGCCTCGTGCTCGTCGTCGCGGTGGCCGCCTGCGTCCTCCTCGGCGAGGGTCTGCGCGCGGCCGGCCGGACGGGCCGCGGGCACTGAACCCGCTCCCCCGGCCGGCTCCCGGACACCGGTGCGGTCCCCGGGGGCCGCACCGCCCTCCCCCGCCGAAGCGGGAGACCCGGGTGCTCCACGGCCGAGGGTTCCCGCGCTGCAACTGGTGTCTTGTGTCTTTGAGCGGTTGAAATCGTCCAAATGTTAGGGATAACGGATACGGGTGATGCTCCAGCAGTAGGACCCCTCAGCCCGCGTCGAGCCGGCCCGTCATGGTCGGCCGGGACGCCTGTCAGGCGGCGCTGGCGTCCTGCCCGACCTGGCAAACCGGCGGCGGACAGTCTCACCCGGCCACGGCGGCGGGGCCGCGATCTTCCGACGGTGTGTCAGCCGCCCGCTCGAGGCCCGTCCGGCTCGCACGTGGCGGCGGCCCGCGGCCCCAGACATTGCGCGGGCACTCCCCGGCACCCGCATCCCGGCCCCCCTCCCCCTGTCGTTGTTCGCTCGTGACGTCTTCCGTTTTCAAGCACTCGTTCGGGATAACGGGTCACCTGCTGCGGGTCACGGTCCGGTGACGACACCCGACGGTTCCGTTGACGCCTGCAACAGCCTGCCATTACGTTCCGCGCCGGTGTGCTCCGCGCCACACCGGCGGCCCGTCCCGGGCCGTCTCCTCCCCGTGCTCGGCGCTGCGCCGGGAAGGGACCGCACGTGACCGCTACCGACCTCCGACCGAGCCAGACACCCACGCCCTCCGGGGGCGGGGGCCTGCGCCGGTTGTGGGACCGCAAGCTCGACCGCTACCCCGACACCGGTCCCCGGTCGCTCTACCTGGGGATCACCGTGCTGGCCACGGTGGTCCTGTACTACGAGCTCTACGTCGGCGGCGCCGTCGCGACGCAGATCATCGCCGAGCTCGGCTACTCGTTCACCGGCTACGTGTTCGTCTCCGTCATCGGCAACCTGGTCGGCGCCTTCGCCTCGCTGTTCGCCGGCCTCGCCGACCGCTGGGGCCGCGCCAACCTCGTCGTCGGCGGCCTGCTCATCACGGGCCTGATCCTGCTCGTGGGCCTGCCGCACGCGCCGGGCAAGACGGCCTTCACCGTGCTGTTCGCGGTGCTGAGCTTCGTCGAGGGCGTCGTGCTGGTGGCCACCCCGGCGCTGATCCGCGACTTCTCGCCGCAGGTTGGTCGCGGGGTCGCCATGGGTTTCTGGACCCTCGGCCCGGTGCTGGGCAGCCTGGTGGTCACCACGGTGTCCAGCAACACCCTCGACGACCACCCCGACTGGCGCTTCCAGTTCTACGTCTGCGGCGTCGCCGGCCTGGTCGTCTTCCTCGTCGCGCTGGTCGGGCTGCGCGAGCTCTCCCCCGCCCTGCGCGACCAGCTGATGGTCAGCATGCGCGACCGCGCGCTCATCGAGGCGCGGGCCCGCGGCCTGGACACCGAGCAGGCGCTCAAGGGCCACTGGCGGCAGATGCTGCGCTTCGACGTCGTCGGGTCGGCCTTCGCCATCAGCATCTTCCTGCTGCTCTACTACATCCTCGTCGGCTTCGCGGTCGTCTACTTCGCCACCGTGTTCGGCTACTCCGAGCAGCGCGCCAACGCGCTGGCCAACTGGTACTGGGTGACCAACGCGATCGCGCTGGTGGTCACCGGCGTGCTCACCGACCGGTTCCGGGTGCGCAAGCCGTTCATGGTCGTCGGGACACTCGTCGGCCTGGTGGGCTCGGTGCTGTTCGCGCTGTCGGCGACGAAGCCGGAGACCGGCTACTACACGCTCGCGGTCTACTTCATCCTGTCGGCGGCCGGCGGCGGCATGGCCTACGTCGCCTGGATGGCCTCCTTCACCGAGACCGTCGAGCGGCACAACCCGGCCGCGACGGCGACCGGCCTGGCCATCTGGGGCTGGCTGCTGCGGATCGTGGTGACGGCGTCGCTGGCGGTCTTCACCCTCGTCGTGCCGGCCACCTCGGTGCTGGTCGACCAGGGGTCGCGGGTCACCGAGATCGTCGAGGCGCACCCGCAGGAGGTCGCCGTCCTGTCGGCCGTCCCGCCGGAGGCGTCCGAGGCGCTGGCCGCGGACCCCACCGACGTCGACGCGCTGGCCACCGCGCTCGGCGCCGTGGCCAGCCAGCAGGGCGCCGACGCCGACGAGGCCGCCGCGGTCTCCGAGGCGGTGCGGAACCGGGCGCCGCAGCTGGCCGCCGCCCAGGCGGTCGACCCGGCCACGCTGGCCGCGCTGCAGGAGGACCCGGCCGACGCCACGGCCGGTGCCGCCGCCGTGGGGCAGATCGCGCAGGCCCTCGGCGTCGACGCCGGCACCGCCACGCAGCTGCTGGTCAGCCTCGGCGACCCGGCGGTGCAGGCCGACCTCGCGCTCGTGCAGCGCTACGCGACGGTGCTCACCGACGCCAACACCGCGATCCCGGCCGACGACCTCGCCTACCTCGCGGCCCACGGCGACGAGGTCGCCGCCGCCGCCGAGGAGAACCCGCACCAGTGGCAGCGCTGGTGGTGGGTGTGCGTCGCCGGGCAGGTGCTCTTCCTGCCGTTCGTCTTCGTGATGGCCGGCCGGTGGAGCCCGCGCCGGGCGCGCCAGGACGAGCAGGCGCACGAGGAGATGGTGGCCCGGGAGCTGGCGGCCCTGCAGCGCACGGACGCCTGAGAACCACCGCACGGCGGGCCGGGGAGCGCACGCTCCCCGGCCCGTCCGCGTTCCCGGCTCGCCGGGCTCTCAGCGGGAGGCCGCCGCCACCCGCACGCCCAGGCCCACGAGCACCGCGCCGGAGGTCGCGTCGAGGCCGCGGCGCACCCGGGGGCGGCGGAACCAGCTGCCGGCCCGGCCGACGCCGGCCGCCAGCCCCAGGTACAGCGCCGTCTCGACGGTCACCTGCAGCAGCCCCAGCAGCGCCGCGGTCGGCAGCGGGGAGCTGCCGGCCGGGACGAACTGCGGGTAGAAGGCGATCATGAAGACGGCCAGCTTCGGGTTGGCCAGCTGCACGAGCAGCCCCTCGGCGAACGCACCGCGCCACCGCCGGCGCACCGGCCCCGCCGAGGGGTCGGGCTCGGGGCCGCCGCGCAGCGCCCGCCACAGCGCCCGGCCGCCCAGCCACAGCAGCACGGCCGCCCCGACGGCCCGCAGGACGAGGAAGCCGGCCTCCGACGCGGCGACCGCGGCCGCGACGCCCGCGCCGGCCAGCAGCGCCCAGACGAACAGCCCGGCCTCGAGCCCCAGCACCGTCGGCACCGCGGCGGCGGTCCCCCGCAGGGCCGCCCGGCGCACGATGAGCGCGACGGCCGGCCCCGGGGTCGCGGCGATCAGCAGCACCGCCCCCAGGAAGGCGGGCAGCGCGAGCAGCAGCGCCGGGACGTCCACCCGACCAGCGTGGCAGGGGCCCCTCCCGGCGTCGCCGGTTTTTCCCCGTCTCGTCGCGCCCCACCGTCAGTGGCGTGGCAAGTTGGGGATAACGGACGAGAACGGGGCGGCGCGGGCCCCGGGCGGTCAGCGCCGGCGGTCGCGCCAGGACCGGCCGTGCAGCCACCACTCGAGCCGGCGGGTGATCCACGGCAGCAGCAGGTAGGTCATCACGGGGGTGAGCGCCAGCGTCACGACCAGCACCCGCAGCGCCACGGGCACGTCGGCCAGCAGCGCCCCGAGGGTGACCGTGGCCAGCAGGTTGAGCGGGTAGAAGACCAGCCAGATCGTCGTCGCCTGCTTCCACCGCGGCGGCGCCGGCGGCCCGGCCGGGGCGGCGACCTCGGCGCTGACCGGCTGGTCGAACCAGCCCTCGATGCCGGTGCGGCGCTCGGTGCGGGTCACCTCGGCCAGCCCCTCCGCCGAGCGCAGCCACCAGGCGCGCTCCGCCGAGGCCTCCCAGGCGGCGAGCGCCTCCTGGTCGGCGAAGCGGCAGAGCATGTGCCACTCGTCCGAGCCGCCGCGCGGGCGCACCCACCCGGCGCCGAGGAAGCCCGGGAAGGTCTCGGCCATCGTCATCCCGGCCCGGATCCACGCCGTCATCTCCCGGGTGTGCGCCGGATCGGCCCGGCGGGTGAAGGAGACGGTGACCGGGAGGCGTGCGCCGGCGATGGGGAGCGACGTCGTCATACCGCCAGGATCGGCGGCCCCGGGGGTGCCGCGCAGGCCGCGGCGGCGTGATCTGCCCCGCTCTCGCCGCTCCCCTCCCCTGGCCGGACCACCGCCCTGTGTGCCGGTGGGTTGGGGATAACGGACGACACGGCGGTCCCGCGGCCTCCGCGGTCCTCCCGGCCACGTGCGGTTGACTCGCCGGGATGGACGCCGTCGACCGCCTGTGGACCCGCGTGACGGCCGAGGCGCCCCTCCCGCCCACCGTCCTGGCCGGCGCCGCCGCCGTCGCGCTGCTCGTCGTGGCCGCCCCCGCGCTGTGGCGCCCGGCGCGGACCGTGGTGACCATCGCCCACGAGGGCGCGCACGGCCTGGCCGCGCTGGCCACCGGCCGCCGGCTGGCCGGCATCCGGCTGCACTCGGACACCTCGGGGCTCACCGTCTCCCGGGGCCGGCCCATCGGTGCCGGGATGGTGCTCACCTGCGCGGCCGGCTACGTCGGGCCGGGGCTGTTCGGGCTGGGCGCCGCGGCGCTGCTGGCGGCCGGGCACGCCGTCGGGGTGCTGTGGGCGCTGCTGGTCCTGCTCGCGCTCCTGCTGCTGCAGATCCGCAACCTCTACGGCCTGTGGGCGGTGCTGGTCACCGGCGCGGGCCTGGCCGCCGTCACCGCGTGGCTGCCGCCGGCCGGGCAGGCCGCCGTCGCCGCCGCGGTCACCTGGTTCCTGCTGCTGGCCGCGCCGCGCACCGTGCTCGAGCTGCAGGGCGCGCGCCGGCGGCGGGCCGCGCCGGACTCCGACGCCGACCAGCTCGCCCGGCTCACCCGGCTGCCCGCACTGCTGTGGGTGGGCGTGTTCCTGCTGGTCGACCTCGCCGCGCTCGGCCTCGCCGTCCGGTGGCTGCTCCTCTAGCGCCCGTGGGAGGAGTACGGGCTGCGCCGCCGCGGCTCGGCGCCGTGCGGCTGGGTGACCTTCCCGGTGTCGGGCGCCGGCGGGACGTCGACCACCAGGTCGACGTGGTCGACGGTCACCCGGCGGCCGTGGTGGTGCACGTCGAGCGGGTCGCCCTCGAGCAGCCGGTAGGTGGCCTGCTCCTTGGTCACGGTGACCTGCAGGACGCGGCCCTGGTAGGCCAGCCGGAAGCGCAGCCGGGTGATCCGCTCGGGCAGCCGCGGCGCGAACAGCAGGTGCCCGTCGTGGTCGCGCATCCCGCCGAACCCGGCGACGGCGACCGTCCAGCCGCCGGCCATCGAGGCGATGTGCAGCCCGTGCCCGGAGTTGCCGTGCAGGTTCTGCAGGTCGGTGAGCGCGGCCTCGGCCCAGTAGTCGTAGGCCAGCTCCAGGTGCCCGGTCTCGGCGGCCACCACGGCCTGCTGCGCCGCCGACAGCGAGGAGTCCCGCACCGTGCGGGCCTCGTAGTAGGCGAAGTCGGCGACCTTCTCCTCGAAGGTGAACGCGTCCCCGCGCAGGTGCAGGGCCATCACCAGGTCGGCCTGCTTGACCACCTGCTTGCGGTAGATGTCGAAGTACGGGTAGTGCAGCAGCAGCGGGTAGCACTCCCGCGGGGTGTTCGCGAAGTCCCACTCCTCGTGGTGGGTGAACGCGTCGGACTGCATGTGCACGCCGAGCCGGGTGTCGTAGGGCACGGCCATCAGCCGCGCCGCCCGCCGCCAGGTCTCCACCTCGTCCTCGGTGACCTCCAGCCGGCCGGCGACGTCGGGCTGCCGGTCGACCGCCGCGGCCGCCTCGCGCAGGTTCCGCTGCGCCATGAGGTTCGTGTAGACGTTGTTGTCCACCACGGCCGTGTACTCGTCCGGGCCGGTGACGCCGTCGATGCGGAAGCCGTGCTCCTCGTCGAAGTGGCCGAGCGACGCCCACAGCCGGGCGGTCTCGATCAGCAGCTCCGCGCCGAAGTCGCGGTCGAACTCCTCGTCCTCGGTGGCGTGCAGGTACCGGACGACGGCGTCGGCGATGTCGGCGTTGATGTGGAAGGCCGCCGTCCCCGCCGGCCAGTACCCGGAGGTCTCCTCCCCGCGGATGGTCCGCCACGGGAAGGCCGCGCCGTTCAGGCCCAGCACGCGGGCCCGCGCCCGGGCCTTGTCCAGCGTCGAGTACCGCCAGTGCAGCGCGTCGCGGGCGGCGTGCGGGGCGATGTAGGTGAGCGCCGGCAGCACGTAGGTCTCGGTGTCCCAGAAGGTGTGCCCGTCGTAGCCGGGGCCGGTCAGCCCCTTGGCCGGGATGGGCTGCCGCTCGGCGCGCAGGCCGGCCTGCAGCACGTGGAAGACGCCGACCCGCACGGCCTGCTGCAGCTCGTCGTCGCCGTCGATCTCGACGTCGGCCCCGGCCCAGAACTCGTCGAGGACCTGCCGCTGCTCGTCGGCCAGCCGCGCGAACCCGGCCAGCTTGGCGGTGGCCAGCGCGCCCTCCACCTGGTCGCGCAGCGCCGCCGCGGACCGCCGCGAGGACCAGCCGTAGGCGAGGTACTTGACCAGCTTCACCCCGGACCCGTGGCCGGGCAGCCGCGCGGCCAGCGTGTAGCGGGCGAGGTCCTCGCCGGCCTCCATGTCCTCGGTGGCGGTGTCGGGCACGTCGACGACGTGGTCCATCCCCGCGGCCATCCGCAGCCTGCTGCGCCGGGTGGCGTGCACCATGACCGCGCGCTGCCCCCGGGCGACGCTGAGCTCGTTGACCAGCGGCCGGCGCAGCGCCGCCGCCGCGCGCGGGTCGTCGCCCTCGCTGCCGCTGTCGACCGGCTCGTTGGCCAGCAGGTCCGACTGCAGGGCGATGTAGAGGTCGCCCCGGTCGTCGGTGCACTCGACCTGGTACTCGATCGCGGCGATCGAGCGGCGGCGCAGCGACACCAGCCGGGTGCTGGTCACCCGCACCGTGCGGCCGTTGGGCGAGCGCCACTCGGTGACCCGGCGCAGCACGCCGCGGCGCAGGTCCAGGGTCCGGCGGTGCTCGACGATCTCGCCGTAGTCCAGGTCCAGCGGGGTGTCGCCGACCAGCAGCCGGACCAGCTTGCCGTCGGTCACGTTGACGACGGTCTGCCCCTGCTCGGGGAAGCCGTAGCCGGCCTCGGCGTAGGGCAGCGGCCGCTCCTCGAAGAAGCCGTTGAGGTAGGTGCCGGGGACGACGACCGGCTCCCCCTCCTCGAACGAGCCGCGCAGGCCGACGTGCCCGTTCGCGAGCGCGAACACCGACTCGTGCACGCCCAGCGACGAGTGGTCCAGGCCGATCTCGGTCAGCGACCAGGGCTCGACCGGGAAGGTCGCTCTCCCCTCCGTCACGTGCGGTCCTCCAGCAGCTGGTCGAGGTCGGTCACGACGACGTCGGCGCCGTTCTCCTTCAGCGCGTCGGCCTGCCCGACCCGGTCCACGCCGACGACGAACCCGAAGTGCCCCGCCCGCCCGGCCGCGACACCGGCCAGCGCGTCCTCGAACACCGCGGCGGCCGACGGCTCGACGCCCAGGGCGCGGGCGCCGGCCAGGAACGTGTCGGGGGCGGGCTTGCCGCGCAGCCCCTCCCGCGCGGTCACCACGCCGTCGACGCGGGCGTCGATGAGGTCGGCGAAGCCGCCGGCGGCGATGACCTGCTCGCCGTTGGCCGAGGCGGTGACCACCGCGGTGCCCAGGCCCGCGTCCTTGACCGCGCGCAGGTAGGCCAGCGACCCGGGGTAGACCTCGACGCCGTGCTCCTCGAGCTCGGCGAGCAGCAGCTCGTTCTTGCGCCGGCCGAGGCCGTGCACGGTCTCCGCCTCCGGCGGGTCCTGCGGCGAGCCCTCGGGCAGCGTGATGCCGCGGCTGGCGAGGAAGTCGCGGATGCCGTCGGCGCGCGGCTTGCCGTCGACGTAGCGGTTGTAGTCGAGCTGGGTGAACTCCGGCGCCTGCGGCTCCCGGGCGCGGAGGAACTCGTCGAAGGTCCGCTTCCAGGCGGCCATGTGCACGGTGGCGGTGCGGGTGAGCACGCCGTCCATGTCGAAGAGGCACACGCGGATGCCGTCGGGGAGTCCGAGCACGCTGCGGACGCTACCCACGCCGGTCCCCGGCGACCCGTCGAGATCACGCGCCAGATCCGCGGCCGCGCCGTCCGGGGCGCGCGGCGGGGACCGGCTGCCTAGGGTCGGCGCCGGGACGGCACCGGCCGCCCCGCCCGCTCGACGGAAGGACACCGATGGCCGACCGGCCCCAGCCGCCCAGCCCCTACGACTTCCTGCCGCCCGTCCCGTCGTTCACGGTCACCAGCACCGACGTCACCGACGGCGAGGTGCTGCCGGTGCACTGCGTCAGCGGCGTCATGGGCGCCGGCGGGGAGGACCGCTCCCCCCAGCTGTCCTGGTCGGGCTTCCCCGAGGAGACCAAGGGGTTCGCGGTCACCGTCTACGACCCCGACGCGCCCACCGCCTCCGGCTTCTGGCACTGGGTGGTCACCGGCATCCCCGGCGACGTCACCGAGCTGCCCGCCGGCGCCGGCGGCCGGGACGGCGCGGGCCTGCCCGCGGGCGCCCGGCAGCTGCGCAACGACGCCGGCTTCCCCGGCTACGTCGGCGCCGCGCCCCCGGCCGGCCACGGCCGGCACCGCTACTTCACCGTGGTGCACGCCCTCGACGTCGAGGACATGGGCGTGCCCGCCGACGCCAGCCCCGCCTTCCACGGCTTCAACCTCTTCGGCCACACGCTGGCCCGCGCGGTGCTCGTGCCCGTGTACGTCCAGGACTGACCGGCCCGCCGCGGGGGCGTCCGGAGCCCGGGGACCCGGACGGCCCCGGGCGCCCCGCGGCGGCTCAGGCCGGCGGGCGGGCGGCGACGCCGGTCGAGCCGAGCCAGGCGAAGCCGACCCGCTCGTACACCCGGGCGACGTCGTCGTCCCCGGCGGTGAGGAACACCAGCTCCGCGGTCTCCCGGGCCTGCGCGACCAGCGCCGAGGCCAGCGCCGCGCCGACCCCGCGGCCGCGGCGGCGCGGCGAGCTGGCCACCCCGACCACCTCGCTGATCTCGGTGCCGTCGACGTCGACCGGCTGGTGCGAGCCGACGGCGACCGGCTCGCCGTCCTCGACGGCGACCATCACCACGGTGCGCCCGGTGGCCACCCGCTCGCGCAGGACGGCGGTGCGCGCCTCGTCCGGCGGGCCGGGGTCGTCGAGCACCCCCGCGCCGCCCTCCGCGTGCGGGGCGAAGCCGCTCTCCAGCAGGTGCTGGTAGTGCGGCAGCCGCGGGTCCTCGCCGCCGACCAGGTACAGCCGCACGCCGTGCGGGAGCAGCAGCTCGACCGGCTCGTCGGCGACCAGCAGCGGGAACTCGGTGACCAGCAGCCCGGCCTCGCGGGCGGCGGCGCCCAGTGTCGGCGTCCGCTCGACCACCCACTCGACGGCGGCCGGCAGCCCCGCCTCCTCCTGCAACGCCACCGCGGCGCGCACGTCGTCGGCGGTCACCCGGCGGGTGCCCGGCCGCGGGCGGGCCGGGAACGGCCAGGCGGGCGGGCCGATCGGGACGTCGAGCGGGCCGGCGGGGACCGGCGGGGCGTCGGGCAGGGACGCGACGGCGGCGTACTGCTCGACGCGGTCGAGCAGCCCGGGACGCGTCGGCACACCGGCACCCTAGACGCGGGCGCCCGCGACGGCGCCGGCCTAGCCCGGCGCGGGCCGGTTCGCCACCCCCGCGGGTGACCCGGCGGCGAGGGCCCGCGGACCCGGGCGGCACGATGGAGCCGTGACGGCAGGGACCCGCCCCTCGATCTCGCCCTACGCGGCGTTCGACCGCGACGCGTGGCGGGCGCTCGCCGCCACCCGCACGCTGCCCCTGGACGAGGCCGACCTGCGGGCGCTGCGCAGCCTGGGCGACCGCATCGACCTCGACGAGGTCGCCACCGTCTACCTGCCGCTGGCCGAGCTGCTCAACCTGCACGTCACCGCCAGCCAGCGGCTGTGGGCGGCGCGCAACCGGTTCCTCGGCGACACCACCGCCAAGGTCCCCTACGTCATCGCGGTCGCCGGCAGCGTCGCCGTCGGCAAGAGCACCACCGCCCGGCTGCTGCAGACCCTGCTCGCCGCGGCCCCCGGCTCCCCGCGGGTCGACCTGGTCACCACCGACGGCTTCCTGTGGCCCAACGCCGTCCTCGAGGCCCGCGGCCTCATGGCCCGCAAGGGCTTCCCCGAGAGCTACGACCGGCGCGCGCTCATCCGCTTCCTGTCCGACGTGAAGTCCGGCCGCGGCGAGGTCAGCGCGCCGGTCTACTCCCACCAGTCCTACGACGTGCTGCCCGGCCGGCGGCAGGTGGTCGACCGCCCCGACGTCCTGGTGCTGGAGGGGCTCAACGTGCTGCAGGCCGGCCGGCGCGACGACGGCCGGGTGCCCGAGGTGTTCCTCTCGGACTTCTTCGACTTCTCCGTCTACGTCGACGCCGCCGAGGCCGACATCCAGCAGTGGTACGTCGAGCGGTTCCTCGCCCTGCGGCGCACCGCCTTCGCCGACACCTCCGCCTACTTCCACCGCTACGCCGACCTCAGCGACGACGACGCCCGCGCCACCGCGCTGTCGATCTGGGCCGCGGTCAACGGCCCCAACCTGCGGCAGAACATCGCGCCCACCCGCTCCCGCGCCCGGCTGGTGCTGCAGAAGGCGGCCGACCACTCGGTGCGCCGGGTGCTGCTGCGCAAGCTCTGACCCCTCCCCCTCGCCGCCGTCCGTCGCGCGTCGCTCCGGGCGGCGCTGGAGTTGGGGATAACGGATGGTCGGCGAGTGGGCGGGCGGCGCGGTCCGCCTGTTGCCGCGGCGGCCGCCATGGCGAGGACTGACGACCCGATCGGGTCAGCTGGTGAGGTTCGTCACCTGACACCGCCCCCGGGCCGGCGCACACTCGGAGGCGTCCTGTCACCGGACACTCACCGTCAGTGATGCCGGTGGTCCCGCCACCGGCCCGATCCGGAGTCCTCCCGATGTGCGTACACCCCACCCCCTGCCCCGACGCCAGCGCCGACGCGCGTGACCTCGCGGTCGTCGTGAGCAGCCACCCGGAGCAGGGCTGGAGCCTGCTGTGCAACGGCGTCGTCCTCTTCGACGACGACGGCGAGCTGCTCCCCGACGGCAGCGCCGTCGCCGACCACCACCAGTGGCGGACCGCCGGGCTCGTCCCCGCCTAGGAGCGGCCCGCACACGACCGGGCGCCCGCCCCCTCACCGGAGGGGACGGGCGCCCGGTCGTCCCGGGGCCCACTCACCGGGGACTCAGTCGAAGGCGGCCGCCCCGGCGTCGCTGAACAGCCCGGCGAAGGCCGCGGCGTCGGGGGCGGGGTCCCCGGGCCCCGCGGTCTGGGTGAGGAACAGCCCGCGCGACCCCTCGACGGCGACGCCGACCAGCATCGTGACCGTGTCGCCCCAGCCCTCCACCGTGACCTGCAGGCCGGCGCTCGCGCCGCCGACCGCCGGCAGGTCCAGCGGCGCCAGCTGCGCGGTGGCGTCCCAACCGAACGGCGCGGTGACCGTCACCGACGAGCAGGCGCCCAACAGTTGGTCGACCGGCAGGGTCAGCCCCGCGAGCTCCGGCGACTCGGCCACCACCTGGTAGGTGTGCACGTCGTCGCTGCGGGCGGCCTGCGCGGCGACGACCGGGTCGGCGGCGTCCTCGGCGGGCTCCGGCAGCGCCTCCAGCACGTCGGCGCAGGCGGCCGGCTCCACGCTCACCCCGTCGGGCAGGCCGTCGTGCTCGCCGTCGTCGTCGTGGTCGTGCCAGCCGCCCCAGCCCCAGCCGCCCCAGCCCCAGCCCCAGCCGTCGTGCCACCCGTCGTGGTCGCCGTCGTGGTCGGGGTCGTCCAGCCGGACGACGGACGCGTCGGGGCCGAACGCCTCGGCGGGCAGCAGCCGGTCGCCCAGGTCACCGGCGGCGGGCGTCTCCGCGGGGGTGCCGGGGTCCTCGGCCGGAGCCGGTGCGGGGCTCGGGGTGGGGGCCGGGGCCTCCTCGGTGGCCGCCGCCGGGCTCACGTCCCCCGGGCCGGCCGCCTCCTCCGCGCCGCCCCCGCACGCGGCGAGCAGCGCCGCCCCCGCGGCCAGCACCGCCGTGCCCGCCGTCCGCCGCACCCGTCCCGCCCTCACCGCCATGGGGTGATCGTCCACCCGGGCGGGGAACGGCGTCGACGGGCCAGAGGTCGGAACCGGACCACGCCCAGGGGCGTTGGTCCGCCGTCCGTCCCCGTCGCCGGAGGTGCCCCGTGCCGACAACCCTGCTGTCCCTCCCCGCCCCCGCCGAGCAGGCCGAGCGGCTGGTCGCCGCCGGCGCCCACGAGCGCGCGGGCCTGTCGGCGGCGGAGCTGCGCGCGCGGGCGGCGGGCGTCCCGGGCGACGGGCTGCTCGCCCTCGCGCCGTCCCTGCTGCCGGCCACCGCCCTGGCGGAACTGGTCTCCTGGCGGGACCGGCCGGTGTTCGTGGTCGTGGACATGACCGACCTCGACGCGTTCACCCCGCTCGACGACGCCGCCCCGCCCGCCGACGTCTACGCCCTGTCCGCCCCCGAGCGCGGGGACGCGTACCGCAACTGCACGCCCGACGAGTCGCTGCCGCGCATCCGCGCCGCCGGCCGGACGCCGCTGACGGTGACCGAGGGCCTGACCTGGCTGCTGCAGTGCCCGGACCTGCTCGAGCGCAACGCCTGCACCATGACCGTCGGCTCCCGGCTGCGCCGGGCGAACGGGTCGCTGGACGCCCGCACCCCGGCGCTGTGGATCAGCAACGGCACCGGCCGCGACGGCCCGGGGCGCCGGGGGACGGCGAAGGTCGGCTGGTGCTGGGCGGGCAACCGGCACACCTGGCTGGGCATCGCCTCCGCCGCCGGGCGGACGCCGCTGCCCTGACGCGGCTGCCCTGACGTCGCGAGATCGGCGGTGTCGTGGCCGTCAGCGGCTGATGGCCCCACACCACCGATGGCCCCACACCGCCGAGCTCGCGCGGGATCAGGCCTGGGCGCCCACCACGTCGGCGGTGGTGCCGAGGTCGTCCGGGGCGCCCTCGCCGCGGTCGGGCACGTGCGTCCGCGGCGCGGGCGCGGGCTCCGGCTCGGCGAACGCCTCCGGCGGCGGGCAGGAGCAGACCAGGTTGCGGTCGCCGAAGGCCTGGTCGATCCGGCGCACCGGCGACAGGTAGCCGCGGGTGACCAGCGAGGGCACCGGGAACACCGCGGCGCTGCGCGGGTAGGGCCGGTCCCAGTCGCCGGCGAGCATCTTCAGCGTGTGCGGGGCGTTGCGCAGCGGGTTGTCCGCCTCGTCGTACTCCCCGGACGCGACCTTCTCGATCTCGCCGCGGATGGTCACCATCGCCTCGACGAACCGGTCGAGCTCGGCCTTGTCCTCGCTCTCGGTGGGCTCGACCATCAGCGTGCCCGCGACCGGGAAGCTCATCGTCGGCGCGTGGAAGCCGAAGTCGACCAGCCGCTTGGCGATGTCGTCGTTGGTGATGCCGGTGGCCCGGGTCAGCGGCCGGATGTCGAGGATGCACTCGTGGGCGACCAGCCCGCCGGCGCCGGTGTAGAGCACCGGGAAGTGCTCGCGCAGCCGGGCGGCGAGGTAGTTGGCGCCCAGCACCGCGTGCTCGGTGGCCCGCCGCAGCCCGTCGGGGCCCATCAGCCGCAGGTAGGCCCACGAGATCGGCAGGATCCCGGCCGACCCCCACGGCGCGGCCGACACGGCCGGGCCGGAGCCGCCGGTGTCGGCCAGCGGGTGCCCCGGCAGGAACGGCACCAGGTGCTCCCGGACGCCGATCGGGCCGACGCCGGGCCCGCCGCCGCCGTGCGGGATGCAGAAGGTCTTGTGGAGGTTGAGGTGGCTGACGTCGGAGCCGAACCGGCCCGGGCGCGCCAGCCCGACCATCGCGTTGAGGTTGGCGCCGTCGACGTACACCTGCCCGCCGGCGTCGTGCACCGCGGCGCAGATCTCGCGGATCTCGGTCTCGAACACCCCGTGCGTCGACGGGTAGGTGATCATGATCGCGGCCAGCCGCCCGGCGTGCTGGTCGATCTTGGCGCGCAGGTCGGCGACGTCGACGTTGCCGGCCTCGTCGCAGGCCACCACGACCACCCGCATCCCGGCCATGACCGCGCTGGCGGCGTTGGTGCCGTGCGCGGAGCTGGGGATGAGGCAGACGTCGCGGTGCGACTCGCCGCGGGAGGCGTGGTACCCGCGGATGGCCAGCAGCCCGGCGAACTCGCCCTGCGAGCCGGCGTTGGGCTGCACGCTCACCGCGGCGTACCCGGTGATCTCGGCCAGCCACGTGCACAGCTCGTCGATCAGCTGCCGGTAGCCGCGCGCCCGCTCGGCCGGGGCGAAGGGGTGCAGCCCGGCGAACTCCGGCCAGGTGACCGCGGCCATCTCGACGGCGGAGTTGAGCTTCATCGTGCACGAGCCCAGGGGGATCATCGTGCGGTCCAGCGCCAGGTCCTTGTCCGACAGCGAGCGCAGGTAGCGCATCATCGCCGTCTCCGAGCGGTGCGCGGAGAAGACCGGGTGGGTGAGGAACGGGGTGCGCCGGCGCAGGGCGGCGGGCAGCGCGTCCGGCCCGTCGTCGTCCAGGGCGGACTCGTCCGCGGCGACGCCGAACGCCTCGGCCACCTGCCGCAGCACCGCGGGCGTCGTCGTCTCGTCGCAGGCGACGGCCACGGTGTCGGCGTCCACCCGGCGCAGGTCGATCCGCCGGGCCGCGGCGGCGGCGACCACCTCGTCGGCCCGGCCGGGCACGCGGGCCTGCACGGTGTCGAAGAACGACTCGTGGACGACGTCGACGCCGCCGGCGCGCAGCCACCCGGCCAGCGCCAGCGCGCTGCGGTGCACCCTGGCGGCGATCGCGGTCAGCCCCTCGGGCCCGTGCCAGACGGCGTAGGCGCCGGCCATGACGGCGAGCAGCACCTGCGCGGTGCAGATGTTGCTGGTCGCCTTCTCCCGGCGGATGTGCTGCTCGCGGGTCTGCAGCGCCAGCCGGTAGGCGACGTCGCCGTCGGCGTCGACCGACACCCCGACCAGCCGGCCGGGCAGCTGCCGGGCCAGGCCCTCGCGCACCGACAGGTAGCCGGCGTGCGGGCCGCCGTAGCCCAGCGGGACGCCGAAGCGCTGGGTGCTGCCGCAGGCGACGTCGGCGCCCCACTCGCCCGGCGCCTCGAGCAGGGTGAGCGCCAGGACGTCGGCGGCGACGACGACCGCCGCGCCGGCGGCGTGCGCGGCGTCGGCGAGCGCCCGGTGGTCGCGGACCGCGCCGCTGGCGCCCGGGTAGGACACCAGCACGCCGAACGCGCCGGCCTCGGGCAGGTCGGCCAGCCAGCCGGCGGACAGGTCGGCCACGTGCAGCCGGATGCCCAGCGGCTCGGCGCGGGTCTCGAGCACCGCGAGGGTCTGCGGCAGCGTGTCGGCGTCGACGACGAACACGGCGTCGGGCTTCGCCCGGCCGGCGCGGCGGACCAGCGTCATCGCCTCGGCCGCGGCGGTGGCCTCGTCGAGCATCGAGGCGCCGGCGACCGGCAGGCCGGTGAGGTCGGCGACCATCGTCTGGAAGTTCAGCAGCGCCTCGAGCCGGCCCTGGCTGATCTCGGGCTGGTAGGGCGTGTAGGCGGTGTACCAGGCCGGGTTCTCCAGCACGTTGCGCTGGATGACCGCCGGGGTGACCGTGCCGGAGTAGCCCATCCCGATCATCGGGACGGTGACCTGGTTGGCCGCGGCCCGCTCGCGCAGCTCGGCGAGCACGGTGGCCTCGTCGGCGGCCGGGGGCAGCGAGAGCTCGTCGCGGTCGCGCACCGCCTCGGGGACGGTGGCGTCGACCAGGGACTGCAGCGAGTCGTGGCCGACGGCCTCGAGCATCGCGGCGGTCTGGTCCGCCCGGGGGCCGATGTGCCGGCCGGCGAAGGAACCCGCGGGGCTCAGGGAGCGCAACGACGGGAGGGAGTGAGCAGCGTCCGCCACTGCCACGACGCTACCAGCGCCTCCCGCGCGCGAACGGCGGACCTGCACGGCCGCCGGGCGCCGCGGGTCGCCCGGACGCACGCGAGGGGCGTCCCGCACCCGGCGGGACGCCCCTCGCGGACGTGCGGGTCGGCTACGCGGTCTGGGCGCGGCGACGGCGGCGCAGGGACAGCTCGTCGTCGGCCGCGTGCAGCGGCGCGCCGTCCAGCCGCTCGGCGGGCAGCTCGGCCAGCTCACCGGACAGCTCGCGCAGCGCGCCGGACACCGCGATGCCGAAGACGCCCTGCCCGCCGGCGAGCAGGTCGACGACCTCCTCGGCCGAGGTGCACTCGTAGACCGTCGCCCCGTCGGAGAACAGCGTGACGTTGGCGAGGTCCTTGATCCCGCGGTTGCGCAGGTGGTCGACGGCCTTGCGGATGTTCTGCAGCGACACCCCCGTGTCGAGCAGCCGCTTGACCACCTTCAGCACCAGGATGTCGCGGAACGAGTACAGCCGCTGTGTCCCCGACCCCGTGGCGCTGCGCACCGAGGGGGCGACCAGACCGGTACGGGCCCAGTAGTCCAGCTGGCGGTAGGTGATCCCGGCGGCGGCACACGCCGTAGGGCCGCGGTACCCGACGAGGTCGGTGTCGACCTCGTCGTAGTCCGTCGCCCCCACGGCGGCGTCGCTGAAGAGCTGACCCTGGGAGCCCTCGCTCTGGTCGCTCACGTCAGCGTCCTCCTTCGAGTCCCGCCACGGGCGCGGCGGAGCGTCCCGGAGTGCTCCCGCTTCCCCACGGGTCACACCGGTGTTGTCCGCGACCGTAAGCCGGGCCCCCAGGGCGGTCAACTGACGCGGGCGGCGTGTCGCCCCACTCACCCCGAGAGAGTGGTATCGGCAGCTGCGCGCGGGACTCCAGCGTTCTGTGACTGGTGTGACGAGGGAGACGTGCGGGGTCCCACCCGTCCCGTGGGTGGACGCACGGCAGCGGGGGGGGGGGGGGGGGGGGGCCGGCCCCGGGCCCGGGGGGCCGGGGGGCGCGGGGGCGGCCGCCGGCCCCCCCCCCGC
>NZ_JBJGZJ010000028.1:0-54312 GCF_054050435.1 Geodermatophilus sp. SYSU D01036 | reverse complement strand
GTGGTGACCTCCGGTCACCACGCGCCCCCGGCTCCCGCTGACGGACACGACCGGCGCCCGGGCGCCTCCGGCACCACGCCGGACCGCCCCGGCGCGAGAGCGCGGCGAGGGCCGCAGGCGAACGGGAGAACGGCATGAGCGACCGGCCGCAGGCGGTGCGCACCGGGGTCCGCCCGGAGAGCGCAGCCGGAGCGGACGGAGCCCCGGCGACGGGCTCGGCGCCCGCCACCGGCCAGACGCCCGCTCCGTCCGGGGCGACCCCGGCCGGGGCCACCCCGCCGGGCGCGGCCCCGTCACTGGCCAAGCCGGCCACCGGCCAGGCGCCCGCCCAGCAGGTGCCGCCGGTGGCGCCGCCGCAGCAGGCTCCCCGTCCGGCGGACGCGACCATGCCGGGGCCGGTGAGCGCCACCCAGGCGGTCCCGCCGGCCGCGGTGGCCGCCCCGCCGCCGGCGGCGGCCCGGGCGCCCCAGCAGCCGCCCGCGGCCCAGCAGCAGGCCGGCAAGCAGGCCAAGAACCGCGGCAACCGCGGTCCGCGGCGCGCCCGGCTGCAGCTGCGGCACGTCGACACCTGGTCGGCGCTGAAGATCTCGCTGGTCCTGTCGATCGCGATGTTCTTCATCTGGATGGTCGCGGTCGGGATCCTCTACGGGGTCCTGTCCGGGCTCGGCGTCTTCGACACCCTCAACGACCTGTTCGGCCAGCTCGGCACGTCGTCGAGCGGCGAGGGCGGCGGCGACGTCATCACCCCGGGCATCGTCTTCGGCGGGGCGGCCGTCATCGGCGCGATCAACATCGTGCTGATGACCGCGCTGTGCACCGTCGCGGCGTTCATCTACAACCTCTGCGCCGACCTGGTCGGCGGCCTCGAGGTGACGCTCGCCGAGCGCGACTAGACGAGGGACCCGCCTACAGGGGCCGTCCGCGGCCCCTGTACGCTGGTCGAGGTCCACGGGCCTGTAGCTCAGGCGGTTAGAGCGCATCCCTGATAAGGATGAGGCCGGAGGTTCAAGTCCTCCCAGGCCCACCCGTGAACCGGTGCCCCGGCACCGCGACAGCGAGGCCCCGTCCGTGGCCGCCGTCGTACCCAGGAGGTACCGCGTGCTGAAGAAGCTGGCCCTGGCCGCCGTCGCGGCCGGCGCCGTCGCCGCCGTCCGCCGGCGCTCGTCCGGCAGCGGCAAGGCCGAGGCCGACCTCTGGCACGAGGCCACCAACGGCCCGCAGTCGGTCAGCCGCCCCACCACCCGCTGAACCCGGGCTCCCGCGCGGAGCTCCCGGGGACAGCGCCCCCGGGGACGTAGCTCAATTGGCAGAGCACCGCCTTTGCAAGGCGGGGGTTAGGGGTTCGATTCCCCTCGTCTCCACCGCAGGACGCCGGGTGCGTCCGCCGCTCAGGCCAGCTGTGAGCGCCAGTCCTCCCGCAGCCGGTACCCCCGCCCCCGCACGGCCTCGACAGCCGGGGCGCCCGGCCCCAGCTTGGCCCGCAGGGTCCGCACGACGGCGTCCACGACGTTGCTGCCGCCGGCGTACTCGGTGTCCCAGACCTCCCGCAGCAGTTCCGGCCGGCTCACCGTGCGGCCCTCCCGGTCGCGCAGGCACCGCAGGAGGCCGAACTCCAGCGGCGTGAGCGCGACCCGCCGCCCACCGACCACCAGCTCGTGGGCGTCGGCGTCGAGGGCCGGTTCGTCGGCCACCCCGAGCTCCCTGGCCAGCAGCTCGACCAGCCAGCCGTCGACCGAGCGCCTCCCGAAGTCGAGCACCACGCTCGTGAACGGCCGGCCGTCGAGCACGACCGGGGGACCGGGGAGCGGACGGAAGCCCAGCTCCCGGACGACGGGCCAGTAGGCCGGGACGTCCTGGACGACGACGAACATCTGCCGCAGCGCCGGGCGCAGCGCCATGTAGGTCCGCTTCACGTCCAGCCAGCACGCCGCCTGCGTCGTCCCCGGGGCCTCGCCGCGCTCCCGGTCCAGCCACCGGCGCAGCCCCAGCGCGACCTCACGGCGCCCCAGCGGGTGGCTGTCCAGGTGCCGGGCCCAGGACCGGACGACGGGGTCGTCGGCGACGGGGGAGTGCCGGATGCGGGCGTCGTCGAGCAGCACGGAGAAGGCCGCCACGCCGCCGTCGCGGTCCCGGGAGACGGAGAACGCCGACGGCGTCGTGACCCACCACCGGTCCAGCAGCCGGGCGCCCTGGGGGCCCTCGTGCCGGTGCGTGATCCCCCGGACCGCGTCCTCGTCGAGGGTGCTCGCGGGCTCCACGGCCGGCTGCTGCGCGTCGGCGGGGAAGAATGCGGTCCGCACGACCGGGTTGTCGAGCAGGTAGAGGACGTCCGCGGTGTAGCGCCACAGCTCGGCGGGCGCCGCCGACCGCATCTCGTCGCGCAGCCGCCGCCACGCCGCCCGCCGGTACTCGCGGTGGCGCACCGGGTCGGCGGTGCGCAGGTGCCCGGCCACGGCGTCGCGGACCGCCTCGTGCACGACCGCGCCGTCGCGGCCGGCCACGACGAAGGGGAGCGCGAGCAGGCGCTCCATCGCGACGGCGCCGCCGCCGTCCAGGACGGCGTCGAGCAGGGACTCCGTGGCCCGGCGCAGGACCGAGGCCGCCTCGAGCGCCCGCCGCGTCAGCGGGTCGGCGATGTCCTCGAAGTACAGCCGGGTCAGCTCCTCGACGACGCGGGACATCGCCGCGTCCTCCAGCCCGAGCTGCGGGTTCTCCGCGACGCCGGCCGTCGCCAGGACCAGCGCCAGCGGGTGCCCGCGGGCGACGCGGTTGAGCCGGTCCGCCTCCGTCGCGGCCACGCCGTGCTCGGCCAGCAGCAGGCCCGCGTCGGCGTCGGACAGCGGGGCGAGCGGGACGGTGCGGAAGCCGGGCACGCCGTACCAGGCCGGCACCGGGCGCTCGCGGCTGCCGAGGACCAGGAGGGTGCCGGCCGGGAGCGCGGGCGCGAGGGTCCGGCGCAGCCAGGTGTCCATGAGCCGGAAGTGCTCGTACTGGTCCAGGACCAGCACGACCGGGGGCTCGGGCCCCTCCAGGGCGGCGACGAGCGCCTCCACGGTGGGGTGGCCGCCGAGGGCGCCCAGCAGCCCGCGTTCGGTCGGCTCCACGGTCCGGCAGTCCAGCGCCACGACGGTCGCGCCCGCGTCCGCCGCGAGGCCCGCGAAGGCGTGCAGCAGGGCCGACTTCCCGATGCCGGGCAGGCCGTGCACGTGGGTGGTGCCGCCGCGGCGCAGGTGGTCGAGCAGGAGCGTGACCTCGGGTCCGCGCCCCAGCAGCGGAGCGGCGCCGGGCCGCGTGGCCGTGCGCACGCCCCGAGACTGGCCGCCGGGGGAGGGTGCGGCAAGGGACCGACGTCCCCCCGCCGCCGGTTCCCCGGGTCACTCCGGGACGACCTCCACGGTGACCGAGAGGGACCCGTCGTTGTTGTCGTACCAGCCGGGCGGGCCCTGGTAGTCGTAGGCGTCGGCGAAGCCGAGGAAGAGCCGGGTGGCCCCGTCCGGGGCGGTGACCCGGAGGTCGCGCCCGTCCCCGACGAGGAAGGTCTGGCCGATCTCCGGCGCGACGGGACGGGCGGTGTTGACGCCGGTGACGTCCAACCGCGGCGGTGCCTCACCCCGCGGCGGGTCGTCGGTGAGGAACACCCCGGTGAGGAACATGCCGTTGTCGTCGGCGACGATCCCGGAGATCCCGCCGTACGACTCGACGTCGGTCGTCCCGTTCGCCCCGCCGTCGCCCCCGGGGCCCACCCGGCTCGCGGTGCCCACGATGGGCGTGACGCTGCCGTCGACGTCCGGGAAGGTCACGACGCGGCCCCCGTCCTCCGGGAGCCGGAACAGGACCGGGGGCACGCCGTCGCCGCCCCCGCCGGGGCCGGGCGGGTCGTCGAGGCCGGCACCGAAGACGTTGGCCTGGGCCGGGACCTCGAGCGCGCCGTCCCCGCCCCCGGAGACGACCGCCACGACCCCCCACGCGAGCAGCCCGCCGGCCGCCGTGCCGGCGACCACCGTCGCCACCCGGCGCCCGGGAGGACGCCGCTCACCGGGCGCCCGGCCCGTCGTCCGTCGCGGTGTGGTGGTGGAGGTGGCCACGGCCGTCCCCTCTCGTGCGTCAGGAGAGCAGGGTGGCCCGCCGGCGGGCGCCGTCGATGAGGGGTCGATGAGGCTCCGGTGAGGCTCCGGTGAGGCCCGCTCCCCGTGCTCGGGGGCGGCGGAGCAGTGGGAGAGTGGGCGGCGTGACCGAATCGACCCCCGCACGCCGTGCCGTGCTCCACACCAACCACGGCGACATCACCGTCGACCTGTTCCCCGACCACGCGCCGAAGACGGTCGCGAACTTCGCGGACCTGGCCGAGGGCCGCCGCGAGTGGACGCACCCGGCGACCCGGCAGAAGAGCACCGACCCGCTGTACGACGGGACGGTCTTCCACCGGATCATCGACGGTTTCATGATCCAGGGCGGCGACCCGCTGGGGCAGGGCTTCGGCGGCCCGGGCTACCAGTTCGGCGACGAGTTCCACCCCGAGCTCAGCTTCGACCGGCCGTACCTGCTGGCCATGGCCAACGCCGGGCCCGGCACCAACGGCTCGCAGTTCTTCATCACCGTCAGCCCGACGCCGCACCTCAACCGCAAGCACACGATCTTCGGCGAGGTCGCCGACCAGAGCAGCCGCGAGGTCGTGGACCGCATCGCCAAGGTCCGCACCGGCCGCAACGACCGCCCTGTCGAGGACGTCGTCATCCAGTCGGTCGAGGTGCAGCGCAGCTGACCACCGGTTCCGACGACGGGGGCGCCGGCCGGCCGCCGGCGCCCCCGTCGGCCACCTGCTACCGCCACCCGGACCGGCCGACCGGCGTCCGGTGCGCGCGCTGTGACCGGCCGATCTGCCCGGAGTGCATGACGCCGGCCGCCGTCGGCTTCCAGTGCCCCGACGACGTCCGGGCCGGTTCTGCCGGGGTCCGCCGTCCCCGGCCGGCCTCCCGGTGGTCGGGCGCCCGCCGCCGGTTCGGACCGGTCACCGTCTCGCTGGTCGCGGTCAACGTCGTCGTCTTCGTGATCACGGCCGTGTCGGCGGCGTCGGCCGGCCAGAGCCCGCTGGACAACTGGCGCTCGCCGGTGTTCGAGGAGTTCTCGCAGGTCCCCGTCCTCGTCGACGTCTTCGGCCAGGACTGGCGGCTGCTCACCGGGGCGTTCCTGCACATCGGGATCACCCACCTGCTGCTCAACATGCTCAGCCTGCTGGTGTTCGGCCCCGAGCTCGAGGGCCGCCTGGGCTGGTGGCGCTACCTCGCCGTGTACCTGCTCTCCGCCCTGGGTGGCGCCGTGGCCATCCAGCTGTTCGGCGACCCGGGCCGGCCCGTGGCCGGGGCGTCGGCGGCCCTGTACGGCCTCCTGGGCTCCCTGGGCGTGCTGCTGCTGGTCGCCCGGCAGGACCTGCGCGGTCTGCTCACCCTGCTGGCCATCAACGTGGTCATCAGCTTCCTGCCCGGCGTCTCGCTGCTGGGCCACCTCGGCGGCCTGGTCGCCGGCGCGCTCGCCACCGGGCTGCTCGTCCTCACCCGCCGGCGGACGGCGGCGCAGGCGGCGTCGCTGGTGGCGCTGGCCGCGGTCCTGGTGACCCTCGCCCTCGCCGTACCGGTGCCGCTGGCCGTCCTCGCCCTGTAGCGGGCCGTCCCGCCCCTCAGCCGGGCCGCCGCGCCTCCAGCGCCTGCGCCACGGCCGCCGGGTCCGTCCCCAGGTCCCGGCGGCCCAGCAGCACCAGGGTGCCCGCGTCGTCGGGGTCCGTCGCGGCGGTGTCCAGCTCCAGCAGCCGCGAGCGCACCCCCAGCCGCCGCGTCGTCCGCAGCCGCACCCGCAGGCCCGGCCACGGCAGCCGGGTGCGCCCGGTCAGCGTCCGCACGACGACGCCGGCGTCATCCACCGCCAGCCGCGGCCGCAGGACGACGTCGCGCAGCGCCGCGCCCACCAGCAGCACGCCGGCGGTGCCGACCAGCACCCGTCCCGCCGCGTCGAGCCCCAGGGCGGCCAGCGCCAGGAGCACCCCGCCGAGCCCGAGCGTGACCGTCTCCGCCGTCCGCGCCGACCACTGCACGTCCCCAGCCTCCCAGGACGCCCGTGGGGAGTTCGTCCACAGGCCCGGAGAGGTGGGGACGCCCGTCCGCAGGTGGGGATCTGCCCTGTTCGGCCCGCGTGTCGACTCCTCGACCGCAGTGCCGTGCTCGCGCTCGGTGACCGTCCCGGTGCTGCGGTCATGTCGACACATCCACAGCTGGGTACACAGCTGGGGACAAAGCACAGACCTGTAGTTACTCGGCTGCCCTTCCCGTCACACGCGCCTCACTGGTCGCGAAACCGCAGGTCAGCGCAGTGCAGTCGAACAGGCGTTCTCCACATGCGGTGGACAACCCTGGGGGTACGGCGTCATGTCGACCTGTGGATCCACCGGTGGTGGATGCACAGCGGTCCACACCCCCGGTGTCCACCGCCGGACGGGCCCCGTGTACACGAGAGGCCCCCGTCCCGGGACCGGGACGGGGGCCTCTCGTCAGGCGGTAGGGGCTAGCGCCAGCGCATGGACATGATCAGGCCGACCACCATGGCGCCGAAGCCGATGGCGAAGTTCCACGCCCCCAGCGACACCATGAACGGGATCTGGTCGCCGGCCACGTAGTAGACGACGATCCACAGCAGGCCGAGCACCATGAGCCCGACCATGAGCGGCGCGTACCAGCGCGGGCTCGGCTGGACGGCCCGTGCGTTGGCCGCGCGCGACTGCAGCACGCCCTCGGGCGGCGTGTAGACCGACTTCTTGCGGACCTTGGACTTGGGCACTCGGACCGTCTCCTGCTGACTCGCTGGGGTGCCGGTCCGTCGCGACCGGCACGATCTCCTCCCAGCCTAAGCTGCGAGGGGACCCGCACGGCCGCGCCCGACGGCGTGCCTCCCCCTCCCGTCCCCCCCAGGAGCCCCCGTGACCGCCTCCGAGCCGCCGGTGGGCCCCGCCCGCCACCGGTCGGCCTGGGGCGCCCTGGTGCCCGTCGTGGCGCTCGCGGCGGGGCTGCTGTTCGCCACCTCCAGCCAGACCGCGGAGGGCTCGGACCTGCGCGCCGGCGACGTCACCGAGCTGTCCGAGCTCATCGCCCAGCGCAACGAGGTCATCGCCGGCCAGCAGGAGCAGCTGGCCGCGCTGCAGCGCCAGACCGAGGCGCTCACCGACCAGGCGGCCTCCCGCGACGGCGCCGTCGCCTCCGCCCAGGCGGCCGGTGACGCCGGCGCCCTGTCGGCGGGCCTGGTCGCCCTCCGCGGCCGGGGGGTGGAGATCACCCTCGACGACGCCCCGCGCCGGCCCGACGGCAGCCTGCCGACCGGCGCCCGCCCCGACGACGTCGTCATCCACCAGTCCGACGTGCAGGCGGTGGTCAACGCCGTCTGGGCGGCCGGCACCGACGGCGTGGCGATCATGGACCAGCGGCTGATCGCCACCAGCGCCGTCCGCTGCGTCGGCAACGTGCTGCTGCTCCACGGGCGGACCTGGTCGCCGCCGTTCGTCGTCACGGCGGTCGGCGACCCCGCCGCCGTCCGCGCGCAGCTGGCCGCCTCCCCGCAGGTGGCGGTGTTCGAGCAGGCGGTCGAGGACTTCGGGCTGACCTTCGCCGTGCGCGACCGGCCGGAGGTCACGGTGCCGGCCTACACCGGCCCCCTGGACATGGCACACGCCACAGCCGCTGACGGCTGACCGGGCGCTGCTGTACACAAGGAGCGTGAGCAGGCCCGTCCTCGTCGTCGACAACTTCGACAGCTTCGTCTACAACCTGGTCCAGTACCTGGGCCAGCTCGGCGTGCAGTGCGTCGTCCGGCGCAACGACGCCGTCACCGTCGACGAGCTGCCCGACCTCGACGTCGCCGGTGTGCTGCTGTCCCCCGGCCCGGGCACGCCCGCCGGCGCCGGCGTGACCGTCCCCATGGTGCGGGCCGCCGCCGAGGCCGGGACCCCGGTGCTGGGCGTGTGCCTGGGCCACCAGGCGATCGCCGAGGCCTTCGGCGCCGAGGTCGTGCGCGCGCCGGAGCTGCTGCACGGCAAGACCAGCGAGGTCGTGCACGACGGCGTCGGCGTGCTGGCCGGGCTGCCCTCGCCCTTCACCGCCACGCGCTACCACTCGCTGGCCGTGGACCGGGCCACCGTGCCCGACGAGCTCGAGGTGACCGGCACGACGGCGTCGGGCATCGTCATGGCGCTGCGGCACCGGGAGCTGCCTGTCGAGGGCGTGCAGTTCCACCCCGAGTCGGTGCTCACCGAGGGCGGTCACCGGATGCTGGCCACGTGGCTGGCCGCGTGCGGCCTGGCGCCCGACCCGGCCGTCGTCGAGGCCGCCGCCGCGGGCGCCCGCCGCCTCTCCGCCGCCGTGTAGCCCCCGGCACGAGAGAAGGGGCCCCTCCCGACCGGGAGGGGCCTCTTCTCTCGTCCGCGGTCGCTCAGATGGGGGTGCTCGGGTCGCCGTCCAGGCCGCCGGGGGCGGGGCTGCCCGTCGTCGGCGTCGCCGTCTCGCGGGCGACCAGCAGGGTGACGGTGCCGTCCGGCGCCACCGTCTGGCCCGGCTCCGGGTTGCTGCCCACCACGGTGCCGTCGGCCTGGCCGGGGTCGGCCTCGGTGTCCTGCACCGAGATCGTCCCGGTGAAGCCGGCGGCGGCCAGCGTCTGCCGGGCCTGCCCCTCGGTCTGTCCGACGATCGTCGTCGGGACGGTGACCTCCGCGGCCCCGCCGGACACCTGCAGGGTGATCGGCTGGCCGGCGGACGCCTGCTGGCCGGCGGCCGGGTTCGTCCCGACGACGGTGCCGGCGGGCTCGTCGGAGTCGACCTCGGTCACGGTCAGGTTGGTGAAGCCCGCGCTCCGCAGCGCCTCCTGGGCGGCCTCCTGGAGCTGGCCGGCCACGTCCGGGACCTCGTCCGTGCCGTCGGAGACCGACAGCGTCACGGTGGTGTCCGGGGCGACCGCGGTCCCCTCCTCCGGGTCGACCGCGACGACGGTGCCCTCCTCGGCGAGGGAGTCGACCTGGTCGGAGTTCACGTTGCCCTCGAAGCCGGCGTTCTCCAGCGCCGTGCGGGCCCGGTCCTCGTCCAGGTCGACCACCTGCGGCACGGTCACCGTGTCCGGGGCGACGCCGACGGTCAGGGCGACCTCGCTGCCCTCCTCGACCTGCGCGCCGCTGTCGGGGTCGGTGTCGAGCACCGTGCCTACCTGGGTCTCGTCCGAGACCTGCTGCTGCGTCACCTGCTCGGCGACGGTCAGGCCGGCCGCCTCGATGGCGGCCCGGGCGTCGGCCTCCTGCTGCCCGACCAGCCCCGCGGGCACGGTCACCTGCGCGGCGGCCGGGGGCTGCTCCTCGTCGCCGCTGTCGACCAGCAGCGCCACCCCGACGACGGCGCCGACGAGCACCAGCGCGCCGACGACGAGCGCGACCACCCGGTTGCGCCTGCGCCGGCGGGCGACCGCGTCCTCGTCGTCCCAGCCGCCGTCGCCGTACGCGGGCGCGGCGCCGAGGATGGTGGTCTTCTCCTCGTCGCCCATGACCGGCGTGGCCTCGACCCGCTGCCCGGCCAGGGCCCGGAGCAGGTCGTTGCGCATCTCGGCGGCCGACTGGTACCGGTTCGCCGGGTTCTTGCTCATCGCCTTCATGAGGATGGCGTCGAGCTCCGGCGGCACGGCCGGGTTGATCGAGGACGGCAGCCGCGGGTCCTCGCGCACGTGCTGGTAGGCGACCGAGACCGGCGAGTCGCCGGTGAACGGCGGTGCGCCGCAGACCAGCTCGTAGAGCAGGCAGCCCAGGGAGTAGACGTCGGAGCGGGCGTCGACGGCCTCGCCGCGGGCCTGCTCGGGGGAGAGGTACTGCGCGGTGCCGATGACCGCGGCGGTCGAGGTCATTGTGGCGGCGGAGTCCGACACCGCGCGGGCGATGCCGAAGTCCATCACCTTGACGGTGCCCTGGGGCGTGATCATCACGTTCCCGGGCTTCACGTCGCGGTGCACGATGCCGTTGCGGTGGCTGAAGTCCAGGGCGGCGCAGATGTCCGCGGCCAGGCTCATCGCCCGCTCCGGCTGCAGCACGCCCTCGCGGCGCAGCACGTCGCGCAGCGTCTCGCCCTCGACGTACTCCATGACGATGTACGGCGTCGCGCCGCTGGTCGTCCGGTCCTCGCCGGTGTCGTACACCGCGACGATCGACGGGTGGTTCAGCGAGGCCGCCGCCTGCGCCTCCCGCCGGAAGCGCACCTGGAACGACGGGTCGCGGGCCAGGTCGCTGCGCAGCACCTTGACCGCCACCTCGCGGCCCAGCCGCAGGTCGCGCCCGCGGTGCACCTCCGCCATCCCGCCGCGGCCGAGCACCCCGCCGATCTCGTAGCGCTCGCCGAGCACCTGGGGGGTGGTCATGCGTGGTCCTCTCGGGCGGTGCTCTGGTGGGTCGCGGGCGTCCCGGGGCAGCAGGGAACGCCGGGAGCGCGCCCGGTTCCGGCGGTCACCCTAACGGGCGACGCCGCCCGGTCCCGGGCGGCGCGAGGGAGCGGCGTCACGCCGGCGGGTCCTGGGCGACCACGTTCGCGGCGCCGGGCGGCTGCAGGCCCTGCCCGTTCGTCGAGGCCCCGGCCTCCTCGCTGACCGTCGGCTCGGTGGTCGGGGGCGGCTCGGGCGCCGAGGTGCCGGGGGCGTTCGGCGTGGTGGTGACCGGCGCTTCCGTGGTGGTCGCGGTCGGCTCGGGCGCCTCGGTCGTGGTGGTCGGCGCGGGCGCCTGGCTGGTGGTGGTCGGCGCGGGGGTGTCCTCGTCGCCGGAGCCGCCGTCGTCCTGGCCGCCGGAGTCGTCGCCGGTGTCCTCGGGCTCCTGCTCCGGGGTGTGGTCCTCCTGAGCCACGTACAGGGTGACGGTGGAGCCGCGGGGGACCGGGATGCCGTTGGGGTCGACGGCGGCGACGTCGCCGGCGCTGAGCTCGACGCCCGCGGCCGCCAGCTGGTCGGCGTCGGCGTCGGCCCGGGTCACCTCGAGGCCGGCCTCCTCCAGCTCGGCCTGCACGTCGTCGGCGTCCTCGCCGATGTACTGCGACGCGGCGGGGATGTTGACCAGCTGCTGCGTCGCGCTGGCCGAGCCGCTGGCCGAGGACGTGCTCGCGGAGGGACCGGCGGTGGTGCCGTCGCGGTCGTCCCCGCCGCCCAGCAGCAGCCAGGCGCCGGTGACCAGCCCGGCGACCACCAGCAGGGAGACCAGCGCCCACACCCACCGGCGGCTGCCCCGGCGCGACGCGGCGCCGTCGTCCCACCGCTGCTCGTCGCCGTCGACGGGCGGGCCCTGCAGCGGGGGCATGGTGCGCGCACCGGCGGCGTGCCGGCCCCCGGTGCGCGGGGCGGCGGCCGCGTCGCCGAGCGCGGCGCCCGCGGCCGCCCCGGTGAGCGGCCCGCCGAGGACGCGGGTGCCCTCGCCGTCGACCTCGGGGATGACCTCGGTCCGCGCCGCGGCCATCGTCCCGGTGGCCGACGTCCCGGGCGCCAGGTCGCCGCCGGAGGCGACCGAGCGGATCGCCGCGCCGAAGGCGGCGCCGTCGGTGAACCGGTCGGCCGGGTCCTTGGCCAGCGCGCGCTCGACGAGCAGCCGCACCGGCGGCGGGATGTCCCCGGGCAGGGGCGGCGGCGGGCGGTTGATGTGCGCCAGCGCGATGGCCACCTGCGAGGTGCCGTCGAACGGCCGCACGCCCGTGAGGCACTCGTAGCCGACGACGCCGAGGGAGTAGACGTCGGAGGCGGCGGTGACCTCCATGCCCTGGGCCTGCTCCGGCGACAGGTACTGCGCGGTGCCGACCACCATGCCGGTGCGGGTCAGCGGCGTGGTGTCGCGGGCGCGGGCGATGCCGAAGTCGGTCAGCTTCACCACGCCGTCGGGCCGGACGATGAGGTTGCCCGGCTTGATGTCGCGGTGCACCACCCCGGCGGCGTGCGCGGCCGACAGGCCGTCGGCGGCCTGGCCGAGGACGTGCAGCGTCCAGTCGACCGGCAGCCGCCCCTCCTCGTGGAGGATGGTCACCAGCGGCTTGCCCTCGACCAGCTCCATGACGAGGAAGGCCAGCTGGCCGTTGCCGCCGTCGGCGCTGGTCTCGCCGTAGTCGTAGACCGAGGCGATGTTGGGGTGCGACAGGGCCGCGGTGTGCCGCGCCTCGTTGCGGAACCGGGCGACGAAGCTCGGGTCGCCCATGTACTCGCTGCGCAGCACCTTGGCGGCGACGACGCGGTCCAGGACGCGGTCGCGCGCCCGCCAGACCTCGCCCATGCCGCCCGTGGCGATCGGCTCGGTGATCTCGTAGCGGCCGGCCAGGATGGTGCCGGTGGACAGGGCCATCAGCCCCCCTGACCCTCGAGGTAGGCCTCGATCACGTCGCGCGCGATCGGGGCGGAGACGTCGCCGCCGGTACCCCCGCCGTTCGCCACGAACACCGCGACGGCGATCCGCGGGTCGTCGGCCGGGGCGAACCCGATGAACCAGTTGTGGTCGGGCCCGGCGTTCTGCGCCGTCCCGGTCTTGCCCGCGACCTCGACGCCCGGCACCTGCGCGCGCCGGCCGCTGCCGTTCTCCACGACGCTGACCATCATCTCGGTGAGCTGGTCGGCGACCTCGGGCGTGACCGGCTGGGAGTACTCCTCCGGGTCCGACCGGTCGATGACGGTGAGGTCGGGGGCGCGCACCTGGTCCACCAGGTAGGGGGTCATCAGGGTCCCGTCGTTGGCCACGGCCGCGGCGATCATCGCCGCCTGCAGCGGGGTGGTCCGGACGTCGCGCTGGCCGATCGAGCTCTGGCCCAGCGCCGCCTCGCTCTCGATGTCGCCGACGCTGCTGCCGGCGACCTCCAGCGGGATCTCCATGCCGTCCCCGGTCATCCCGAACGCCTCGGCCATCTCCCGCACGCGGTCCTCGCCGAGGTCGATGCCCAGCTGCGCGAAGGCGGTGTTGCAGGAGATGGTCAGCGCGTCGATCAGCGACTGCTCCTGGCTGCTGCTGCAGGAGGACCCGTTGAAGTTCTCCAGCGTCGTCGACGTGTCCGGCAGGGTGAGCAGGTCGGGGGCGGGGACGACGGTGTCCGGGGTGTACTCGCCGGTCGCCAGCGCGGCCGCCGAGACGATCACCTTGAAGATCGAGCCGGGCGGGTAGTTGTCCTGGGTCGCCCGGTTCAGCCGCGGGTCGGTCTCCATCGCGTCCAGCTGGTCGGCGTAGGCGCGGATGGCGGCGGGGTCGTGGCTGGACAGCTGCCCGGGGTCGTAGGTGGGGGTGCTGGCCATGCCGAGCACCGCGCCGGTGGACGGGTCGAGCGCGACCACCGCGCCGGTCACGCCGTCGAGCCCGGCCATCGCGGCCTCCTGGACGGCGGCGTCCAGGGTCAGGACGACGTCGCCGCCGGCCGGGTCGCGGCCGGTGAACAGGTCGGCCAGGCGCCGGGTGAACAGCCGGGCGTCGGAGCCGGTGAGCACGTCGTTGGCCGCGCGCTCCATCTGCCAGCTGTTGTAGAGCAGCGAGTAGTAGCCGGTGACCGCGGCGTACGTGGCCCCCTGCGGGTACTGCCGCAGGTACTCCAGCCTGTCCTGGGTGGGGACCGACAGGGCCACCTCGGTGCCGTCGACGACGATCGAGCCGCGCTCGCGCGAGTACTCCTCGGTGAGCACGCGGGTGTTGCCCGGGTCCTCGCGCAGCTCGTCGGAGCGCACGACCTGGATGTAGTTGACGTTGACGATGAGCAGGGTGAACAGCACCAGGACGCTGATCGCCACCCGGCGCAGCGGCGCGTTCACGTGGACACCACCTCGGTCGGGGCGTCGCCGAAGGCGGCCTTGGGGGGAGCGGGCGGGGTGGCCGGCCGGCGGGCGGCGTCGCTGATCCGCACCAGGATCGCGACCAGCCCGAAGTTGGCCACCAGCGAGGACCCGCCGTAGGCGACGAACGGCGTCGTCAGGCCGGTCAGCGGCAGCAGGCCGGTGACCCCGCCGAGGACGACGAACAGCTGCCAGGCGACGGCGAAGGCCAGGCCGCCGGCCAGGAGCTTGCCGAAGGCGTCGCGGACGATCAACGAGGTGCGCAGGCCGCGCTCGACGAGCACCAGGTAGATGACGATGACGGCGACCAGGCCGAACAGGCCCAGCTCCTCGCCGATCGCCGAGGCGATGAAGTCGCTCTTGGCCACCGGCACCTGGTCGGGGCGGCCGCCGCCGAGCCCGGCGCCGAACAGCCCGCCGGTGCCCAGGCCGAACAGCGACTGGACCAGCTGGTAGCCGCCCTCGTCGCGGTAGGCGAAGGGGTCCAGCCAGGTGTCCACGCGGACCCGCACGTGGCCGAAGAGCTGGTAGGCGAGGAACGCGCCGCCGGCGAACAGGCCCAGGCCGATGAGCAGCCAGCTGGCCCGCTCGGTGGCGATGTAGAGCATCACCACGAAGATGCCGAACAGCAGCAGCGAGCTGCCCAGGTCGCGCTCGAAGACGAGAACGAGGATCGACACGACCCAGACGACCAGCACCGGGCCGAGGTCGCGGCCGCGCGGCAGCTCCAGGCCCATCACCCGGCGGCTGGCCAGCGCCAGCACGTCGCGCTTGTCGACCAGGTAGGCGGCGAAGAAGACGATCAGGCAGATCTTGGCGAACTCGCCGGGCTGGATGCTGAAGCCCGCGACCCGGATCCAGATCTTGGCGCCGTAGACCTCGGAGACCGACGCGGGCAGCACCGCGGGCAGCGCCAGCAGCACCAGGCCGACCAGGCCCAGGGTGTAGGCGAAGCGGGACAGCAGCCGGTGGTCGCGCAGCACGACGACGACGGCGATGAACAGCGCCACGCCCAGCGTCGCCCACAGCAGCTGGACCGGGGCGTCCTCGCGGGTGGCCTCGCCGTCCTGCAGGCCGGCGAGGTCGAGCCGGTGGATCATCGTCAGCCCGAGGCCGGTCAGCACCGCCACCGAGGGCAGCAGCAGCGGGTCGGCGTAGGGCGCGAACCGGCGGACGACGAGGTGCACGACCAGCCACAGGGCGGTGAACCAGCCGCCGAAGGTCAGCAGGTCCGCGCGCAGCGAGCCGGTGACCGTGACGTCGACGATGCACTGCGCCGCGAGGGTGATGAAGACGGCGAACCCGAGCAGCGCGAGCTCGGTGTTGCGCCGCCGGGGCGGGACCGTGCCCGGCGCGGGGGCGCGCGGGTCGGTCGAGGGGCCGCCCATCACTCCGCCTCCCGGCAGTCCACCCCCGGCTCGGGCGACGACGACGGGGAGCCCGACGTCGGCGCGGCCTCGGTGCTGCTGCCCGTCGCCGACCCGGAGGGCAGGGCCCCGGCGTCCGGGGAGGGCAGCGCGCCGTCAGGGAGCGGCGACAGCGAGGCCTCGGCCGACGGGGGGGCGTCGTCCGAGGGGGTGGACGGTTCGGCGTCGCAGGGCGGCAGGGCCGCGTCGTGCAGGTCGCTCACGATGCGCTGCGCGTCGTCGGCGTCGCTGGCCTCGATGCCCTGCCGCACGCTGTTCTGGTCGTAGGAGGACAGGTCGTCGAGCGCGATGTCGGTGACGTCGTCGACCCGGTAGAGGTCCAGGCCGAGCAGGGCGGTGTCGAAGCCGCGGTAGACCGCGACCCGCTCGCCGCCGTCGGCGGCCGCGACGCCCACGAACCAGTGGGTGAGCACCCACAGCCAGGTGGCGATCGCGCCGGCCGCCAGGACCAGAACCGTCCCCACAGCGACGAACAGCCGCCGCCGAGGGCGGCGGCGGTCGGGGGGAGCGGCGGCCGTGGAGCTGTTCGTCGGTGGTGGCGGAGGCGGGGGCGGGGGGTCGGCGAGCGCCGCCCGGCCGGCCGCCGAGCGGGGGTCGACCTCGCGCTGGCCGCGGTTGTTGCCGGCCGCGCCGTCGACCACCGGCTCCATGGAGGTGCCCGTGCCGGAGTCCTCGACGACGTCGGCGACGATCACGGTGATGTTGTCCGGGCCGCCGCTGCGCAGCGCCAGCTCGACGAGCCGGTCGGCGGTCGACTGCGGGTCGGGGTCCTTGAGCGCCTCGGCCAGCGTCTCCTCGCTGACCACGCCGGACAGGCCGTCGGAGCACAGCAGGTAGCGGTCGCCGGCGCGGGCCTCGCGCATCGACAGGTCGGGGTCGACGTCCTGGCCGTTGAGCGCCCGCAGCAGCAGGGAGCGCTGCGGGTGGTGGTTGGCCTCCTCGGGCGTGATCCGCCCGTCGTCGATGAGGGTCTGCACGAACGTGTCGTCGTGCGTGATCTGGGTGAGGACGCCGTCGCGCAGCAGGTAGGCGCGGGAGTCGCCGACGTGGCACAGCGCCAGTCGGCCGCCGGCGAACAGGACGGCGGTGAGCGTGGTGCCCATGCCCTCCAGCTGCGGCGACTCGCGGATGACCTCGCGCAGGTGCTCGCTGCCGTCGAAGACCGCCTCGCGCAGCGCCTGCAGCATGTCGCCGCTGGGCGCGTCGTCGTCGAGGTGCTCGAGCGCGGCGATCACGACCTTGCTGGCGACGTCGCCCGCGGCGTGCCCGCCCATGCCGTCGGCCACGGCCAGCAGCCGGGGCCCGGCGTAGACCGAGTCCTGGTTGTTGCCGCGGACCAGGCCGCGGTCGGAGCGGGCGGCGTAGCGCAGCGCGAGGCTCATCGGGACCTGCTCACGTCTGGTCTGCCGCTCCCCGTGGTCGTCTGCGTGCTCGTGTGGAGGGTGCCCATCAGCGCAGCTCCAGGGCGGTCTGGCCGATGCGGATCGGCTGGCCGGGAGCCACGAGCAGCGGCCCCTGCACCCGCTGCTGGTCGAGGTAGGTGCCGTTGGTCGACCCGAGGTCCTCGACGTACCACTGCCCGCTGCGGTTGGTCAGCCGGGCGTGCCGGGAACTGGCGAAGTCGTCGGTGAGGACGAGCGTCGAGTCGTCGGCGCGGCCGATGAGGATGGGCTGCTCCCCGAGGGTGATCTTCGTCCCGGTCAGCGGACCGGCGGTCACCACGAGTGTCCTGGGGCCGCGTCCGCGCTTGCGGGCGGGGGTCGCCGCGGCCCGGGGCGGGACCGAGGCGACCCGCCCCGTCCGGCCGCCGAACAGGTCGGCGCGCACCACGCGGAACGCGGCGAAGATGAACAGCCAGAGCAGCAGCAGGAACCCGAAGCGGAAGACCTGCAGCACGATCTCGGCGGTCACGGCCGGCTCCCGTTCACGCGCCGTCCTGCCGGTAGACCAGCACCGAGTGGCCGATGCGGATGACGTCGCCGTCGGACAGCGCCTGCCGGCTCACCCGGCGGCCGTTGACCAGCGTGCCGTTGGTCGACCCGAGGTCCTCGACGACGGCGGTCCCGTTCTCCAGGACGCAGTCGGCGTGCTTGCGGCTGACGCCGGTGTCGGGCAGCCGGATGTCGGCGTCGGTGCCGCGGCCGATGACGTTGCGGCCGGTGCTGAGCTCGTGCCGGGTGCCGGGCCCGTCGACGACGAGCACGTGCGTGACGCCCGGGCGGGAGCCCGCGCGGCCGGTCACCGAGGGGTGCTGCCGCCCGGTGTCGGTGGCGACGCGGCCGTGCAGCGGCGGCAGCGGGGGGACCGCGCCGGAGCCGTGCAGCGACGGCGCCGGCGGGACGGCGGCGGAGTCGGCCCGCGAGCCCGGGCGGGCGGGGTCGGCGACGTGCGAGCTGACCTCGAACACGCCGGTCGGCAGGGCGTCGTCGCGCTCGAGGCGGACCTGGACCTGGCCGAAGACCTGCCAGCCCTCGTCGTCGATGTGCTCGGAGACCATGTCGGCGAGCTCGGAGGCCAGCTGACCGGACCACTCGGCGAGGTTGTCGTAGTCGGTGGGGCCCAGGCGGACGTCGTAGACGTTGGGCGCGAGCACGCGGCCCTCGCCCATGACCGACTTCTGCTCGTCGGCCTCCCGCTGCAGGGCCTTGGCGATCTCGGCGGGGTGGACCTTGCCCTTGAAGATCCGGGCGAAGGCGAAGCCGACCATCCCCTCGAGCCGTCGCTCGAAGCGCTGCAGCACGCCCACAGTCGCTCCTCCACGCTCGCCCGTACAGGTGATCCTCGACTGATCGTAGCCGGGTGGTTGCGTCGCGACCGGCCAGGAACACGTGACACCCCCGGGCCCGGCCGGCGCCGCCGGGCCCGGGGGCGGGACCCCTCCGCCGGGTCCCGCCGGTGGGCTGCTACTGTCTCTCCTCGCCAGGGCAAGTGGCGGAATGGCAGACGCGCACGGTTCAGGTCCGTGTGTCCGGAAGGACGTGGGGGTTCAACTCCCCCCTTGCCCACCCAGTCGAACGGCCTCCGGGATCCCCGGGGGCCGTTCCGCGTTGCGGGGCGGCACGCCGGTCAGCGGGGCCGGCCCAGGCCGGCCTCACGTGCCCGGACCACCGCCTCGGCGCGGTCCCGTACGGCCAGCTTCGCGAAGATCGACGTCACGTTGTTGCGGATGGTCTTCTCCGACAGGTACAGCCGGTGGGCGATCGCGGTGTTCGGCAGCCCGGCGGCGATGAGGTCGAGGACCTCCCGCTCGCGGTCGGACAGCTCCGGGAACGGCTTGGCGACCACCCCCGACCCGGCGGTGAAGAAGGCCCGCAGCCGCCGCGCCACCTCGGCCCCGTACACGCCCTGACCGGCGGCGACCGACTCCAGCGCCCGCCCGATCTCGGCCTGGCCGGCGCCCTTGAGCACGTACCCCAGCGCGCCGGCCTGCACGGCCGCGAACACGGCCTCGTCGTCGGCGACCATCGTGAGCACCAGCACCCGGGCCTCCGGCCACTGCTCCACCAGCCGCCGGGTCGCCTCGATCCCCGACAGGCCCGGCATCTGCACGTCCATCAGGACGACGTCGGGGCGCTCCCGGAGGGCCGCCGCGACGGCCTCGGTCCCGTCGGGTGCCTCGGCGACGACGTCGACGCCGAGGTCCTCGAGCAGGACCCGCATGCCCTGGCGGAACACGAGGTGGTCGTCGGCGACGACGGCGCGCACGGTCTCCTCCTCGGATCAGGTGTGCAGCTGGCGGGGCAGGACGGCGCAGACGCGGGTGCCCGACGGCTCGGCCGGACCCACGGAGCAGGAGCCGCCCAGCTCGGCGGCCCGCTCCCGCATCGAGGACAGGCCGACGCCGGGGACCGGCCGCTCGGGCAGGCCGCGGCCGTCGTCGGTGACGGCCACCTCGACGGTGTCCCCGGTGACCCGGACGTGGACGGCGACGGTCTGCGCCGCCGCGTGGCGGACGGCGTTGTGCAGCGCCTCCTGGGCGATGCGCAGCGCGGCGACCTCGAGCGCGGCGGGCAACCCGGTCAGGTCCCCCTCGCCGGTCACGGTCACCCGAGGGCCGCCCTCCGCGAGCGGCGCCGCGCCGGCGCGCAGCGCACCGAGCAGCCCCAGGTCGTCGAGGGTCGGCGGGCGCAGGCCGTGCACCAGGCGCCGGACGTCGGTGACGGCGTCGGCGGCCTGGGTGCCGGCCGCGGCGACCAGCGTGGCGGCCCGGGCGGCGTCGTCGCGGCGCAGCGCGGACCCGGCGGTGTCCAGGGTCATCACCACCGCCGACAGCTGCGGGCCCAGGCCGTCGTGCAGGTCGCGCCGCAGGCGGCGGCGCTCCTCCTCGCGGGCGGTGACCAGCCGTTCCCGGGACTCGGCGAGGTCGCCGCTGAGCCGCACCGCGTACGCGGCGGCCGCCAGCCGCCCGGCGAGGTCGGCGAGCACCCGGTCGTCGGCGGGCTCGAACCCGGCCGCGGCCGCCCGCGGGGCCACGAGCAGCTCGCCCACGGGCTCGCCGTGCAGCGCGAGCGGCACCCGGCGGGCACCACGGGGCACCTGCCCGGCCTCCTCGCGGACGACGGCACCGCCGGGCAGCGGCACCTCGACCGCCGCCCCGCGCAGCCGCAGCCCCGTGGCCACCGCCTCCGCGCCCGCGTGCAGCGCCTGCCGGGGCGACGCGGCGGCGCCGAGGGCGGCGTCGACCCGGGTGAGCAGCGTGTAGGGGTCCCCGCGGTCGCCGTGGAGCAGCCGGTCGACCAGCCGCTGCACGTGCAGCCGGGCGGGGTGGAAGGCCAGCGCCACGGCGAAGGCGGCGAGGAAGGGGGCCCATCCCCGGCGGTCGCCCAGCAGGGCGCCGGCCCAGCCCACCACCGCGGCGTACACCAGCGCGGTCAGCCCGAGGAGCACACCGCCGACGACGGTGCGGTTGACCAGCAGGTCGATGTCGTAGAGCCGGTAGCGGAACGCGGCGACGGCGAGCCCGGCCGGCACGAGGAGCACGGCCAGCGACACGCCCCACCACGGCGCGAGGAACGTGGCCGCGATCGCGACGACGACGCCGTACCCGGCCCAGGCCAGCTGCCGCCGCTGCACGCCGTCGGCCCGGCGCACCCGGACCACGAGCGAGGCGACGCCGGCGGCCACCAGCGCGCCCAGCAGCACGGGGAAGGCGGGGACGCCGAAGGGGTCGCCGACGCCGAGGGGGAGGGCCACGGCGGCGGTGGCGAGGACCGTCAGGGCCAGCGCCGCCGCGTGCGGGAGCCGCCACCAGCCGGGCAGCGGCCGGCCGTGGGGGAGGACCTGCGGCAGCACCGTGGTGACCAGCAGCAGTGCGGGCACCCACACCCAGCCGCGGACCCAGCCGGCCGGTCCGGTCTGTCCCGCCGCGGCCCACCAGGACGTCGCGAGGACGTACGCCGAGGCCGAGCAGCCGACGGCCAGCAGCAGCCAGCCCAGCCGCCGGGCCTGCGGCAGCCCGGCGAGCAGGGCCCCGGCGACGGCGAAGCTCGGCCCGGCCACCGGCTCCGGGGTCCGGAAGAGCTGCGGCAGCCAGTCCCCGCCGCGCAGGACGGGCAGGACCAGCGCGACGGCGGTGGCCACGACCGCGGCGACGGCGAGCAGCCGGGCCGCCGGGAGGGCGACCCGGCTGCCGCGCCGGTTCCGGTACATGTCCGGTGGACCGTAGGGGTCGGGGTCCCCGCGGGTCAGGAGGCGAGGCCGGGCTGTTCGCCCGAGCGGGCGAGGTGACCTGCGCGGGTGGGGTGACCTGCGCGGGCGATGTGCACCGCCAGCCCCAGGGCGCCGGCCAGCCACAGCCAGTGCGGGTCGACCGGGCCGACCGCGCCGACGGAGAAGTCGAGCACGATGAACGCCAGCCACGCCCCCGGGATCCAGCGCGGGACGACGCGGGAGCGCAGCAGGCCCACCGTCAGCGTGACCATCCCCAGCGTCGTGCCGAGCAGGAAGGGCGCGAGGAACAGCGCCAGGAACACCGGGTGCGCCTCGGCGGCGGACAGCAGTGCCGCCGCGCCGTCGAGGTCGGCGGCCTGCGAGGCCGGCAGTTGCAGGTAGCCCGTGAGGTAGATGCCCACGAACCCCCACATGCCGGCCAGCAGCAGGGTGCCGGCGGCGATCGCGGTCCGCCGCATGCGGGTGGCCAGCAGGCCGGCGGCGGCGAGGAAGGCGATCGCCATGAACGGGATGGCCAGCGTGCCGGCGACCAGGCGCGTCGTGAACAGGGCGGTGTTCTCCCCGACCAGCGCCAGCTGGTCGACGATCGCCTCGGGGCGCTCCGGCAGGAACTGCACCAGGGTGGCCTCGGCGGTGTTGAGGACGCTGCCGACGACGAGGCCGGTGACGGCCAGCCGGCGGCCGACGGGGCCGAGGGAGCGTGCCGGGGCCGGCGCGGCGGGGACGGGGACGGGAGCGGTGGTGTGCACGGGAGGGACCTCCGGGTCCGGTGCGGCGGGTCGTTCCCGCCGGTGTGCACCCACCGTCTGCTCGGACACGTCCCGGCCACCCGGGAGCCAGGTCCCCTCCTGACCGGGACCGGCGACCGCGGCCACGCCGAGGACCTCGTGCGGACGGCGCCGGCCCGGACGCACAGGGACGTTCACCCACCCGGTCCTCGAGGGACAGCGCAGCGACGTCGAGCCCGCGCAGGTCCACGCCGGCTGGGACGCCACCCTCGCCGGCTGCACGGAGCGCGGGTCGGCGAGGGGTGAGCGGCGCTCCGGCGGTGCTCAGGCGGTGCCGGCGGTCTCCTGCAGGAAGGCGGCGGAGTCGTAGTAGGTGCGGACGCCGGTGAGCAGGCCGTCGTCGGACCCGTCGCCCTCGATCACGGTGACGCCGCGGTAGGTGAACGGCTTCCCGTTGCGCAGCGTGCCGCGCGACTCCCACTCCAGCGCGGCCGTCCTCTCGCCGACCGTGCTCGAGGTGAACGTCGTCTCCAGGTCGCCGAAGACATTGCGGTAGTCCTCCCAGAACCGGCGGGCGCCGTCGCGGCCGCGCGCCTCGTGGTCCTGGTTGAGCTTCACCAGCTCGGCGTCGTCGCCGGTGAGGTCGACCAGCGGCTGCGGGTCGCGCTCGGCGTCGAGGTGGTGCAGGGCGTCGGTGAAGCGCTCGGTGAGCGTGTGCACGGTGGTCCTCCGGGCTCTCGGCTGCGGTCCCCGGGGGCTACCCGGCCCGTACCGGACGGACCCGCACCGGTTCAGGCGGCCGGCCGCCGTCCGCAGCGCCGCTCGCCGAGGGTGCGGGCGAGCAGGACGACGCCCCACGGGCCGACGACCCACACCGGCCACGGGTAGACGAGGCCGCCACTGCCCACCACGGACACCAGCCAGATGCCGACGACGATCACGCCGGTCACCAGCCAGCTCGTCCAGGCCGCGCGCAGGTCGTGCCCCCACGCGCCGTGCCAGGCGCCGCCGTACGCGGCCGCGGCGACCGCGCGGGGCGCCGGGCGGGCCGGGCCGGGCAGGTCCGTGGTCAGCTCGGCCAGCTCGCCGTAGGTCCGGGCGGCGTGCGCGCGGGCCGACCGGTCCTCGTACTCGGCCAGGGTCAGCCGGCCGTCGGCCAGCGACTCGTCGAGGCGGGTGACGACGACGGCGCGGTCGGCGTCGGCGGCGAGCAGGTGCGGCTCGGGCATCTGGGGGCTCCTCGTCAGCGGGTGACCCGAGTCTTTCCCGGTGCCGCGGCCGTCACCATTGACAGACGTCACGGGTCGGCCGTGCGTCCTGCACGGTCAGCCGTTCGCGGGCACGGCCTCCCGGGCCAGGTGCTTGCCGATCACCATCCGCTGGATCTGGTTGGTGCCCTCGAAGATCTGCATGACCTTGGCCTCGCGCATGTACCGCTCGGCGGGGTGGTCACGGGTGTAGCCGGCGCCGCCGAGCACCTGGACGGCGTCGGTGGTGACCTTCATGGCGGCGTCGGTGGCGACGAGCTTGGCGATGCTGGCCTGCCGCGAGTACGGCTGCCCGGCGTCCTTGCGGCGGGCGGCGACCAGGTAGGTGGCGCGGGCGGACTCGACGGCGGCGGCCATGTCGGCCAGCAGGAACGCCACGCCCTGGTGGTCGACGATGCGCCGGCCGAAGGCCTCCCGCTCGAGTGCGTAGGCGACGGCGACGTCGAGCGCGGACTGGGCCAGCCCGACGGCGACCGCGCTGACGCCCAGGCGGCCGGAGTCCAGCGCGCCCAGGGCGATCGCCAGGCCGCGGCCGGGCTCGCCGACCATCCGGTCGCCGGGCACCGCGACGTCGTCAAGCCGGATCGCCGCGGTGGTGGAGCCCGTGAGCCCCATCTTCTGCTCGGGCGGCGCGGCGGACAGGCCGGGCAGGTCGGGGGTGAGGTGGAAGCAGGAGATGGCGCGGTCGCCGTCGTCGGGGGTGCGCAGGAAGGTCGTGTAGAAGTCCGCCTGCCCGCCGTGGGTGACCCAGGCCTTCTCGCCGGTGGCCACCCAGCCGTCCTCGGTGGTCTTGGCGGCGGCGCGCATGGCCGCGGGGTCGGAGCCGGCGTGCGCCTCGGACAGGCAGTAGGCGCCGAGCAGCCGGCCGCCGACCATCTCCGGCAGCCACTCCTCGCGCTGCTGCGGGGTGCCGAACCGGTCGACCGGGCCGCAGGCGAGGGTGTGCACGCTGACCCCCAGCGCGACGCTGGCCCAGCGCATCGCCAGCTCCTCGACCACCTGCAGGTAGACGGCGTAGGGCTGCCCGCCGCCCCCGACGTCCTCGCCGAACGGCAGGCCGAGCAGGCCGGCCTCGCCGAGCAGGGCGAACACCTCCCGCGGGAAGCGCTCCTCGCGCTCGTACGCGGCCGCCTTCGGCGCCAGCTCGGCGTCGGCGATCTCGCGGGTGAGCGCGATCAGGTCGGCGGCCTCCTGGGTGGGCAGCTCTCGGTCGACGGCCACGGGGTCCCCCTCGTCGCGGATCAGCGGCAGTACCGAGGACGATACGCGGGTACTGCTGCGAGGCCAGGGGGCATGCTCTCCCGCCGGATGGAGGTGCCGTGACGACGACCGAGACCGGCGAGCGGCGGCTGACCGCGCGCCAGGCGCAGCTGCTCGACCAGCTCACCGAGCTGTTCCTCGCCGAGGGCTTCGCCGGGTTCACCCTCGAGGACCTCGCCGTCCGGCTGCACTGCTCCAAGACGACGCTGTACGCGCTCGCCGACAGCAAGGAGCAGCTCGCCGTCCGGGTGGTGCGGCACTTCTTCCGCCGGGCGACGGCCGCCGTCGAGGCGCGGACCGCCGGGGAGACCGACCCGGCGCGGCGGGTCACCGCATACCTGGAGGCCGTGGCGGGGGAGCTGACCCCGGCGTCGCGGGCGTTCTACCGCGACCTCGAGGCGTTCCCGCCCGGGCGGGCGGTGTACGAGCACAACACCGCCGCCGCCGCCGAGCGGGTGACCGCGATGATCGCCGACGGCGTCGCGGCCGGCCGGTTCCGCGAGGTGCACCCGGCGCTGGTGGCCGACACCGTCACCACGCTGATGTCGCGCATCGGCCGCGGCGACACCGCCCGCGCCACCGGCCTGGACGACGCCGCCGCCTACCGCGAGCTCGCCGCACTGCTGCTGCACGGGATCAGCCGGTGACGGTCGTGCTCGAGCCCGCCGCCTGGGACGACGACGAGGTGCGGCGGCTGACCACCGCTCAGCAGGCCGAGCTGCGGGCCCGCTACGACGGCGACAGCGAGCCGGGGACGCCGCCGTCGGCCGCGGACGTCAGCGTCGTCCTGGTCGCGCGGGACCCCGACGGGACGGCGGTCGGCTGCGGCGCGCTGCGCGCCCTGGGCGACGACGTGGCCGAGGTCAAGCGCATGTACGTGGCACCGGAGGCCCGTGGGCGGGGCGTGTCCAAGGTGGTGCTGGCCGGGCTGGAGGCCGCGGCCCGCCAGCGCGGCTGGACGACGCTGCGGCTGGAGACCGGGCCGCGCCAGCCCGAGGCGATCGCGCTGTACGAGGGGGCGGGCTACCGTGCGATCCCCGCGTTCGGCGCGTATGTGGACGCCCCGGACGCCGGGTGCTCGCTGTACTACGAACGGGACCTCGCCGGCCGCGCGTGAACCCGATCCGGCGCACCGGACATGGAGGGGTGTGACCGCCTCACCGCCCGCGTCCGGCTCACCACCGGTCGCCACCGCCCCCGCCGTGCACCGGCCGGCCGGCCCGCCCCCGGACGCCGTCCCGCTGCGCGCGCTGCCGTCGTCGCTGCCGACCGACGCCGAGGTGCTCGCCGGGTCGCTCGCCGAGCCGGAGCTGTTCGCGACGCTGTTCGACCGGCACGCCGCCGCGGTGCACCGCTACCTGGGCCGGCGGGTCGGCGAGCTGGCCGACGACCTGCTCAGCGAGACGTTCCTCGTCGCCTTCCGGCGCCGCGCCGACTACCGGCCGGAGCGCCTGGACGTGCGGCCCTGGCTGATCGGCATCGCGACCAACCTGGTGCACGGCGCCGCGCGGGCCGAGCGGCGCCGCTACCGGGCGCTGGCCCGGGCGGCGGCCGAGCCGGACGCCCGCCCCGACGACGACCCGCACGACCGGCTCGACGCGCAGGCGCTGCGCGGCCCGCTGGCCGCCGCGCTCGCCGGCCTCAAGGCCCCCGACCGCGACGTCCTGCTGCTCGTCGCCTGGGGCGACCTGTCCTACGAGGAGGTCGCCGCGGTGCTCGACGTCCCCGTGGGCACCGTCCGCTCCCGCCTGCACCGCGCCCGCCGCCGGACCCGCGCCGTGCTCGAGGCGCCGACGCTGTCCGACCTGCTGTCGGAGGAGACCCGATGAACGAGACGACCCTGCTCCGCGAGGCGGGGCCCGAGGCGCCGGAGCTGACGCCCGCCGCGCGCGCGGCCGCCCGCGCCGCCCTGCTGGAGGAGATCGAGGCCGCGGGGCCCCGCCGGTGGCGACCGCGGCTGCCCGGGCGGCGGGTGTCGCTGCGCGTCGGCACCGCGCTGGTCGCCGTCGCCGCCGCGTGGACGACGGTGGTCGTGGTCACGCCCGACGACGCCGTCCCGCAGCGCTCCGTCCCGCCGGCCGCCGCGCCGGCGCCGGGCGGGATCACGCTGGTCGCCGCCGAGGCCGTCACCTTCCCGGTCGCCCTCGACCCGGTGCCCGAGGGGCTGACGCCGCTCCACAGTCGGCGCGGCGGCATCCCGGAGTACGGGAGCACGCCGCCGCACTTCGTCGCCGACTACGAGCCCGCGGACCCGGCGGCTGCCGACCCGGGACGGGTCCTGCTCGGCCTCTACCCGGAGGACCCGCGGACGTCAGAGGACTACGGGTTCTGGCCGGAGGGGGAGCCGACCGGGACGGCGACGGTCGACGGTGCCGAGGCCGCCGTCTGGCGGGAGGACGGCACGGTCAGCCTGCTGTGGGAGCGGCCGGACGGGCAGTGGGTCTGGCTCGCGGGGGAGGGTGCCCCGGCGGAGGTCGAGGCCCTGGTCGCGATGGGGGAGTCGATCGTGGACCGGCCCGTGCCGGTGGGACTCCAGTTCGGCCTGGCGCCGGCCGGTTGGTCCGTGGGCGGCTACGAGGAGAGCCGCAGCCTCGACCTGGTGAGTGACGCCGACCCCGTGCTGGCACTGCGGCTCAGCGCGGTGGGCGCCCAGTACACCGGGACGATCGACGAGCTCCTCGAGGGGATGCCGACGGCCGCCCCGACGGAGCCGGTGACCGTGCAGGGCCGCGACGGCCGGCTGGCGCTGCTGACCGGCGACGTGGGGCAGTCGCCGTTCTGGACGCTGATCGGGCAGCTCCCGGACGGCCGGTTCTTCCGCCTGCTCGCCCCGCAGGTGTTGACCCGCGAGCAGGTGCTGCAGATCGGTGAGCAGGTGACCGCCGCGCCCTGACGGCGCGCAGCCCGGCACGGCCGTCCGCTCGCAGCGGGCGGCCGTGTCCGGGCGCGGAGGTCAGGCGGCGGGCGCCAGCGGTGGTGGCCGCAGCGGTGCCGGCATGGTGATCTCGGTGCCGTCGGGGCGCCAGGTGCGCCATCGGCCGTCCGGTTGCCGCTCGACGCGGAAGCCGTGGTGGACCTTGGTGTGGTGGCGCTCGCACAAGAGCGCCGAGTTCTCCAGCGACGTCTCGTCGCCGTCGAGCCAGTGCACCAGGTGGTGGGCGTCGCACCACCAGGTCGGGGCGTGACAGCCGGCGAAGACGCAGCCGCCGTCCCGGACCTCCGCGGCGCGGCGGATACCCCGGGTGGGCAGCCGGTGGTCCCGGCCCACGTCGAGCGGCACGCCGTCGGGCCCCATGACCACCCGGGCTATCGCGCCGTCGCAGGCCAGCCAGCGGGCGCGGGCGGCGGAGACGAGCGTGCCGGAGCCGAGCTCCGCGCTGCCCGTTCCAGCCGCGAGGTCCTCGGCATCGACCTCCACGACGACCTGCGGCTTCACCCCACGCAGCACCGGCACCCCACCGGAGGCCAGCGCGTTGTCGGCCACCTGCACCAGGGCGTCGCCGAGGCGCTGGGCGCGGGTGCGCTCGTCCCCGGCGGGCCGGTCGGCCTGCACGTGGGCTTCGAGTGCGGTCTGCAGCCTCTCCCCGCCCACGGCGTCCAGGTGGAACCGGCCGGACAGCGAGCCGTCGGCGTGCCTGGCCAGCGTCAGCGACCGGCCCTCGGTCGGGTCGGGCTCCGGCCCGTCGGGATCGAGGTCGGTGCAGTGGTGCTGCACCACCTGCACCAGGTCGGCGTACTCCCGCTCGACCGCCACACCGGTGAACACCGCGTCGATCACCGCCAGGTCGACGCCCTGCTCGGACGCGGCGATGAGCCGTTCCGGAGTCACCGCCCGCGCGGCGACCGCGACCTGCTTGGCGGACACCAGACCGGCGGCGTGCGCCTCGGCCGGCGCCGGCAGGTGCTCCAGCGCCCGGCCGTTGCGCACCAGCCGCGCGGCCTCCGCCGTCGAGAGCCGGCAGTGCCCGCGCAGCCACGAGGCCATCGACCTCAGCCCGTCCCGCTCGGGAGCCTGGGACAGCTCCGCGGACCGCACTGCGCGGGCCAGCCGGGCGTCGACCCGGTTGCGTTCGGCGACCAGCGCGGCGACGTCGTCGAGGACGTCCCCGCTCTCCCAGTCATCCGAACACGTGATCGAAGTCTCGTGGACCCAGCGGCCTCGTGCAGGGCGAATCCCCAGCTCAGAGGGCCGTCCACTGATCTCACGAGACACTCGACACGGGCGGGGAGGTCGACTCGCGTGAGCGGCAGGCCGGGCCGGGTCCCGCCCGACCCGCCGCCGCCCCGTGCGGAGGGACGCCGCCGACGCAGGAGGAGGACCGCTGGGCCGGGTTGCCGGGATGTGGTGGGGTGAGCCGGTGAGCGTGCCGCCGATGACCGCCTGGCCGCAGACGGAACCGGCGGAGGTGGAGCTCGTCCGCGGCGACGCCCGCCTCGCCGTCGACCTGCGCGGCGGCGGGCTGCGCGCCCTCGCCGCCGGCGGCTGGGACGTCCTCGACGGCTATCCCGCCGGCACGGTGCCCGTCGGACGGCGCGGGGGTGTCCTGCTGCCCTGGCCCAACCGGCTGCGTGACGGGCAGTGGACCTGGCAGGGGCAGCGGCTGCAGCTCGACGTCGCCGCGCCCGGCAAGCCCGCCGCGCACGGCCTGGTCACCTGGCAGCGGTGGGAGGTGCTGGCCCGCCACTCCGACGCGGTCACCGTCGGGACCGTCGTCGAGGCCCGCCCCGGTTACCCGTTCCGCCTCGCGGCGGCCGTCGACCACCTCCTCGCCGAGGACCGGCTCACCGTCACCGTCCGGGTCCGCAACGCCGGGGACCGGCCCGCGCCGTTCGGCGCCGGCATGCACCCCTACCTGTCGGTCGGGGCGGACGCCGACGGCGGCATCGGCGAGGCCGAGCTCAGCGTCCCGGCGCGCACCGCCCTCGACCTCGACGGCGGCCTGCCCACCGGCACCCGCCGGGCCTTCGACGGCGCGATCGGCCGGATCGGTGAGCGCGCCCTCGACGACGCCGTCACCGACCTCGACCGCGACGACGACGGCTGGGCGCGGGTCCGGCTGCGCGGCGCCGCGGGCACGCTCGAGCTCGCCGTCGACCGGGCCTGGCCGTGGCTGCAGGTCTACAGCGGCGACACGCTGCCCGAGGGTCAGCGCCGGCGCAGCCTCGCCGTCGAGCCGATGACCTGCCCGCCGAACGCGCTGGCCGACGACGCCGACCTCGTCGTCCTCGACCCGGGGGAGACCTGGTCGGGCACGTGGACGCTGTCCTGGACGGCGGCCTGAGGTGCGGGTGCAGGAGCTCTGGCGCTACCCGGTGAAGTCGCTGCAGGGCGAGCGGCTCGACGCCGTCGACGTCGGCCATGAGGGGCTGGCCGGCGACCGCCGGTGGGCGCTGTTCGACCGGTCCACCGGCTTCGGCCTCACCGCCCGCCGCGTCCCCGACCTGCTGTTCGCCTCCGGCCGGCTGCGCGCCGACGGCGGCGTGGAGGTGGTCCTGCCCGACGGCACGGTCACCACCGACGACGCGGTCCTCTCCGACTGGCTCGGGAAGCCGGTGGCCCTGCGCGCGGCGGAGGCCGTCCGGGGCCCGCGGCAGTACGAGGACCCGGTCGACGACGAGGACGGCGGCCCGTGGGACGCCTGGGAGGGCGCGTCTGGCGCCTTCCACGACAGCTCGCGGATCCGTGTCTCCCTCGTCTCCACCGGCACGCTCGGCACCTGGGACCGGCGCCGGTTCCGCGCCAACGTGCTGCTCGACGGCGCGGGCGAGGACGACCTGGTCGGGTCGACGGTGCGGCTGGGCACCGCGGTGCTCGACGTGCTCAAGCCGGTCAGCCGATGCGTCATGGTGACCCGGCCGCAGCCGGGCGGCATCGGCCGCGACACCGGCGTCCTCAAGACCGTGCACCGCGAGCGCGGCGGCACCCTGGCGGTCGGCGCGCTGGTCCCGGTGCCGGGCCGGGTGGCCGTCGGCGACGCGCTCGTCCGGGCCTGAGCCCGGGAGCCGGCGCGGCGGGGCGGCCTACGAGGACGCCATCTGCCCCGGCAGCGGGATCCCGCGTTCCCGCGCGAACCGCACGATGTTCGGCATCATCACCGCCATCTGCTCCCGCGCCTCCTCGGTGCGGGTGAAGGCGACGTACTCCGTCCCGGCCGACGCGAACGGCGTGTGCCCGGGCTCGATGACGAACGCGTCCCCGGCCTCGAAGACCTCCTCGGTCCCGTCGGCCCTCCGGATCCCGAACCGTCCGGAGAGCACGTAGCCCACGTGGCTCGCCTGGCACATGTCGTCCGGCGCGCCCTCGAAGAACGGCGCGTAGTCCATGTCGGTGAGGTCGCGCTCGATGGTGACCGTCCAGTCCCCGGCCTCCTGCTCGTGGGCGTCCACGTAGCCCGGGAAGGTCTGGTGGGGCGCGGTCGACCTCGACACCTTCGGCATGTCCTGCTCCCTCCTCGTGGCGGCCGGCGCCGCGTCGGTCCGGCAGGGCTCCGATGGTGGACAGGGCCGGGCCGCCTCCCCAGGGACCGACGGCCTGCGCCGGTACCGCCCTTGATCCCTGCCCGGCGGGCCGTCGGTGACGCGCCCGTCCCCGCCTGAGGGCACGATCGACGTCGTGCGCACCGTCGAACTGCGTCCCGGTGAGGACTCCATCCGCCTCGGTCAGCTGCTCAAGCTCGTCGACGCCGTGCCGACCGGCGCCCAGGTCAAGGACGTGCTGGTCACCGGCGCGGTCCGCGTGAACGGCGAGCCCGAGGACCGCCGCGGCCGGCAGGTGCGCCGGGGCGACGTCGTCTCGATCGAGGGCGCCGAGGACGTGCGCATCGCATGACCGACGGTGCCGGTTCCACGTGGAACCGCTTCCCGCTGGCGCTGCCGCGGTGGCCCGACGCCGCCCCCGCCGGGCCGGACTTCGCCGCGATCCGCGCGGAGCACGACGTCCCCGAGTCCTTCCCGGCCGACGTGCTCGCCGAGGCCGAGCGGGTCGCGGCGGCCCTCCCGCTGCCGGACGAGGACGCCACCGCCCTCCCGCTGGTCACCGTCGACCCGCCGGGCAGTCGCGACCTCGACCAGGCGGTGCACCTGGCGCGGGAGGACGGCGGCTACGTCGTCCGCTACGCGATCGCCGACGTCGGCTCGGTGGTGGCCTCCGGCGGGGCGCTCGACGTCGAGGCGCGGCGCCGCGGCCAGACCCTCTACAGCCCCGACCGGCGCACCCCGCTGCACCCGCCGGTGCTCGGCGAGGGCGCGGCCAGCCTGCTGCCGGGACAGGACCGCGCCGCGGCGCTGTGGACCCTCCGGCTCGACGCCGACGGCGAGGTGTGCGGCGTCGACCTGCGGCGGGCCCGCGTCCGCAGCCGCGCGCAGCTGGCCTACCCCGACGTCCAGGCGCAGGCCGACGCCGGCACCCTCCCCGACCCGATCGCCCTGCTGCCCGAGGTCGGCCGGCTGCTCGAGCGGCGCGCGGCCGACCGCGGCGCCATCGAGCTCGGCACCCCGGAGCAGCAGGTGGTGCGCGGCCCGGACGGCGGCTGGACGCTGGTCGCCCGCGCGGATCTGCCGGTGGAGGGCTGGAACGCGCAGGTCTCGCTGCTCACCGGCCGAGTCGCGGCCCGGCTCATGCTCGACGGCGGCGTCGGCGTGCTGCGCACCCTGCCGCCCGCCCGGCCGGAGGACGTCGAGCGGCTGCGCCGGCTGGCCCCCGCGCTCGGCGTGCGGTGGCCGGGCGGCGCCGGTCCGGGGGAGGTCCTCGCCGGGCTCGACGTCACCGATCCCCGGCACGCGGCCTTCCTCGAGGAGGCGGCCGCCCTGCTCCGCGGCGCGGCCTACACGCCCTTCGACGGCGCCCCGCCCGCGCAGACCGGCCACGCCGGCGTCGGCGCCCCGTACGCGCACGTCACCGCCCCGCTGCGCCGCCTGGTCGACCGGTTCGCCACCGAGGTCTGCCTCGCCCTGGCCGCCGGCCGCGAGCCCGACCCCGCGGTGCGCGCCGCGCTGCCGGAGCTCCCCGGCCTCATGGCCGCCTCCGACCGGCGCACCCGGGCGGTCGAGCGGGCCGCCGTCGACGCCACCGAGGCCTGGCTGCTCGCCGGCCGGGAGGGGGCCCTGTTCGACGCCGTCGTGGTCGACGCCGACGGCGACCGCGGCACCGTCGTCCTGGCCGAGCCCGCGATCCGGGCCCGCTGCACCGGCACCGCACCGTCCGCCGGCTCCCGGGTGCGGGTCCGGCTCACCGAGGCCGACGTCGCCCGCCGCTCGGTCCGCTTCGAGGTGGCCCCGTGAGCCGCGAGCCGTACCTCGCCGACCGCCTGCAGGGCTTCGGGACGACGGTGTTCGCCGAGATGAGCGCGCTCGCCGTCGCCACCGGGTCGATCAACCTCGGCCAGGGCTTCCCCGACACCCCCGGCCCCGCCGAGGTGCTCGACGTCGCCCGCGCCGCCATCGGCACCATGGCCGACCAGTACCCGCCCGGCCCCGGCACCCCGGAGCTGCGGACGGCGATCGCCGCGCACGTGCAGCGCTTCCGCGGGCTCACGTACGACCCCGACGCCGAGGTGCTGGTGACCGCCGGCGCCACCGAGGCGCTGACCGCCGCGATGCTGGCGCTGGTCGAGCCCGGCGACGAGGTGGTCCTGTTCGAGCCGGTCTACGACAGCTACGCCGCGGCGGTGGCCATGGCCGGCGGCGTCCTCCGGCCGGTCCCGCTGAGCCCGCCGCCGGCCGACACCGAGGGCGGTGTCTGGACGTTCGACCCCGCCGACCTGCGCGCCGCCGTCACCCCGCGGGCGAAGCTGCTGCTGCTCAACACCCCGCACAACCCCACCGGCAAGGTGTTCAGCCGGGCCGAGCTGGACCTGGTCGCCGAGGTGGTCCTCGGGGCGGGCCTGCTGCTGGTCAGCGACGAGGTCTACGAGCACCTGGTGTTCGACGGCGCCGGGCACGTCTCCGCGGCGACCCTCCCGGGGCTGCGCGAGCGGACGCTGGTGGTCGGCAGCGGCGGCAAGACGTTCAGCACGACCGGCTGGAAGGTGGGCTGGGCCTGCGGGCCGGCGCCGCTGGTGGCCGCCGTCCGCACCGCCAAGCAGTTCCTCACCTACGTCAACGCCGGGCCCTTCCAGCCCGCGATCGCCGCCGGGCTCGCGCTGCCCGACGACTACTTCACCGGCATCGCCCGCGACCTGCAGCGCCGCCGCGACGTCCTGGTCGCGGGGCTGCGCGCGGCGGGCCTGCCCACGATCAGCCCGCAGGCCACCTACTTCGCGATGGTCGACGTCCGCGGGGTGCAGCCCGACGGCGACGGCCTGGTCTTCTGCCGCGCGCTGCCCGAGCGGGCGGGGGTGGTGGCGGTGCCCGCCGGCGTCTTCTGGACGGCGGGCCACGCCGACCTCGGCCGCCACCTCGTGCGGTTCGCCTTCTGCAAGCGCGACGAGGTGCTCACCGAGGCGGTGGCCCGCCTGGGCAGGATGTCCCCATGAGGTCCGGCCGGGGAGGCGCAGCGTGAGGTTCGGCATCGTCCAGCACGACATCGTCTGGGAGGACCGGGAGGCCAACTACGCCCGGCTGGCGCCGCAGGTCGCCCGCGCGGCGGCCGCCGGGGCGGAGTTCGTGCTGCTCAGCGAGACGTTCTCCACCGGCTTCTCGATGACGCCGGGCATCGGCGAGCCCGAGGACGGCCCGTCGGCGTCCTTCCTGCGCGCGCAGGCCGCCGAGCACGGCGTCTGGGTGGCGGGCACCTGCCCGGAGGTCGCCCCGGGCGCGGAGCTGCCGTACAACTCGTTCGTGCTGGCCGGCCCCGACGGCACGGTGCACCGCTACCGCAAGCTGCACCCGTTCACCCACGGCGGCGAGGCCGAGCGCTACCGCGCCGGCGACGGCCCGGTGACGGTGACCGTCGGCGACCTGCGGATCACGCCGTTCGTCTGCTACGACCTGCGCTTCGCGGACGTGTTCTGGGCCGCCGCCGAGACCACCGACGTCTACCTGGTGACGGCGAACTGGCCCTCGACCCGCCGGCACCACTGGACGACGCTGCTGCAGGCGCGCGCCATCGAGAACCAGGCCTACGTGGTCGCCTGCAACCGGGTCGGCACCGGCGGCGACGGCCTGCACCACGCCGGCGACAGCCGGGTCGTGGACCCGATGGGCGAGGTGCTGGCCGCCGCCGCGGGTGGCGAGACGCTCGTGCTGGCCGACGTCGACCCCGCCGAGGTCACCGCCACCCGCAAGCGGTTCGCCTTCCTCGCCGACCGCCGCGGCTAGCGGACCTGCGGCGATCGCGTCTGGTCGACGACGATCTGCTCCCGCTGCACCTGCTCGCTGACCCGCTCCTGGCCCTGCACCACCTCGGTGGCGAGCCGGACCCGCTCGACCGGCACGACCTCGACCGACACCACCGGCCGCTCGGCGTGCAGCACGATCTCCGCGGGCAGGCCCCCGGTGCCGATGCCGGTGCCGGCCCCCGGCGCGCCGGCGACGGGCGCCGTCCCGCCGGCGGGCTGCAGCGACTCGCCGGGGAGGTCGGGGGCGTCGAGGGGCACGTGCTCGACGCGGATCTCCTCGCGGCGGATCGGCACGGTCACCTGCACCTCCTCGGTGACCACGTACTTGACCAGCCGCACCCGCGTGGCGGCCACCTGCTCGGTGCCCACGCGCAGCTGCTCCTCGCTGCGGGTCATCGCGCCGTCGGCGGGCGGCGCGGCGTACCCGGCGGCGGGCTCCCCCTGTGGCGGCGGGGCGGCCTGCTCGGTGGTGGTCCGCGCCGTGGTGGCCGGCGGGGGGACCGGCCGGGTGGGCGTGTCCGCCACCGCCGCGCCGGTGACCGGCAGGCCGGTCGCGGGTCCGGTCGCCGCGGGGGCCGGGCCGGTCGCCGACGGCGTCCCCGGCTGCCCGGTCGCGACGCCGGGCGCCGTGCCGGCCGTCAGCCCGTAGTGCTGTCGCAGCGCGGCCTCCTCCTCCGGGCCGAGGTGGTCGCCCCCCAGGTGCGGCGCGGACCGGACGGCGTCCTTGTGCACGGGCACGCTCAGCACGCCGTCGTCGAAGGTCGCCTGCGTGGCCGGGACGATCGAGTGCCGGGTGCCGAACAGGCCGGTGCTCACGGCCACCCAGGTGGGCGCGCCGGTGCGGTCGTCGACGAAGAAGCTCTCGACGGTGCCGATCTTCTCGCCGTCGGGGCCCTGGACCGTGCTCCCGATCGCCGCGGACAGGTCTCGCTCGCTCAACACGGTGCTCGCCTCCTCCGTCGACACCCCGGCTGGCGTCGTTTCCGCGGGGGAGTGCCCGTACCGGTGTCTTCCGACACCCGGACGCCTACGGTCGTGCGCGGAGGGTCATCCAGGAGGAGGACGACGTGGGCAGCGGACAGCTCGAGGTCGAGCGCAAGTTCGAGACGGGGCCGGACGTCGTCCTCCCCGACCTGACGACCGTGGACGGCGTGGCGTCGACGGGGGACCCGGTCACCCACGACCTGGACGCCACCTACTACGACACCCCGGACCTGCGGCTGGCCCGCGCGCGGATCACGCTGCGCCGGCGGACCGGCGGCACCGACGCCGGCTGGCACCTCAAGCTGCCCACCGCCGTCGCGGGTTCCCGCCGGGAGGTGCACGCCCCGTTGGGCACCCGGCGCACGGTCGTCCCGCGGGCCGTGACCGAGCCGGTGACCGCCGTGCTGCGCGGCGCGAGGCCGGGCCCGGTCGCCACCCTGCAGACGACGCGGCAGGTCACACACCTGCTCGACGACGAGGGCCGCGTCCTCGCCGAGGTGGCCGCCGACACCGTCACCGGCACCGCGCTGGCCCCCGACCCCGAGAGCCCGGCGACCGTCATGACGTGGCGCGAGCTGGAGGTGGAGCTCGTCGAGGGCGACCGGGCGCTCCTCGACGGCGTCACCGAGGCGCTGGCCGCGGCGGGCATCGAGCCCTCCGCCCTGCCGTCCAAGCTCTCCCGTGTGCTGGCCGACCGGCTCGCCGCGCTCGCCCCCGCGCGTCCGCCGGCCGCCGCGGAGGACGGGGACGGCGGCAAGAAGGGGAAGAAGCAGCGGAAGCAGAACGGGCCGACGGCGGGCGAGGTGGTGCTCGGCGCGCTGCGGACCCAGGTCGACGCGCTGCAGACCGCCGACATCGGGGTCCGCACCGGCGACCCCGAGGGCGTGCACGACCTGCGCGTGGCCTGCCGCCGGCTGCGCAGCATCCTGGCCGCGTTCCGGCCGGTGCTCGACCGCACCGCCACCGACCCGGTCCGCGACGAGCTGCAGTGGATCGGCGCCGCGCTCTCCGGCGCCCGCGACGGCGAGGTGGCCCTCGAGCACCTCAAGTCCGTCGTCGCGGCGCAGCCGGTCGAGCTGGTCCGCGGGCCGGTGGCCGCCCGGCTGCAGTCCACCGAGATCGCCGACGTCGAGCGGGGCCGCAAGGCGGCGGTCCGGGCGCTGTCGGACCGGCGGCACCTGGCGCTGCTCGACGCCCTCGACGCGCTGCTCGCCGACCCGCCGCTCCTCGAGGCGGCCGGTGAGCCCGCGCACGCCGTCCTCGTCGACGCGGTCAGGCGCACCGGCAAGCGGATGCAGGCCCGCATCGACGAGGCCCGCGAGCGGGAGGCCGAGGACCCGGGCGCGCACGAGGACGAGACCGAGCACGCCCTCCACGAGGTCCGCAAGGCGGCCAAGCGGGTCCGCTACACCGCCGAGGTCGCCGCGCCGGTGCTCGGGGCGCCGGCCGAGGCCCTGGTCGCCTGCATGAAGGAGGTGCAGGACGTGCTCGGCGAGGCCCAGGACACCGTCGTCGCCCGGCAGTGGTGCCTGCGGCTGGCCGCGGCCGCCGTCGGGGCGGGGGAGGACACCTTCGCCTACGGCCGGCTGCACGCGCTGGAGGAGCTGCGCGCCGAGCACGCCGACCAGCGGTTCTGGGCGCTCGAGCCCTCCCTGCGCGCCGCGGTGAAGGCGGCCGTCAAGGCCTGAGCGGGCGGGCGCCGGCCCGGGGCGGGAACACCCCGGGCCGCCCGCACGTCTCCTGCCGTGGTGTCTCCCGCACAGCCGAAGCGAGGTCCGTCCTGTCCCTGATCGGTCTGCTCGGTTTCGGGACGGTCGTCCTGCTCGCCCTGCTCCTCCTGCACGGCTACCTCTGGTGGCGCCTGGTCAGGAGCACCACCCGGCCCGGCCGGGCGCGGCGACGGCTCACCGCTCTCACCGTGGTGCTCGCCCTGCTGCCCGCCGCCGCGGTGCTGCTGCGCCGCACGCTGCCCCTGGACGCCGCCGCACCGCTGGACTGGGTGGCCTACACCTGGCTCGGGATCGCCTTCTACGCGTTCCTCGCGCTGCTCGTCCTGGAGCCGGTCCGCCTGGTGCTGCGCGGCTGGACCCGCCGGCCCGCCGTCCCCGCCGCCGCCCCGGCCGCGCCGGCACCGGTCCCCGCCGTCGGCCCCGACCCGGAGCCGGCCCCGCGGCCGGAGGACCGCGCGGTCGTCGCCGACCCCTCCCGCCGGCTGTTCCTCGCCCGCTCGCTGGCCGTCACCGCCGGCGCGGTGGCGCTGGGCACCGCGGGCACGGGCGTGTACCTCGCCAACTCCGCGCCCGTCGTCCGCCGGGTGCCGGTCACCCTGCCGCGGCTGGACCCGGCGCTCGACGGCCTGCGGATCGTGACCTTCTCCGACGGCCACCTGTCGGCCACGTACGGCGGACGGCGCTTCGAGCGGCTGGTCGAGATCGTCAACTCCCAGCGCCCCGACGTCGTGGCGATCGTCGGCGACCTGGTCGACGGCGAGGTCGACCAGCTGCGCGAGGAGGTCGCGCCGCTGGCCGATCTGGTCAGCGAGCAGGGCGTCTTCTTCGTCACCGGCAACCACGAGTACTTCGTCGACACCACCGCCTGGCTGCGGCACCTGCCCACCCTCGGCGTCGAGGTGCTGCGCAACGAGCGGGTGCCGATCGCCCGCGGCGGCGCGTCGTTCGACCTGGCCGGCATCGACGACCGCACCGCGGCCGGCTCGGGCGTCCCCGGGCACGGGGCGGACCTCGACGCCGCCCTCGACGGCCGCGACGACGCGACGCCGGTGGTGCTGCTCGCCCACCAGCCGTACATGGTCGAGCAGGCGCGGGCCGCCGACGTGGACCTGCAGCTGTCCGGGCACACGCACGGCGGGCAGCTGTGGCCCTTCGACTACGCCATCCGCCTCGACCAGCCCGCGGTCGAGGGCTGGTCGCGGCACGGGGACACGCAGCTGTACGTCACGACCGGCGCCGGGTACTGGGGACCGCCCATGCGGATCGGTGCGCGGCCCGAGGTGACCGTGGTCGAACTCCGGGCACCGTAGGGGTGGACGTCACCCGAGCGAGAGACGTCTCATACGACATGACGTCCTCAGACGTCTTTCCCCGCATAGTCTGGCGCCCGTGACAGCGGCGACGGCGGGACCGAAGTACCTCTCGGTCCGTGAGCACCTGCGGCGCCGGGTCGCCGCGATGCCCGAGGGGGCCCTGCTGCCCCCGGAGCCCACGCTGTGCGCCGAGTACGGCGTCAGCCGGATCACCCTGCGCCGCGCCGTCGACGGGCTGGTCGCCGACGGCCACCTCGTGCGCGAGCAGGGCCGGGGCACCTACGTCACCCGCCCGGCGATCCGGCACGAGTACCGCGAGAGCTTCGTCCACCGCATCGCCGGGTGGAGCTCGGTGATGGCCGAGCAGGGCGCCCAGGTGGGGACGACGGTGCTCACCCAGCGGGTCGTACCGGCGCCGTCGTCGGTGGCCGCCGAGCTGTCCCTCGACGTCGCCGAGGACGTCGTCGAGCTGGAGCGGCTGCGCAGCGTCGACGGCGCGCCCAACCACGTGGCGCACAGCTTCCTGCCCGCGGCGCTCTACCCGCGGGCCGCGGAGGAGGACTTCAGCGAGGGCTCGCTGTACGACTTCCTGCGCCGCGAGTACGGCGCCGACCTCGCGCACGCCCGCATCGTCGTCGACGTCGGCACCGCCGCCCCGGACGAGGCCGACCTGCTGCGGATCGCCGCCGGCTCCCCGCTGCTGGTCGTCCGCACCACGGTGCGCGACAGCGCCGGGCACCCGCTGGTGCACAGCTTCTCCCGGCTGCGGCCGGACGTGAGCCAGGTCGAGTTCGAGGTCTCGGTCACCGGCCGCTGAGGACGCCGGGGGACGGCGACCGGGATATCCGCTCGACCGGGGGACGGGCCCGCCGGCAGGCTCCCGGCGTGCCGCCCGACGTCGCAGCCGCACTGCGCGCCCGGTTCCTGGCGACCGCGGAGGCGGTCGCGCGGGCGCGGCCCGAGGTGGACGCCGAGGCGGCCCGCGAGGTGCTCCTCGAGGCGGCGACGCTCCTCCACGACGGCCTCGTCCTCGACGACCTGGACGAGCACGACGCCCTCGCCGTCGTCGCCGGGCTCTCCGAGGACCTCGTCGCCGGCGACCCCGGGGCCGCGGTGCGCGGGCGGTCCCGGGCGGTGTCGGAGGACCCGGGGGACCTGCACGACCCGGAGGCCGTGTCCGCGGCCTACCTGCTCGCCGCGGCGACCCTGCAGCTCTGAGGGCGGCGTCACCGGCCGCTGAGCGCGGCCAGCCGCGGCTCGAGGTCGAGGACCATCCGGACGAAGGCCGCCCGCCGCGCCGCGTGCCCGAGCACCTCGCCGGTCACCGGCTCGAACAGCAGGTGCAGCGGCAGGCCGGTGCACGGGTAGCGCAGCAGCGCAGCCAGGAGCACCCCTGTCTCCAGGTCGGCGGGGGACACGTCGACGCCCTCGGCCGCCAGCCCGCGGGCGTGGGCGGCGACCGCCGGGCCGAGCAGGGCGGGCACCTCGTCGGGTGGGCCGGCGCCGCACTCCGCCCGGCCGAACAGCAGCGGCACGAGGTCGAAGCCGGCCGGCGCCGGGCCCGCCATCGCCCAGTCGACCAGCACGAACGTGTCCGGCGCCGCGGCGGGCCGGAGCAGGTTCATCGGCGTCGCGTCCCCGTGGGCGGGCAGCACCGGCAGCGCGGCGAGGCGGGCGTGGACGTCGTCGACGCGGGAGGCCAGCGCGCACACCTCCTCCCGCAGGGCCACGACCTCGGGCACCCGCATGACCGGCGCGGCCCAGGTGGCGTCGTCCCGCAGCCAGGGGACCGCCCAGGCGCCCAGCTGCTCGTCCCGGTAGACGGTGAGGAAGTCCCCGCCCGGCATCGGCGGCCACGGCCGGCCGCGGCGGCGGGCGGCCAGCCGGCCGAGGGCCTCCGCGGCGCGCAGGGTGTCGTCCGCCGTCCACGGGGCGTCGACCGGCTCGGCGTCCTCGAGCCAGAGGGTCAGCCGGTCGCCGGGCTGCTCGTGCACCGCCACGACGTCCGGCGGGCGGAGCCCGGGCGGGGCGCACCCGGCGACGCCGGCGGCCAGGACGTCGGCCTCCAGCCGCCACGGGATCACCTCGTCCAGGTGCGCGCGGGCGTCGTCGGGCATCTGCGGCGGCAGGCCGTACCGGGCGGCCTGCAGCTCCTTGGCGACCAGGCGCAGCACCACCCGCCCGCCGGGCCCCCGGCCCTCGACGGCGACCCGGGTCAGCGCCCGCGTCGACGGCGCGCTGACGTCGTGCTCCAGCGGGCGGCAGGTCACCGCCTCGACCTCGAGCGCCGGGTCGCCCGACCGGAGGCGCAGCGCGGGCAGCAGCTCGGCGACGGTCGTCCCGCCGGGCAGGCCGGTCACCGCGGACGCCGCTGGCCGCGACGCGGCGGGAGGTGGAGGTGCACGGGGCGGAACAACGCCAGCCAGGGCGAGGTCGTCATCGCGGGCTCCCGTGGGAGGATGGTCAAGCCGCTTGTCTGACGGTGGGTGGATGGTGAAGCCGCTTGTCCGATCCCGTCAACCGAGAACGCCCCGTCCTGGTCACCACGCTGCTCGAGCAGGCGATGACCCTGATCCGGGACGACCTCTACGCTCTCAGCGACGCGCGCTACCCGGGCCTGCGCATGCGGCACTACCGGCTGCTGGCGATGCTGCCGCCCGAGGGGGAGCGGCTGAGCCGGCTGGCCGCCGACAGCGGGCACACCAAGCAGGCGCTGGCCCAGGCGCTCGCGCCGCTGCAGGCCGGCGGGTACGTCGAGGTGCTCCCCGACCCCTCCGACGGGCGGGCCCGGCTGGTCCGGCGCACCGGCCGCGGCCGGGAGGTCGACGAGGCGGTGCGCCGGCGCCTGGCCGACGTCGAGCGGGACTGGGCGCGCCGGGTGGGGGAGGAGCGCTGGGCCGTCGCCCGGGCCGTGCTCGCCGACCTCGCCCCGGCACCCGGCCGTCCCCCGTCTACCGTCGGGACGTGACCACGGCCAGCGGGACCCGGGAGGTGGCCGCGCCGCGCCGCCGGGTGTGGCGGGCGCTGGCCGTGCTGGAGCCCTACTGCGCCGTCTGCGACGTCTCCTACGTCGTCGAGGGCGGCCGGTCCGGGAAGGGCGCCCGGTTCGTCTGCGTCCCCGGCCGCCTCCCCGCCGACGGGACCCCCCGCGAGGGCGCCCCGCGCGGGGAGATCGTCGAGTGGGAGCCCGAGCGGGTGGTCACCACCCGGCTCGAGCTCACCCCCGAGACGTGGACGACGCGCATCGAGCTCGACGACGCCGCCGACGGCGCCACCCGGGTGACCATCACGCTCACCCACGAGCCGCGCCGTCCCCGGCTGGCCGACCGGCTGGTCCGCCGCGCCGTGCAGCAGTTCGTGCAGCGCACGGTCGACGAGGAGCTGGACAAGCTCCCGGCGCACGTGGAGCAGGTCCCCGCGGACCGGTGACGAACGGCCCGGGTGTGCGCCGTGATCATGCGGGTAGATGACCTGCAGGCGCGCCCGGCGACGGGCCGGGCGCCACGCACCCACCGGAGGATCGTCGTGATCGGTTTCCTCGTGGCCGGCCTGATCATCGGGGCCCTGGCCCGCCTCATCGTCCCGGGCAAGCAGCACCTGGGCATCCTCGCCACCCTGGCCCTCGGCGTGGTCGGCTCGCTCATCGGCGGGCTCATCGCCCAGTTCTTCGGCACCGGCAGCATCTGGGAGCTCAACGTCCTGGGCTTCGTCCTGGCCGTCGTCGCCGCCGTCCTGCTGATCGGCGTCGCCGAGGGCATCTCGGCCCGCTCGCGCCGCGGCGCCGTCCGCCGCTGACCTCCGCTGGGGGAGGCGGCGGGCCTCAGAGCTCGACCGCCTCTCCCGGGGCCAGCCGGCCGTAGGGGGTGGGCGTGCCCGGGCCGCGCTCGCCCAGCAGGCCGGCCATCAGGCCCAGCCCGGTGTCGTTGAGCAGGCCGTCGTGCACGGCGAAGGCCTGGTCGGCGTCCACCGCCCGCACGTAGTCGATCACCTCGGCCGCCTTCGACCACGGCGCGTGCAGCGGCACCAGCAGCGTGGCCACCGGGGTCCCCGGCACGGTGAACGCGTCACCGGGGTGGAACACCTGGCCCTCGACCAGGAAGCCGACGTTGCGCACCCGGGGCAGCTCGGGGTGGATCACCGCGTGCCACTCGCCGTGGACCTGCACGTCGAAGCCGGCGACGGTCAGCGCGTCGCCGTCGCCCACCGCGTGCACCCGGCTCCCGGGGCCGTCCAGCTGCTCCGCGACCGACGGGTTCGTCCACACCTCCAGCGCCGGGTCGGCCTCCAGCGCCGCACGCAGCCGGTCGCCGACGAAGTGGTCGGGGTGCTCGTGCGTCACCAGCACCGCGGTCGCCCCCTCGAGCGCCGCCGGGTCGGTGAAGGCGCCCGGGTCGACGACCAGCCGCCGGTCGCCGTCGCTGATCACGACGCAGGCGTGCCCGTGCTTCGTCAGCTCCACGGGGACATCCTGCCGTCGCCCCCGCGGGCCCGCCGTCTCACCCGGGTGGGTGACACCGCGGCGGCCCGGCTCCCCGGCGGGGGGCGCTCCGTCGACCCTCCCTGCATGGCCACCACCGCCGCCCCGACCGCCCCCACCGCGTTCGCCGCGACCGCCTACGTCGCCGCCCGCAGCCGCGCCCACGGCCCGACCGCCGCCCTGTGGCACGCCGTCGAGCTGCACCGCCCGGCGTCCGAGGTCGACGGCGCCTGCGAGCTCACCCTCTGCGGCACGCTCGCCCGCATCACCCTCGACGAGGAGTGGCCGACGTCGGCCCGCGACGTCTGCGGCCCCTGCACCACCCTCAGCCGGGCCTGAGGCCCGCGGCGGAGGGCCTTCTTCAGCTCCCCCGGCCCCGTCCCGGGTCCCACCCCGAGCCTGCGAGGGGTGGGGAGGACGGGGTCCTTCGGTCAGTGGCCCGTGAACCGCGGCGGGCGCTTGGCGAGGAACGCCTCGACCGCCTCGGCGTGGTCGGCGGTGCCGCCGAGCTCGGTCTGCAGCCGGGCCTCCAGCGCCAGCGTCTCCTCCAGCGAGGCGGTGGGCGCGCCCGCCAGCACGGTCTTCACCGCCCGGTAGGCCGCCGTCGGCCCCGCGGCCAGCCGCTCGGCCAGCGCCCGGGCCTCGTCCGCCACCCGGTCGGCCTCGACGACCCGGTGCACCAGGCCCCACTGCAGTGCCGTCTCGGCCGGGAAGGCGTCGGGCAGCAGCAGCAGCTCGGTGGCGCGGGCGACGCCCACGCTGTGCACCAGCCGCGCGGCCAGGGCCGAGTCGCTGGACAGCCCGATGCCGGTGAACGCCGTCGTGAACTTCGCGCCCGCGGCGGCCACCCGCAGGTCGCCGGCCATAGCGAGCCCGAGGCCCGCGCCGGCGCAGGCGCCGTTGATCCCGACGACGACCGGCACCCGCAGCCCGGCCAGCGCCAGGACCAGCGGGTTGTACTCGTCCTCGACGACCGACAGCGAGGTCCCGGCGTCCCCGCGCAGCGACTCGACGTGCTCGGCGAGGTCCTGGCCCACGCAGAACGCCCGGCCGGTGCCGGTGAACAGCACCGCCCGCACCGACCCGTCGCCGGCGATCCCCTGCACCACCTCGAGCAGCTCCCGCCGCATCGCCCGGGAGATCCCGGGTCGCTGCAGGGTGACGGTCGCGACGCCGCCGGCGTCCTCGCGGGTCACGGTCGTGGTGGCGGTCGTCTCTGACATGCCGGTCACCCTGCCACGCCCGCGCGCGGCCGAGGGGGCCTCCCGCGGACGGGGACTGGATCGACCACCCGCCGCGAGTAAGGTGTGCCTGCCCTCAGTACGGACCCGGGGGTTCCCCGAACCCCGACAGATGGGTCAGCCATGGGCCAGGCGTTCCTCGCCAGCTACCTCATCGGCCTCCGCGAGGGCCTCGAGGCCACCCTCGTGGTCAGCATCCTCGTCGCCTACCTGGTCAGGTCCGGCCGGCGCCGCCGGCTGCTGCCCCTGTGGGCGGGTGTCGCCGCCGCGGTCGCCCTGTCGGTGCTCTTCGGCGCGCTGCTCACCTACACCGAGACGACGCTGCTGGCCGACTACCGCTCGCGCGAGCTGTTCGAGGCGATCACCTCGGTGCTCGCGGTCGCGCTGGTCACCTGGATGGTCTTCTGGATGCGCCGGACCGCCCGGAAGCTCAAGGGCGAGCTCACCGGGCAGCTGGAGCAGGCGCTGGGCACGGGCACGCTCGCCGTCGCCGGCGTCGCCTTCCTCTCCGTGGTCCGCGAGGGCCTGGAGACGACGCTGCTCTTCTACGCCGCCGCCCAGGGCGCCACGACGACGGCGACGCCGCTGGTGGCCATCTCCGCGGGCGTCCTCACCGCCGTCGTCGTCGGCATCGGCCTCTACGCGGGCGCCATCCGGATCGACCTGTCGCGGTTCTTCACCGTCAGCGGCGTGCTGCTGGTCTTCGTCGCGGCCGGGATCCTCAAGTACGGCGTCCACGACTTCCAGGAGGCCGGCGTCCTGCCCGGCCTGGACGTCCTCGCCTTCGACATCTCGGGCGTCCTCGACCCCGACAGCTGGTACGGCGCGGCGATCGCCGGGATCTTCAACGTCACCGCGGCGCCCACGGTGCTCGAGACGATCGCCTACGTCGCCTACCTGGTGCCGGTGCTCGTCGCCTTCCTCTGGCCGGCCCGCACGCCCGCGTTCGCCGCCCCCGCGCCGAACGTGGTGGCCGCCCCGCAGCCCTCCGGCGCCGACCCGGCCCGGACCCCCTCCCAGCCGTCGGAGACCACCCAGCATGTCCGTGCGTGACCGCCGCCTCCCCCTGCTCACCGCCGGCCTGCTGGCCGCGCTGACCACCGCCGCGTGCGGCAGCGCCGACACCGGCTCCGGCGCGGCGTCCGGCGGCGGGGAGGCCGCCGACACCGTCGCCGTCGCCGTCGCCGCCGCCGACGACGCCTGCGACGTCGCCAGCAGCGAGCTGCCGGCCGGGACGCACAGCTTCCAGGTCACCAACTCCGGCGACCAGGTCACCGAGTTCTACGTCTACGCCGATGGCGACCGGGTGATGGGCGAGGTGGAGAACATCGCCCCGGGCCTCACCCGCGAGCTGCTCGTCGAGCTGCCCGCCGGCAGCTACGAGACCGCCTGCAAGCCCGGCATGGTCGGCGACGGCATCCGCAGCGACCTCACCGTCACCGGCGAGGCGCAGTCGCTGTCGGAGGACGAGACCCTCGCCCGGGCGAGCGCGGACTACCAGCGCTACGTGCAGAGCCAGACCGGTGCGCTGCTCGAGCAGACCACGGCGTTCGTCGACGCGGTCAAGACGGGCGACGTCGAGGGCGCCAAGGCGCTCTACCCGGTCGCGCGCACCTACTGGGAGCGGATCGAGCCGGTGGCCGAGGTCTTCGGCGACCTCGACCCGCTCATCGACGGCCGCGAGGGCGACCAGGCCGAGGGCGAGGACTTCACCGGCTACCACCGCATCGAGCAGGCGCTGTGGGTCGGCGGCACCACCGAGGGCATGACCCCCTACGCCGACCAGCTGCTCGAGAACGTGCAGCAGGTCGTCGACCTCGCCAACGACACGACGCTGGAGCCGCTGCAGCTGGCCAACGGTGCCAAGGCCCTCCTCGACGAGATCGCCACCGGCAAGATCACCGGCGAGGAGGACCGCTACTCGCACACCGACCTGTGGGACTTCGCCGCCAACCTCGAGGGCTCCGAGGCCGCCGTCCAGGCGCTGCGCCCCCACCTCGAGGACGCCGACCCCGACCTGGTCGCCGAGATCGACGAGCGGTTCGCCGCCACCGAGGCCGCGCTCGAGCAGTACCGCACCGACGGCGGCTGGACGCCGCACGACCGGCTCACCGAGGACCAGCTCCGCGGCCTGTCCGACAGCATCACCGCGCTGTCGGAGTCGGTCAGCCAGGTCGCGGCGGTCGTCGCGGACCAGTGACCCGCGGAACACCGACGCCGGGGACGCGCCGGTGTCCGCGGGGCGTTGCGCCCTGCGAGACCGTCCCCGTCCCGAGGAAGCCATGACGGAGCCCACCGCCGACCAGCCGGCCGCGCCGCAGCGGCCGGGTCTGTCCCGCCGCCGCCTGCTCGGCACCGTCGGTGTCGGTACCGCCGGCGTCCTCGCCGCGGGCGCGGCCGGCGGGGTCGTCGGCCGGGCGACCGCCGACGAGGCCCCGGACGCCGGGCCGGCCCCGACCGACGCGGTGCCCTTCCACGGCGAGCACCAGGCCGGGATCGTCACGCCCGCCCAGGACCGGCTGCACTTCGTCGCCCTCGACGTCACCACCGACAGCCGCGACGACCTGGTCGCGCTCCTGCAGGACTGGACCGAGGCCGCGCGGCGCATGACCGCGGGCCGGGACGCCGGGCCGGTGGGTGCCGTCGACGGCGAGCGGTACGCGCCGCCGGACGACACCGGCGAGGCGCTCGGCCTGCCGCCGTCCGGGCTGACGATCACGATCGGCTTCGGGCCCACGCTGTTCACCACCGCCGACGGCCGCGACCGCTTCGGCCTCGCCGCCCGCCGGCCCGCGCCGCTGGCCGAGCTGCCGGCGTTCCCCGGCGACCAGATCGACCCCGCGATCAGCGGCGGCGACCTGTGCATCCAGGCCTGCGCCAACGACCCGCAGGTCGCCGTCCACGCGGTCCGCAACCTGGTCCGCACCGGCGCCGGCGTGGTGAGCGTGCGCTGGTCGCAGCTGGGCTTCGGCCGGACGTCGTCGACCAGCACCGGCCAGGCCACCCCCCGCAACCTGTTCGGCTTCAAGGACGGCACCGACAACCTCAAGGCCGAGAACGGCAGCGCCCTCGACCGGTTCGTGTGGGTCGGGGACGACGACCGCGAGGAGGGCAGAGCCGACTGGCTGCGGGGCGGCTCCTACCTGGTCACCCGGCGGATCCGGATGCTGATCGAGCCGTGGGACAGTTCCTCGCTGGACGAGCAGCAGCGCACCATCGGCCGCACCAAGGGCACCGGGGCGCCGCTCGGCCAGCGCGCGGAGTTCGACCCGGTCGACTTCACGAAGCAGGTCGACGGCGAGTTCGCGATCCCCGAGACCAGCCACGTCTTCCTCGCCCACCCGACCAACGCGGGGACGGCGATCCTGCGCCGCGGCTACAGCTTCGTCGACGGCTCCGACGGACTGGGCCGGCTCGACGCCGGGCTGTTCTTCATCGCCTTCCAGCGGAACCCGGAGACCGGCTTCGTGCAGGTGCAGCGCAACCTGCGGCTGGACGCGATGAACGAGTACGTCCGGCACACCTCCTCGGCGGTGTTCGCCTGCCCGCCCGGCGTCCGCGACGACGCCGACTGGTGGGGCCGCGCCCTCTTCACCGGCTGAGCCGCCGCCCCCCCGCCGTTCCCCGGCGTGTCGCCGGGGTGTCGCGGAGTCGATGCCGAGCCGTGACGCACGGGACTCCCCGGACGGGTGGGACTGCTGGGAGGATGTGTGGTCTCGGAAGGACCGGGCACCTCTGCGGACGAGAGGCGGTGCGCCGGGGGTGGACGGCGTCGGCAGCAGGGCCGGCAGGGATGGGAGAGGTCCCGTGGTGGAACCGGGTCGCCGGATGCTCGGTGACCGCTACGAACTCTCCCAGCTGATCGCCGCCGGGGGCATGGGCCAGGTGTGGCGCGGCACCGACGTGCTGCTGCACCGCCCGGTCGCGGTCAAGGTCCTCCGCAGCGAGTACACCGGCGACCCGACCTTCCTCGCCCGCTTCCGCGCCGAGGCCCAGCACGCCGCCGCGCTGAACCACCCGAACATCGCCGCGGTCTACGACTACGGCGAGACCGAGGCCGGGGACACCGGCGAGACGCTCGCCTACCTGGTCATGGAGCTGGTCGAGGGCCAGCCGCTGTCGGCGCTGCTGCGCCGCGAGGGCCGGCTGGACACCTCCACCACCCTGTCGGTGCTCGGCCAGACCGCCGCCGCGCTGTCCGAGGCCCACCGCGCCGGTCTGGTGCACCGCGACGTCAAGCCGGGCAACATCCTGGTCCGCGCCGACGGCAGCGTGAAGATCACCGACTTCGGCATCGCGTGGTCGGCCGGCAGCGTCCCGCTCACCCAGACCGGCCAGGTCATCGGCACGCCCCAGTACCTCTCGCCGGAGCAGGCCGAGGGGCACCTGGCGACCCCGGCCAGCGACGTCTACGCCCTCGGCCTGGTCGGCTACGAGTGCCTCACCGGGCACCCCGCCTTCGACGGCGACAACGCGGTCACCATCGCGCTCAAGCAGCTGCGCTCGGACCCCGAGCCGCTGCCGGACACGCTGCCCCGCGACGTCCGCACCCTCATCCGGCGCGCCCTGGCCAAGGACCCGGCGGCCCGCATGCCCGACGGCGCCGCGTTCGTCACCGCGGTCGAGGACGCCCGCGCCGGGCGGCTGCCGGACCTCGAGCCGCCGGCGCCGCCCGCGCCCGTCCCGGCCGCCGCGCCGGCCGCGGTGGCGGTGGCCGCCCCGGTCGACGCCGCCCCGGTCAGCGCCGGCCCGGTCGCCGTCGACGCCGGCCCGCTCACCCAGGCCGCGCCCGGCCCGTCCGGGGCGCTGCCCGGCCGGCACGGGCCGCGGCGCCCCGGCCCCCCGCCGCCGCCCCGCCGCCGGGTCGCGGCGGTCCTGGTGCCGCTGCTGGCGCTGCTGCTGGGCGCCGGGCTGGCCGGCGTCGTCTTCACCGCCCTGGTCGACGACCCCGCCTCCCCGACGGTCGTCGCCGCGCAGACCCGCGACGGCGAGGACGGCGTGGTGCTGGAGGCCGGCGACTACGTCGGCCGGCCGATCGACGACGTCGCCACCCAGCTGTCCGCGCTGGGCCTGGGCGTGGAGCGGCGCGAGCAGGTGACCGGGTCCGCGGTCCCGGGCCGGGTGCTCGGGGTGTCGCCGGAGGGCGTGCGCCTGGAGCCCGGCGACGACGTCGTCGTCACCTTCGCCGTGGCGCCGAGCGGTGGCCGCCGGTCCGGGGCGTCGTCCACGGGGCAGGGCGGCGGCGGCGTCTCGGCCGTGACCGGCGACAGCGCGCCCGGCACGGTCGTCGAGCCGCCCCCGCCCGTGACGGAACCGGCCCCGGGCACGACGGTCCCGGAGCCGACCGACGCCGCGACCCCCACCACCGCGAACGCACCGGGCTCGTCCACGACCGGCTCGCCGACGACCGGCGCCACCAGTTCGTCGGCCACGCCCACGGGCACCGCCACCACGAGTTCCAGCACCAGCACGAGCACCTCGCCGTCACCCTCACCGGTGACCAGCCCCGCCGGGACGCCGAGCGGGACCACCTCCGCCGCGGGAGACTTCCCCGACGACTGATACGGAACCGAGGAGGTGCGATGGACGGCAGTCCCGTGCGTCGCGTCGTCGGCGGCCGCTACGAGCTGCTCGGCCTCCTCGCCACCGGCGGCATGGGCCAGGTCTGGCGCGGCCGGGACGCGCTGCTGGACCGGCCGGTCGCGGTCAAGCTGCTGCGCAGCGAGTACGTCGAGGACGAGACCGTCCGCACCCGGTTCCGCACCGAGGCGCGCCTGGCCGGCCGGCTGCTGCACCGCAACATCGCCGCGCTGTACGACTACGGCGAGGTCGTGACCGAGGACGGCGAGGTCTGCGCCCACCTGGTCATGGAGCTCGTCGACGGCGAGCCGCTGTCGGCACTGGTGACCCGCGAGGGGCGGCTGCCGGCCGAGCGGGTGCTGGACCTGGTCGGGCAGACCGCCGCCGCCCTGGCCGCCGCGCACGCCGCCGGGGTGGTGCACCGCGACGTCAAGCCGGGCAACGTGCTGGTCGGCTCCGACGGCGTCGTCCGGATCACCGACTTCGGCATCGCCTGGTCGGCGGGCAGCGCCCCGCTGACGCGCACCGGCCAGGTGGTCGGCACCGCCCACTACCTCTCGCCCGAGCAGGCGGCCGGGGGCAAGGCCGGGCCCGCCAGCGACGTCTACGCGCTCGGGATGGTCGCCTACGAGTGCCTGGCGGGGCGGCGCGCCTTCGACGGCGAGCACCCGGTGCAGATCGCGCTGCGGCAGCTCCGCGACGAGCCCGACCCGCTGCCCCGTGACGTGCCGGAGCCGGTGCGGGAGCTGGTGGCGCGGATGCTGGCCAAGGACCCCGCCGGCCGGCTCGCCGACGGGGCGGCGGTGTGCCGGGCGGTGGAGACGGTCCGCGCCGGCCGCCCGCTGCCGCCGGCGCCGCCCCCGGTCACCGCGCCGCTGCCGCCCGCCGTGTCCGCCTTCTCGCCGGCCGTGGCCCCGCCCGCCCCCGCGCCGCGTCGCCGACGGGCAGGTCGGGTCCTCACCGGGGTGGCGACCCTCGCGGTCGGCGCCGCGCTCGGCGTGGGCGTGCTGGAGATGGCCGCACTGGGAACGGCGCCCGTGCCGGCGGCCGAGGCGGAGTCCCCGGCGGACGCGGGCACCGACGTGCGGCGGGCGGACCTGGTCGGCCGGTCCGCCGACGAGGTGGAGGAGCAGCTGGTCGCGGCCGGGCTGCGGGTGCTCCGGGTGGTGGCGGAGACCGCGGACGCGGCCCCGGGCACCGTCACCGGGGTGACCCCGGTCGGGCGGCTGACGCCGGGGGAGACGGTCACGCTGACGGTGGCCACGGCGCCGGCGCCCTCGTCCACGCCGGCGCCCCCGCCGTGGTGGACGGAGTCCACCGCGCCGTCCTGGGCGGGGGACGCGGGCCCGGCCACACAGGTGGCCGCGCCGGAGACCCCTGCCGCGCCGGAGCCGGACGCCGTCCCGGTCCCGCAGCCGACGGCCGGGGACCCGGAGGACACCGCGGAGGTCGGCGACGCCGAGGACGCCGGAGATGCCGGTGCCGCCGGTGACGCCGAGGCGAACGAGAACGGCAACGGCGAGGCGAACGGGAACGCCGGCGGCAACGGGCGCGGCAACGGCTGGGGCCGCGCCGGCTGAGCCGCCGGCGTCCGGTCAGCGTCGGCGGCCGGGCACCAGCCAGGCGGCGAGGGCGACGGCGCCGAGCGCGGCGGTGAGCAGGAAGCCGCGGTCGGTGTCGGCGTGGGGGAGGACGACGAGCACCCAGAAGACCGCCAGCCCGGCGGCTCCGCCGAGGGCCAGCCGCTCGGCGGTCAGGGGGCGCAGGCGGAGCGCCGGCACCAGCCGCGACAGCGCGGCCGCGCCGCCGAGCAGGGCGCAGACGGTGGCGAACGCCGCCCAGGCCGGGACCTGGCCCCACAGGCGCGGCCCGTCCAGGCGCAGCGCGAGCCCGAGCTCGAGCAGCACGAGGCCGAGGCCGGCCAGGCCGGCGCCGATCAGCGCGGCCCGGTCGCGGGGCCGGCGGGGCGCCCGGGGGCGCGCCGGCTTCTCGGGCCGGGCGGCCGGGGCCTCCTGCGGCACGGCGGCCGGCGGGGGCACCCGTGGGGCGCCGAGCAGCGAGTCCAGGGGGCCGGTGGGCTGGGGTCCGGTCTGCTGGTAGCCGGCGGGCTCGTGGTGGGCCGGCTCGTGGGGGAGCGGCGCGTGGTGGGCGGGCTCGTGGTGGGCCGGTGCGAAGTGGGCCGGTGCGGGGTGGGCCGGGGCGAAGTGGGCGGGCTCGTGGTGGGCCGGCTGGGAGTGGTGCGCGGGTTCCGGCGTCGTCGCGGGCTGGGGCGTGGTCACCGGGTACGCGGGCGCCGGCAGGACCGACGGCGGGACGGCGGGCGCGCCCGGGTGTCCGGCCAGGCCGGCGGCCGTCGCGCCCTCCCCCGTGGGGATCTGCTGGGTGCGCGGGCCGGCCGGCGGGGGCGAGGTGGTCACGGGTGCTCTCCTCCTGGGACGCGGGCGACCGGTCCCGCACGGGGTGGGACCGGTCCTCCCCGCACGCTAGCGGCGGTCCGCGCCCGGCCCGGGGAGGCGGGGCGGCGGGTCCGGCGGACCGCCTCGCACCCGGCGGGGAGGACGACGTCCTCCTAGGGTCGGGCGGGTGGGTACGCGCGCGGGCATCGTCGTCACCGGCACCGAGGTCCTGACCGGCCGGGTCGCCGACCGCAACGGGCCGTGGCTCGCCGAGGAACTGCGCCGGGCGGGCGTCGACGTGGGGTCGGTCCTCGTCGTGGGCGACCGGCCCGACGACGTGCGCGCCGCGCTGGCCTGGTTCGCCTCCTCCGGCGTCGAGCTGGTGGTCACCACCGGGGGCCTCGGGCCCACCGCCGACGACCTCACCGCCGCCGTCGTCGGCGAGGTGCAGGGCCGGCCGCTGGACGTCGACCCGGAGCTGGAGCAGCGCGTCGCCGCCGTCGTGGAGCGGCTGATGGCCCGCCGCGGCTGGCGGTCCGATCCGGAGGCGACGGCGGCCGGCGTCCGCAAGCAGGCGATGGTGCCCGCCGGCGCCACGGTGCTCGAGCCGGTGGGGACGGCCCCGGGCCTCGTCGTCCCGCCCGCCGACGGCCGCGGCGGGCCGGTCGTCGTCGTCCTGCCCGGGCCGCCGTCGGAGCTGCAGGGGATGTGGCCGGCGGCGCTGGCGGCCGGGCCGGTGCAGGAGGTGCTGGCCGGGGCGGGGGAGCTGCGCCAGGAGACGATCCGGCTCTGGGGGACGCTGGAGGCGCAGCTGGCCGCCACCCTCCGCGAGCACGAGCACGAGCTCGGCGGGCTGGAGGTCACCACCTGCCTGCGCGAGGGCGAGCTGGAGATCGTCACGCGCTTCGCGCCCGAGGCGCAGCCCGTGTACGACCGGCTGGCCGCCGTGCTGACCAGTACGTACGCCGCGACGCTGTACTCGACCGGGCCCACCCTCGACGAGCTGGTGGCCGGTGCGCTCACCGACCGGGGGCTGACGATCGCCACCGCCGAGTCGTGCACCGGCGGGCTGCTGGTGGCCCGGCTGATCGAGCGGGCCGGGTCCTCGGCGTACGTGCTCGGCGGGATCACCTCGTACGCGAACTCGGCCAAGGAGCAGCTGGTCGGGGTGCCGGGGGAGGTGCTCGCCGAGCACGGCGCGGTGAGCACGCAGGTGGCGCTGGCGCTGGCCGAGGGGGCGCGGGCGCGGTTCGGGGCCGACGTCGGTGTCGGGGTCACCGGGGTGGCCGGGCCCGGCGGCGGGACGCCGGACAAGCCCGTGGGCACCGTGCACCTGTGCGCCGTCGGCCCCATGGGACAGCAGGCGCGGTCGGTGCGGCTGCCCGGCTCGCGGACGGCGGTGCGCGAGCGCTCCGTCGTCCTCGCCATGCACATGCTGCGCGAGCTGCTGCTCGGCGGCCCGCCGGCCTGACCGTGCCGCCGTCCGCGGTGCGTGGCTCGGGCCCGCGGCGGGCAGGGAGGGCGGCATGACGACCGTGACCCTGCACGCCTCCGGCCCGGTGCCGCCCGCCGAGGCCTGGGAGCGCTACGCCCGGCCCGCGCGGTGGCCGGAGTGGGCGCCGCAGATCACCGGGGTCGACGTGCCGGGGCCCCGCCTGGTCGCCGGGCTGAGCGGGCGCGTGCGCGGGCCGGTGGGGGTGACGCTGCCGTTCGTCGTCGAGTCGGTGGACGAGGCGGCGCGGCAGTGGGCGTGGACGGTGAGCGCCGGCCCGGTGCGGCTGCACCTGCTGCACTGGGTCGCCGACGGTCCCGACGGCGGCAGCACCACCGGTCTCCGCGTCTCCGGCCCGGCGCCGATCGTGGTGGGCTACGCGCCGCTGGCGCAGCTGGCGATCGGCCGCCTCGTCCGTCCGCTCGACCCGCGGAGGACCGAACAGGCGGTCTGACCTGCGGGAACTGTCGTACCCCGGTCGTAGCGTGCGGGGTGTGGAGGAGGTCGCGGAGTACGTCTCGCCGGTCGAGCGCGCGCTCGCCGGCTGGCTGATCGAGCGGCCGGTGTCGATCCCCCGGCTGCCGGTGGCGCTGCTGTCGGACGAGCAGGCCGCCGCCGAGTTGCAGCGGGTGCAGG
>NZ_JBJGZJ010000027.1:0-55798 GCF_054050435.1 Geodermatophilus sp. SYSU D01036 | reverse complement strand
ATAGCCGGTACCCACCCCGCGGGCGGGCGGAGCCCGGGCCGCGGGAGGTGGCACCTCGGGCGCCCCCACGGCCCCCCCCCCCCCCTGCGGCCAGAGCACGAGCGTCGGCAGGACCACCCGCGGCCCGGGGAACCGGCCGGGAACGCGACGGCGCCCGCCTCCCCGGGTGGGGAGACGGGCGCCGGAGTGGAGCGGGGTGCGGGTCAGTACCCGCCGTGCTGCGACTCGAAGGCGAACTGGCGACCGCCCATGCGGACCGCCGTGCCCGGGGTCAGCCGGATCGGCTGGTGCGGCACCAGCGAGGACCAGCCCGGGGCGCCGCGCGGGGCGACGAGCGTGCCGTTGGCCGAGCCGACGTCGAGCAGCAGCACGTCCCAGCCCTCGAGCCGGATCTCGGCGTGGTGCCGGCTGACGCCGCCGGTCTGGTCGAGGACCAGCAGCGGCCGCACCTGCCCGGAGACGACGCGCTCGTCGGTCTCCGGCTCGCGGCCGAGCAGGTAGTCCATGTCCAGGCTGACCGTGGCGCCGTCGTCGAAGACGAGCAGGCCCAGGGGCGGGCGCACGCCCTCGACCACCACCGCCGTCTGCTGCGTCGTGCGGATGCCGCACAGCGCGCAGAACCCGGCCCGCGGGTCGTTGAGGTGGCCGTTCTTGCAGAGGATGCCCTTGACCGTGGGCCGCTCGTCCTCCGGCTCCGCGGCCGCGGGCGCCGGCTCCTGGCCCGGGGTCGGCAGCGGCTGCCGCGCCGGTTCCGCCTCGGCGGCGGCGCCGAACAGCAGCGCGGACCGCTCCGGCGCCGGCAGCTCCACCGGCGGCGGCGCGACCGGAGCCGGGTCGGCGGCGGGTGCCGGGGCCGCGTGCGCGTGCCCGGCGTGCGCGTGCCCGGCCTGCTCGTACCCGGCGTGCGCGTGCCCGGCGTGCTCGTACCCGGCGTGGTCGTGCCCGGCCGGGCCCCCCGCGGGCGCGGCGGGCACCGGGCGGGCCGGCGGCTTCGCCGTGGACAGCGGCACCCGGGCGTGCGGTGCCGGCAGCCGGACCTGCATGGTGCCCGACGGCACCGGAGCGGCGGCCGACGGCGCGGGGGCCGGCGAGAGGACCGCGGCCGCGCCGGGGACCGCACCGGCCTCGAGGTCGGCGAGAGGGTGCGGCGCGGCGTCGGCCGGCGAGCCGGCCGACAGGTGCAGCGGGGCCGGCGGCCAGGTGACGGAGCGGTCGAGCACGAGGGTGCCGTTGTCCAGCTTCTCCCCCTGGGCCGGCGTGAGCCGCAGCCCCAGGTCGGGCACCTCGGCGCTGCCGCCGCCGACGAGCACGAGCGTCAGCCCGTCCTCGGTGGCGGCGGCGACCGCGAACGACGGCGGCTCGGTCACCGTGCCGAGCCAGGCGCGCAGGTCCTCGTGCAGCCGGCGGCCCGGGGCGCGGGAGCCGGCCGCGGACACCCGGCGGCACAGCGTGACCAGCTCGCCGACCAGCGCGTCGCCGGCCGGGGCGGCCGCGGGCGCGGGCGGGACCGGGGCGGAGCCCCACCCGACCAGCGCCGGCCGGGCCGCCGGGGCGGCGGGGCCGGACGGCTGCGTGGGGACCCCGACGACCAGCAGCACCCCGGGCATCCGGACGACGAGGTCGGGGCCGGGGGCGACCCGGACGGCGACCTGGTCGAAGGGCGGCACGGTGGCCGGCGCGCCGGTCGTCCCGGTGAGCGGAGGCGTGGGGGCCGACATCAGATGAGCCTCCCGCCGTTGATCCGCCAGTGGATGAACGGCACGCGCATCGGGCCGTTGGCGACCAGCCACACGATCAGCCAGGTGCTGACGAAGTGGATGGCGAAGGCCGGGCCGGGCAGCGAGTCGATCCACGGGATCGCACCGCCGGCGAAGAGGAACCACACGAGCAGGCCCTCGGGGATGCCGGTGAGCAGGCCGAACAGCGTCGGCCAGTCCTTCTCCCACCGGAACTGCTGGATGCCGTGGTAGACGAGCTCCCAGAGCACGCCGAGCACCAGCACGACCAGCAGCACGGAGAAGGTGGCGCCGTAGGAGGCGCCGAGCGAGGCCCCGGTCGGGAGCACCGGGGTGATGATCAGGGTCCAGATCGAACCGACCACGGCCAGCAGGAAGATCCTGGTCTGGATGCGGCCGTTCAGGGTGGGCAGCACGGTGTCGTCTCTCTCGGTCGTCGCGGGCGTCGGTCGTCGAGTCGGGGGGCGGATCGGTCAGATCTGCTTGTTGCGGACCCACTTCCACCACTGGCTGGTCGACCGGCCCGGCCCCAGCTTCTGCGCGAACCCCTGCTGGATGAGGTCGTCGGCGATCTCCTGCGCGGCGATCTGCAGGCCGAAGAAGGTGTCGACGCCGGGGAACGGGCCGCCGAGGGTGGCGCTGCCGGAGGCGTAGACCTTGCCGCCGTTCTGCGTCCCGGTGACCTCGAAGTTCCGCTGGACGTCGAGCCGGCCCACCGGGTTGCGGGTGGCGTTGGAGTGGTCGAGCAGGTCGGCCAGGACGCGGTGCTCGCGGATGTCGGCCTCGAGGCCGGTGCAGTCGATGACGGCGTCGAAGGTGCCGGTGTGCGGGCCCTGGTCCGGGGTGCTGACGGTGACCTCGACGAGGTCACCGACCGGCTTCATCTCCTCGATCCTGCCGATCATCACGCGGTACCAGCCCTCGGTCCGGCCGCGCTTGAGCTGCTCCTTCCAGTCCCGGCGGACGGGGGTGTTGGTGCCGCCCATCTCGTCGTAGAGCCGCTTGCGCTCGGCGCCCTCGCTCTTGCGGACCTGCTGCTTGAGCTGCCCGCCCCACACCGACTTCGGGTAGTTGAAGCCCTGGTAGGCCCAGCCGTCGGCGCCCTTGCGGCGCTTGAGGATGCCGGTGCCGTGCGGCTTGTCCACGTAGGTGCGGAACAGGTGGACGATCTGGGTCTGCAGGCCGAGCCGGTCGCGGTCGTCGATCAGCCGCTGCAGGACCCGCGAGGCCACGATGCCGCCGCCGCGGATGAGCACGGTGCCCGGGCGCTGGTGCAGCCGCTCGTAGACCTGCTCGTGCCGCTCGTAGGCGTTCACGACCCTGCCGTAGTCGTTGTACTCGTTGCGGTAGCGCTGCAGGTCGGGCAGGAACTTCAGGCCCGGGTAGCCGACGGCCACGTGCACCCAGGTGCTGCGGTACGCGATCCGCCGGGTCGGGGTGGCGCCCTCGGGCGGGGTCAGGATCGTGAAGTACCCGCCGCCCACGCGGCGCCGGACCATGCGGACCTGGCCGTTGACGACCATCTCCGGATACCGGATCCGGTACATCTCCTTCTCCATCGACTCGAACGCGTGCCCCGCCTTCGGTGTGTAGTAGTTCGCGAAGATGGGCTCGACCAGCACGTTCCAGGCCTGCTTGAGGTTGCCCTGCAGGGCCTCGCGGATGGCGTAGCTCGGGAAGCCCCAGATGTTGTCGGGGCAGGACGACGAGTCCGACCGCAGCCGCTCGCCGCGCGGGATCTGCGAGACCGTCGTCAGGTACTCGTAGCTCTCCCACGGGGTCTTCAGCGGGGTGAGCACGCGCATGGCGCTCGTCGGGACACCGCAGATCCGCAGGTAGTCGACCGTCACGAACGAGCCGATGCCGCCACCGAAGGTGACGAACGGGACGTCGACGACGGGGATGCCGGCGTCGGCCAGCATCTGGTCGGTCCAGAAGTCACTGGCGATCAGCTGGTCGTTCAGGTCACCGGGCTGCGGTGGCGCCGCCGGGGTCCGGGCGTGCTGGGACGCGATCGTGCTCTCGCTCACGGTGGGGGTCTTCCGTCCTCTGTCGGGGGAGCCGCCACTGTCAGGTCACGCGCACGCACTGTCAACGGATTCCGGCGCGGCAGCGGGAACCGCCCCCCGGGCTGCGCGGACGCCCGCGGAGCGGCCCGGACGGTCCCGGCCGCGGACCCGCGGACGGGCCCCTACGCCTTGCCGAAGCGGCGCTGGCGGGAGGCGTACTCCTCGCACGCGGCCCACAGGTGCCGGCGGTCGAAGTCGGGCCAGAGGGTGTCGAGGAAGACGAACTCGGCGTAGGCCGACTGCCACAGCAGGAAGTTGCTCGTCCGGTTCTCCCCGGAGCTGCGCACGAACAGGTCGACGTCGGGCATGTCCGGCTCGTCGAGGAACCGCGCGACGGTGTCCTCGTCGACCTTGCCCGGGTCCAGCCGGCCCGCGGCGACCTCCCGGGCGATGGCCGCGGCGGCGTCGGCGATCTCGGCGCGGCCGCCGTAGTTCACGCACATGGTGAGCGTGAGGACGTCGTTGTCCCGGGTGAGCTCCTCGGCGACCTCGAGCTCCCTGATGACGCTGCGCCACAGCCGTGGGCGACGGCCGGCCCAGCGCACCCGGACGCCGAGGTCGTGCATCTCGTCGCGGCGGCGGCGGATGACGTCGCGGTTGAAGCCCATGAGGAAGCGGACCTCCTCGGGGCTGCGCCGCCAGTTCTCGGTGGAGAACGCGTAGGCGCTGATCGCCTTCACGCCGAGCTCGATGGCGCCCTCGACGCAGTCGAACAGCGAGGACTCCCCCGCCTCGTGGCCGGCCGTCCGGGGCAGGCCGCGCTCCTTGGCCCAGCGGCCGTTGCCGTCCATGACGATCGCGACGTGCCGGGGCACCTTGTCGGCGGGGAGCTCGGGCGGTCGGACCCCCGTGGGGTGCGGGTTCGGGGTCTTCACCTGCCGCGGCGCCGGGACCTCACGCCTCACTCAGCAGGCTCACTTCCCGGCGCGGGGCCGACGGGTCCGAGCGGTCCACCAGCGGCAGCGAGCGCAGCCCGCGCTCGAGGTGCCACTGCAGCAGCGCGGCCACCAGCCCGCTGCCCTCGCGGCGCTGCGGCTGCTCGCTGGACTCGGCGGTCGCCCAGTCGCCGGACAGCAGCGCCTCCAGGTGGCCGATGGTGACCGGGTTGGGCATGGCCGAGCCGGTCGGGCGGCAGCCGGGGCAGACGGTGCCGCCGGCCGGGACGGAGAAGTGCCGGTGCGGCCCCTCGAGGCCGCAACGGGCGCAGTCGCCGAGCGCGGGCTCCCAGCCGGCCACCGACATCGCGCGCAGCAGGAAGGCGTCGAGCACCAACCCGGCCGGGTGGGTCTGCTCGGCCAGCGCCCGCAGCGCGCCGACGACGAGCAGGAACAGCCGCAGCGAGGGCTCCTTCTCCTCCGCGGTCAGCCGGTCGGCGGTCTCGAGTACCGCGGTGCCGGCGGTGTAGGCGCGGTAGTCCGCGGCGATGACCGAGCCGTAGGAGCGGATGGACTCCGCCTGGCTGACGATGTCGAGGTTCCGGCCGGTGTAGAACTGCACGTCCACGTGGCTGAACGGCTCGAGCCGCGCGCCGAACTTGCTCTTGGTGCGGCGCACGCCCTTGGCCACCGCGCGCACCTTGCCGTGCCGGCGGGTGAGGACCGTGACGATCCGGTCGGCCTCCCCCAGCTTCTGGGTGCGCAGGACGATCCCCTCGTCGCGGTACAGCGACTTCGGCGTGGTGCTCATCAGTACCCGAGCCGGTTCAGCTTCTTCGGGTCGTCCTGCCACTCGCCGAGCACGGTGACGTGCAGGTCCAGGTGGACCCGGGCGCCGAGCAGCTGCTCGAGCCCGGCGCGGGCCTCGGTGCCGATCGCCTTGATGACCGACCCGCCCTTGCCCAGCAGCATCGGCTTCTGGCTGGGGCGCTCGCAGTGCAGCAGCGCGTGCACCTCGACCAGCTCCGCGCCCTCCCGCTTGGGATCGGGCCGGCGGTTGAGCTCCTCGACGGTGACCGCGAGGGAGTGCGGCACCTCCTGGAACACCTTCTCCAGCGCCGCCTCGCGGATGAGCTCGGCGATCTGCCGGTCGGTGTCCTCGTCGGTGGTCTGCGCCTCGGGGTACAGCGGCGGCCCCTCGGGCAGCAGGCCGACCAGCAGGTCCTCCAGCAGCTCCACCTGGTCGCCCGCGACCGCGCTCACCGGCACGACCTCGGCGGCCTCGACGAGCTGGCTGGCGGCCACCAGCTGCTCGGCGACCTGCTTCCTGCTCGCGGCGTCGGTCTTGGTGACGACGACGACCACCGGGGCCGTGACCTCCTTCAGCTGGCGGGCGATGAACCGGTCACCGGCGCCCACCGGCTGGTCGGCCGGGACGCAGAACACCACGACGTCGACCTCGGACAGCGTGTCCCGGACGACGTCGTTGAGCCGGCGGCCGAGCAGGCTCTTGGGCTTGTGCAGGCCCGGGGTGTCGACGAGCACGAGCTGCCCACCCGGCCGGTGCACGACGCCGCGGATGGCGTGCCGGGTGGTCTGCGGCCGGTTGCTGACGATGCCGACCTTCTCGCCGACCAGCGCGTTGGTCAGCGTGGTCTTGCCCGCGTTCGGCCGGCCCACCAGGCAGGCGAAGCCGCTGCGGTACGGCTGGTCCGGCGTGCTCACCGGCCCAGTCTCCCACTGCGTGATGACATCGTCGGCCCACCGGCCGACACCGCGGCCACGTGCCGTCCCCCACAGGCGGGAGCCCCCACGACCGCTCCTCGCGGAGGCCTCCGGCCCCCACTCGTCGCGGTCACGAGGTGGCGCGCAGCAACCCGTCGGGGCCGGCGAGGAACACGGGCGCGGACGCGGTCAGGTCGTGCACGGCGGCCAGGCCCTCCTGCTCGACGGCGTCGGCGTCGGACACGATCGCCGCCGCCTCCAGGCCCTCGACACCGCTGGACACCGCCGCGGCGACCGCCGCCTGCAGCGCGGACAGCCGCAGCGAGGGCAGCGCGACGCTGGCGGCGACGTAGGTGCGCCCGTCGGTGTCGCGGACCGCGGCCCCCTCCGGCGCGCCGGTGCGGCCGCGGGCGGAGCGGGCGAGGGTGACGAGCTTGGCGTCCTCGGGCTGCAGGTCGGGCACGAGGGACGAGCTTTCCACGTCAGCTCTCGGCGGCGGCCGGGACCTCCGCCCGGGGGGCCCCGGACTGGTGCTCGGGGTCCGCGTCGGGCACCCGGCACACCAGGATCGTGTCGATCCGGTTGCGCCGCCCGCCGGTGCTCTCGGCGACCAGCCGCAGGCCCGCGACCTCCGCCGACGAGCCCTCGATCGGCACCAGCCCGAGCTCGCGGGCGAGGAGGCCGCCGACGGTCTCGACGTCGTCGTCGCGGGGCAGCTCGACGTCGAACAGCTCGGCGAGGTCCTCGACCGGCAGCCGGGCGGTGATCCGCACCGACCCGTCGTCGAGGTGCTCGACCGGCGGCCGCTGGACGGCGTCGTGCTCGTCGGCGATCTCGCCGACGATCTCCTCGAGGATGTCCTCGATGGTGACCAGGCCGGCGAAGCCGCCGTACTCGTCGACGACGATCGCGATGTGGATGCGGCGGGCCTGCATGTCGCGCAGCAGCTCGTCGACCGGCTTGGACTCCGGCACGAACGCCGGCGGGCGCATGAGCTCCTCGACCTTCGGGCCGCGGGCCTCGCCGAGGTTCTGCGACCGGCGCACCAGGTCCTTGAGGTAGACGACGCCGACGACGTCGTCGACGTTCTCCCCGATCACCGGGATGCGGCTGAAGCCGCTGCGCAGCGCCAGGGCCAGCGCCTGCCGGACGGTCTTGGTGCGCTCGATCCACACGACGTCGGTGCGCGGCACCATGACCTCGCGGGCGATGGTGTCGCCGAGCTCGAACACCGAGTGGATCATGTTCCGCTCGCCGGACTCGACCACGCCGCGCTCCTCGGCGAGGTCGACCAGCTCGCGCAGCTCGACCTCGGTGGAGAACGGGCCGTCGCGGTAGCCGCGGCCGGGGGTGATCGCGTTGCCGATCAGGATCAGCAGCGTCGCGACCGGGCCGAGCACCCGGCCCAGCAGCCGCACCACCCCGGCGGTGGCCAGCGCGACCGGGTAGGCGTGCTGGCGGCCCAGCGTCCGCGGCCCGACGCCGACCAGCACGTAGCTGACCACGGTCATCACGCCGGCCGCGACGAGCACCGCCTGCCAGCCCATGCCCAGCACGCGGACCAGGACGACGGCGACCAGCACCGCGGCGACCATCTCGCAGACGATCCGCAGCAGCAGGAGCAGCGCCACCAGCCGGGCGCGCTCGTCGAGGACCCGCTCGAGGGTGGCCGCCCGCCGGACGCCGTCGCGGCGCAGCTCCTCGACCCGCGCCTTGGACACCCGCTGCAGGGCGGCGTCCATGGCGCCGAACAGGCCGGCCAGCGGCACCAGGCAGATCGCGACGACCAGCAGCGTGACCGCACCGGCGCTCATCGCGTCACCGCGTCCCGGGACCCCGTTCGGCCGGCTCACCGGTGACCGGCTGCCGCGGCGCCGAGCGCCACCCCTCCAGCAGGCGGGTCTGCAGGCCGAACATCTCCCGCTCCTCCTCGGGCTCCATGTGGTCGTAGCCGAGCAGGTGCAGCACGCCGTGGGTGGCCAGCAGCAGCAGCTCGTCGTCCATGGAGTGGCCGGCGGCCCGGGCCTGCCGGACGGCGACCGAGGGGCAGAGCACGACGTCGCCGAGCAGCGCCGGGCCGGGCTCGGGGTCGTCGGGGCGGGCGGTGTCGAGCTCGTCCATGGGGAAGGCCAGGACGTCGGTCGGGCCCTTCTCCCCCATCCAGCGCTCGTGCAGCACGGACATGTAGTCCGGGTCGACGCACAGCACCGACAGCTCGGCCATCGGGTTGACGCCCATCTCGGCGAGGACGTACCGGCAGATGCCGGTCAGCTCCGCCTCGTCGACGGCGATCTCGGACTCGTTGGCGACCTCGACGGGCACGGCGCTCAGCTCCCCTGCCGGCGCGTCGGCCGCGCGGGCCGGGCCGGGCCCGCGGGACGGCCGGCACCCTGCTGGTGGGCGGCGTCCCACCGCTCGTAGGCGTCGACGATGTCGCCGACCAGCCGGTGACGGACGACGTCGGAGCTGGTCAGGTTGGCGAAGTGCACGTCCTCGATGCCGTCGAGGATCTCCCGCACCACCTTGAGGCCGCTCTGCGCGCCGCCGGGCAGGTCGACCTGCGTGACGTCACCGGTGACGACGATCTTCGAGCCGAAGCCGAGCCGGGTGAGGAACATCTTCATCTGCTCGGCGGTCGTGTTCTGCGCCTCGTCGAGGATCACGAACGCGTCGTTGAGCGTGCGGCCGCGCATGTAGGCCAGCGGCGCGACCTCGATCGTGCCCGACTGCATGAGCCGCGGGATCGACTCGGGGTCGACCATGTCGTGCAGCGCGTCGTACAGCGGGCGCAGGTACGGGTCGATCTTCTCGCTGAGCGTGCCGGGCAGGTAGCCCAGCCGCTCGCCGGCCTCGACCGCGGGGCGGGTGAGGATGATCCGGTTGACCTGCTTGGTCTGCAGCGCCTGCACGGCCTTCGCCATCGCCAGGTAGGTCTTGCCGGTGCCGGCGGGGCCGATGCCGAAGACGACGGTGTGCGCGTCGATCGCGTCGACGTAGCGCTTCTGGTTCAGCGTCTTGGGCCGGATCGTGCGGCCGCGTCGGCTGATGATGTCGAGGCTGAGGACGTCGGCCGGGCGCTCGGAGCCGCCGCTGCGCAGCATGCCGATGACCCGGCGCACCGAGTCCGGGCGCAGCGCCTGGCCGGTGCCGAGCAGCGCGATGAGCTCGTCGAACACGCGGACGGCGAAGGCGTTGTCGGCCGGCTGCCCGGTCACGGCGATCTCGTTGCCGCGGACGTGCACGTCGGCGTCGACCTCGGACTCGACCAGCCGGAGCAGCTCGTCACCGGAGCCGAGCAGGGCGACCATGGAGACGGAGTCCGGGACGGTGATGGTGGCGCGGACCGCGGCGGGGGCGGCGCTGGCGAGGGTGCTGGCGCTGTCCGCGGCGACGGCCTGCGCGGAGGCCTCGCGGGACGTGGGCGCGCCCGGCACGGGGACGTTCGGGGAGGTGTCGGGCAAGAACCCTCGACCCTGCCTTCCTGGCACGGGGAACTAGACGGTTCGACTCTACCCGCGCCCCGCCACCGGGAACCGCGCTCGCGCGCAGGTCACCGCCCCGAGTAGGTGGCCCTCCCCGGCCCGTCCGCCAGGAAGGAGGCGACGGCGCCGCGCAGGTCGTCGGTGGCGAACAGCGCCCCGGAGACCTGCGGGGTGATCTCGTCGGCGGCCCGCGCGCCGTGCCGCACCGCCGTGGTCACGAGGCGCTTGGTGGCCGCGTGCGCGATCGTCGGGCCGGCGGCGACCCGGCGCGCGTAGTCGCGGGCGGCCTCGGCGAAGCCGTCGTCGGGCAGCACCCGGTTGACCACGTCCCACCGCTCCAGCACCGCGGCCGGGTAGCGCTCGCCGGTGAAGACCAGCTCCTTGGCCCGCGCCGGGCCGGCCCGCTCGGCCAGCCGCTGCGGCCCGCCCATCGACGGGGTCAGCCCGACGACGATCTCCACCAGCCCGAACGACGCGCGCTCGGCGGCGAGCAACACGTCGCAGGCCAGCGCCAGCTCGAAGGCCGCGGTGAGGGTCAGCCCGTGCGCGGCGAACACCGTGGGGACGGGCAGGTCCTCCAGCGTCTGCGCGATGCGCAGCAGCCGGGCCCACAGCGCCGCGCCGCGCTGCGCCGGCTCGGGCCCCTCGGCGATGTCCCGGAAGGCGTGCACGTCGACGCCGCCGGAGACGACCTTCCCGCGGGCCTCGAGCAGCACCGCGCGGGCGCGGTCGGGCCGGCCGGGCTCGGTGAGGGTCACCAGCTCGGCGACGACCCGCTCGAACGCGGCGAACACCGACTCGTCGAAGAGGTTGAGCGGGGGCGCGTCCAGCACGACGACGGCGACGTCGCCGTCCCGCTCGATCCGGACGGGGGCGGCGCTGCCGGCGTCGGTCATGCCGGCCACCCTGCCAGGCGGCCCGCCCGGCTCAGCCCGGGGGCCAGCGGAGGTCGCGGCCGCCGAGGACGTGCAGGTGCAGGTGGTGGACGGTCTGCCCGGCCTGCGGGCCGGTGTTGACCACCAGGCGGTAGCCGGGCTCGGTGCCGTCCTCGCTGGCCAGCCCCTCCTGGATCGCCACCGCGTGCGCGGCGGCCACCACGTCGGCGAGCAGCTGCGGGTCGGCGCCGACGAGCAGCCCCGCCGTCGCGTGGTGCTGCTTGGGGATGACCAGCACGTGCGTGGGCGCCTGCGGGTTGACGTCCCGGAAGCCCAGCGTGCGGTCGGTCTCGTGCACGACGTCGGCGGGGATCTCCCCGGCGACGATCCGGCAGAAGAGGCAGTCGGTCACCCCGCCGACCTTATGGCCGGGCGTCAGGCCCAGCGGGTCCGGACCGACAGGGCGGCCAGCGCCGCGGCGCCGGCGGTGGAGGTCCGCAGCACCTCGGGGCCGAGCCGCACCGGCTGGGCGCCGGCCGCGCGCAGGGCCACGACCTCGCCGTCGGTGAGCCCGCCCTCCGGGCCGACGACGACGGCGACCGTGCCGCTGGCGGGGATCTCGACCCCGGCGAGGGGACGGCGGGCCTGCTCGTGCAGCACCAGCGCGAGGTCGACGTCGGCGAGCTCCCCGCACACCTGGCGGGTGGTCATGAGGTCGCCGATCTCGGGGACCCGCGGCCGCCGCGACTGCTTGGCCGCCGCCCGCGCCGCGGCACGCCACTTGGCCAGGCCCTTCTCGACGCGGTCGTCGCGCCAGCGGGTGACGCAGCGCGCGGCCGCCCACGGGACCACCCGGTCGACGCCGAGCTCGGTGGCCAGCTCCACGGCCAGCGGGCCGCGGTCGCCCTTGGGCAGCGCCTGGACCAGCACGAACTCCGGGTCGGGCGGCGGCACCTCGTGGCGGGCGGTGACCTGCACGCGCAGCCCGGCCGCGCCGGCGTCGAGCACGGTGCCCTCGACGACGGCGCCGCGGCCGTCGCCGACCCGCACCGCCTCGCCGGTGGTCAGCCGCAGGACGTCGACGGCGTGCCGGCCCTCGGCCCCGCCGACGAGCACCTCGCCGTCGTCGGGCAGCTCGTCGAGCAGGAACAGCGGGGAGCCGTCGAGGGCCGGCCGGGCGTCGCCGGGGGCCGGGACGCTCACTTGAACGAGTTCCGGACCCGGGAGAACAGGCCGCCGTGCGTGTCCGACGGGCCGGGGCGGTCCTCGCCGCGCAGCACCGCCAGCTCGCGCAGCAGCTTCTCCTGCTCGGCGTCGAGGCGGGTCGGCGTCTGGACGTCGACGTGCACGTGCAGGTTGCCCCGGCCGGTGGCCCGCAGCCGCGGCGCGCCCTGGCCGCGGAGGGTGAGCACGGTGCCCGCCTGGGTGCCGGGGCGGACGTCGACGTCGGTGTCCTCGCCGTCGAGCAGGGTCAGCGGCAGCGTGGTGCCCAGCGCCGCGGCCGTCATCGGCAGCGCCACGTGGCAGTGCAGGTCCTCGCCGTCGCGGGTGAACACCGGGTGCGGGCGCTCGCGGATCTCCACGTACAGGTCGCCGGCGGGGCCGCCGCCGGGGCCGACCTCGCCGCGGCCGGTGAGCCGGATCCGCATGCCGTCCTCGACGCCGGCGGGCACCTTGACCTGGATGTCCTGCCGGGAGCGGACCCGGCCCTCGCTGCCGCACTCGGGGCAGGGGTCGGGGATGACCTGGCCGGTGCCGGCGCAGGTCGGGCACGGCCGGCTGGAGACGACCTGGCCGAGGAACGAGCGCTGGACGCTCTGCACCTCGCCGCGGCCCGAGCAGGTGACGCAGGTGGTCGGGTGGGTGCCCGGCGCGGTGCCGGCGCCGGCGCAGGTGCCGCACAGCACCGCGGTGTCGACGGTGATCGTCTCGGTGGTGCCGAAGACCGTCTGCTCGAGGTCGAGCTCCAGCGCGATCAGGGCGTCGTCGCCGGCGCGGACACGGCTGCGCGGCCCGCGCGTGCCCATCCCGCCGCCGAAGAAGGCGTCCATGATGTCGCCGAGCCCGCCGAAGCCGGCCCCGCCGAACGGCGAGCCCGCGCCGGCGGCGGCGCCGCTGTCGAACGGGTCGCCGCCGAGGTCGACGATGCGCCGCTTGTCCGGGTCGGTCAGCGCCTGGTAGGCCCGGCTGACCTCCTGGAAGCGCTCCTTGGCCTCGGGGTCGGGGTTGACGTCGGGGTGCAGGTCCCGCGCCAGCCGCCGGTATGCCTTCTTGATGTCGGCGTCGGAGGCGCCCCGGGAGAGCCCGAGGACGCCGTAGTAGTCGGTTGCCATGGGGGGTCGAGACCTCAGCTCCCGGCCAGCAGCTGGCCGACGTAACGGGCCACGGCTCGCACCGCGGCCATGTTGCCTGGGTAGTCCATGCGGGTCGGGCCGACGATGCCGAGTCCGCCCAGCGCCCGGTCACCGGTGCCGTACCCCACCGAGACGACCGACGCACCGGCCAGCGCCTCGTGGGCGTTCTCCTCGCCGATGCGCACGAGCACCGCGCCGCTGCTGTCGACCTCGCTGATCAGCTTGAGGACGACGACCTGCTCCTCCAGCGCCTCCAGCAGCGGGCGCAGGCTGCCGGGGTCGAGCGCGACGCGGGCCAGGTTCGCCGTCCCGCCGATGACCAGGCGGTCCTCCCCCGGCTCGACCAGGGTCTCGATCAGCGCGGCGCTGACCGCGGCGACCAGCGCCCGCAGGTGCTCCGGCGCCGTCTCCACGAGGTCGGGGACCTTGCTGCCGGCGTCGGCGAGCCGGGCGCCGGTGAACGCGGCGTTGAGCGTGGCGCGCAGGTCGGCGACGTCGTCGCGGCTGACGTCGACCGGGCAGTCGACCACCCGCTGCTCGACGCGGCCGGTGTCGGTGATGAGCACCAGCAGCAGCCGCGAGCCGGTCAGCTGCACCACCTCGAGGTGGCGCACCGCGCTGCGGGACAGGGTCGGGTACTGGACGACGGCGACCTGGTGGGTCAGCTGGGCGAGCAGGCGCACCGTGCGGCCGAGGACGTCGTGCAGGTCGACCGCGCCGTCGAGGAACCGCTCGATCGCGCGGCGCTCGGCGGGCGACAGCGGCTTGACCGCCGACAGCCGGTCGACGAACAGCCGGTAGCCCTTGTCGGTGGGCACCCGCCCGGCGCTCGTGTGCGGCTGGGTGATGTAGCCCTGCTCCTCGAGGACGGCCATGTCGTTGCGGATGGTCGCCGGCGAGACCCCGAGGTCGTGCCGCTCGGCCAGGGCCTTGCTGCCCACGGGGTCGTTGGTGGAGACGAAGTCCTGCACGATGGCCCGCAGGACCTGCAGGCGCCGTTCGTCGTGCGCCACGGTGACACCTCCCCGAACCGGTCGACGTCGCCGTGCGGGGAGCCCGGGGGACTCCGGCCCGCCCCCGCCGGGGGTCCGGCGGGGCTGGCACTCGCACGGACCGAGTGCCAATCCAGCATACGACCAGGGAGCCGTTCCGTCGCGGACGTGACGGGGTCCACCACCCCGGTGGGTGCCCGGCACCGCGGGCGGCGGGCCGATAGGCTCGGACGCGTCGGTGCCGGTACGGGGCAGGTCTTGGACGGAGGTCGGGTCCCTGATCTTCAAAGCGGTGCGGAGCGGGCGCCCCTATCCCGAGCACGGGTTGTCCACCAGGGACTGGGCGATGATCCCGCCCCGCCAGATCCGGCTCGACACCCTCGTCACCACCAAGCGCGAACTGGCGCTGGACACCCTGCTCGCCGACGACTCGACCTTCTACGGCGACCTCTTCCCGCACGCCGTCCACTGGCACGGCGACCTCTACCTCGAGGACGGCCTGCACCGCGCGCTGCGGGCGGCCCTGCAGCAGCGCTCGGTCATCCACGTCCGGGTGCTCGACCTCGACGCGCTGATGCCCGCCAACCTGGCCTGATGGACCCGGCCCGGCTCGACGGCGGGGTGCTGCTGCGGGAGGCGACCGCCGGGGACCTGCCCGCGGTGGTCGCGCTGCTGGCCGACGACCCGCTCGGTGCCACCCGGGAGTCGGCCGACCCGGCCGCCTACGAGCGGGCGTTTGCCGCCGTCGCCGCCGACCCCGCGCACCTGCTGGTCGTGGCCGAGGACGCCGGGGCGGTCGTCGGCACCCTGCAGCTGTCGTTCCTGCCCGGGCTGTCCCGCGGCGGCGCCCTCCGCGCACAGGTGGAGGGCGTGCGGGTGGCCGCGGCCGCCCGCGGGCGGGGGCTCGGCGAGGCGATGCTGCGGTGGTGCGCCGCGGAGTCCCGCCGCCGCGGCGCGGCGCTGCTGCAGCTCACCACCGACGCCCGCCGCCCCGAGGCGCACCGCTTCTACGAGCGGCTGGGCTTCGTCCCCTCGCACGTGGGGATGAAGCTCGCGCTCTAGTCGGTCTCGGCTCGCTCGTCTCAGGCGGCCCTCTCGCAGGGGCCCGCCCCGAGCGGAGCGAGGGGTGGGGGGGTGGGGGGCGAGGGGGTCCTTCTAGAGCCAGCCCTTGTCGGCGGCGACGCGGGCGGCCTCCACCCGCGTGCGGGCGCCGGTCTTGCCGATCGCCGAGGACAGGTAGTTGCGCACCGTGCCCTCGGACAGGAACAGCCGCCGGGCGATGTCGGCGACGGTGGCGCCGTCGGCGGCCTCGCGCAGCACGTCGGCCTCGCGGGCGGACAGCGGCGTCGCGCCGATCGCCAGCGCGGCGGCGGCCAGCTCCCGGTCGATCACCCGCTCCCCCGCGACGACGGCGCGGATGGAGCGGGCGAGCTCGGCGACCGGCGCGTCCTTCACCAGGAAGCCCGCCGCGCCCACCTCCATGGCGCGGCGCAGGAACCCCGGCCGGCCGAAGGTGGTGAGGACGACGGCGCGGACCGCGGGCAGCTCGGCGGCCAGCTCGCGGGCGGCCTCCAGCCCGTCCCGCCCGGGCATCTCGATGTCGAGCAGCGCGACGTCGGGGGCGTGCTCCCGGGCGGCGGCCAGCACCTCGTCGCCCCGGCCCACCTCGGCGACGACGGTGATGTCGGGCTCGAGCTCCAGCAGCGCCCGCAACGCGCCGCGGACCATCGACTGGTCCTCGGCCACCAGCACCCGGATCACCGGGCCACCGCCGCCGCGGGGGCCGGCAGCAGCGGCAGCACCGCGCGCAGCTCGTAGCCGCCGTCGCGGCCGGCGCCGCCGGTGAGCCGGCCGCCCAGCGCGCCCACCCGCTCGGACAGGCCGGTGAGCCCGGAGCCGGGCGCGGTGTCGTCGGCGGGGCCGCGGCCGTCGTCGGTGACGGTGAGCACCGCGTCGGTGCCGTCGTCGGCGAGGGTGACGGTGACCGTCCGGGCGCCGCTGTGCCGCAGCACGTTCGTCGTCGCCTCGCGGACCACCCAGCCCAGGGCGGCGTCGACCGGCCCGGGCAGCACGGGCACCCGGTCCGGCAGGCGGGCGGCGATCCCGGCGCCGGACAGCGCCGCGCGCGCCTCGGCCAGCGCCTGCGCGCAGCTGACCTGGCGGTAGCCGCTGACCGCGTCGCGGACCTCGGCCAGCGCGCGGCGGGCGGCGGCCTCGACGTCCGCCATCTCGGTGCGGGCCCGCGCCGGGTCCACCTCGGCCAGCCGCCCGGCGAGCTCGCTCTTGAGCGCGATGAGCGACAGGCTGTGGCCGAGCAGGTCGTGCAGGTCGCGGGCGAAGCGCAGCCGCTCCTCGGCGACGGCGTTGCGGGCCAGCTCCTCGCGGGCCGCGGCCAGCTCGGTGTTGACCTCGACCAGGTGGCGGGTGCCGCGCATCGCGAACGCCGTGAGCACGCACATCACTGGGAGGATGAACAGGCTCCCGAGCTGGCCGTCGGCCGCGACCACCCCGGCGCACACCGCGGCGGCGGCGAGCACCGCCGGCCACACCCAGCGCTGCGGCAGCGCCGCGGCCGAGGCCGCCGAGACGTAGATCAGCAGGCCCGCCCACGACGGCCCCAGCCAGACGGCGAGGCCGGCGCCGAGCGCCGCGACCACCGCCAGCCGGCCCAGCCGTCCCCCCGGGTCGCAGCGGGTGAACGACCGGCGGAACACGTCGAGGTAGACGGCGGTGAAGACCAGCAGCGCGGCGCCGGCGACCACCCGGACCGCCGTCGGCCGGTCGGTGGTCAGCAGGTCGGCGAGGGGGAAGACCTGGAACAGCAGCCAGGGCAGGGACCAGCCGATCTGCCGCCACCGGGAGGGGACGTCCACGGCGCCCGACCGTAGACCCGCCGATCCCGGTACCGGACCTGCCGGACGTCGTCGGCCCGGGCTGACATCCGTCAGTCGGTGAGGTCCCGCACGACGGCGTCGGCGAGCAGGCGGCCGCGGTCGGTGAGCACCGCCCGGCCCCCGGCGTGCGCGGCGGGCTCCAGCAGCCCGCGGGCGACGGCGTCGGCGGCGCGGGCCCGTCCGGCGTCGGACAGCGCGGTCAGCGGCAGGCCGTCGCGCAGCCGCAGGCCGAGCATGACCGTCTCCAGCGCGCGGTCGGCGGGCTCGAGCACCTCGCGGTCGGCCGCCGGGCTCTCCCCCGCCGCCAGCCGCTGCGCGTACGCCGCCGGGTGCTTGACGTTCCACCAGCGCACGCCGCCGACGTGGCTGTGCGCGCCCGGGCCGGTCCCCCACCAGTTCGCGTTGGCCCAGTACAGCTCGTTGTGCCGGCAGCGGGCGGCGTCCCCGCGCGACCAGTTGCTGACCTCGTACCAGTCGAACCCGGCGCCGCGCAGCACGGTGTCGGCCTGCACGTAGCGGTCGGCGAGGACGTCGTCGTCGGGCATCGGCAGCTCGCCGCGGGCGATCCGGCGGGCCAGCCGGGTGCCGTCCTCGACGATGAGCGCGTAGGCGCTGACGTGGTCGACCGGCGCGGCGAGGACGGCGTCGAGCGAGGCGGCCCAGTCGGCGTCGGTCTCGCCGGGCGTGCCGTAGATGAGGTCCAGGTTGACGTGCTCGAAGCCGGCCGCGACCGCCTCCCGCGCCGCCTGCGCCGCGCGCCCGGGCGTGTGCCGCCGGTCGAGGACCGCGAGCACGTGCTCGGCGGCGGACTGCATCCCGAGGCTCAGCCGGGTGAAGCCGGCCGCGCGGAGCGTCGCCAGCGACCGCGGGGTCACCGACTCGGGGTTGGCCTCGGTGGTCACCTCGACGTCGCCGGCGACGGGGAACAGCTCGCGGACGGCGGCCAGCACGGCGGCGAGGTCCTCGGCGGGCAGCAGGGTGGGGGTGCCGCCGCCGACGAAGACGGTGGCGACCGTCGGCAGGTCCGGGCCCAGCACCCGCGCGGCGCGGTGCAGCTCGGCGATCGCGGTGCCCGCGTACTCGGCGCGGTTGGCGCCGGGGCCGAGCTCGTCGGAGGTGTAGGTGTTGAAGTCGCAGTAGCCGCAGCGGGTGGCGCAGAACGGCACGTGCACGTAGAGCCCGAACGGCGTCGTCGTCAGGTGCTCGCGGGCACCGGCCGGCAGGTCGTCGTCCGCGGGCGGACGCGCCGGCAGCAGCGGCAGGGTGGTGGTCATCTGCTCCCAGTGTGCCGCGCCCCCGCCACCCCGGGGCAGGATGCCGGGGTGAGCTCTGCGCCCGTGGACGAGGACCGGCTGCTGCAGGTGACCGTCGCGGGGGGCGTGGCCCGGCTGGTGCTGGACTCCCCCGCCAACCGCAACGCGCTGTCCCGGGCGCTGCGCGCGCAGCTGCGCGAGGCCCTCGACGCCGCCCTCGCCGACGACGCGGTGCGCGTGGTCGTGCTCGACCACACCGGCCGGGTGTTCTGCTCGGGGATGGACCTGTCCGAGGCCGCCGGGGCCGGCGCCGGCGACCAGGGCGTGCGCGAGCTCCCCGACCTGCTGCGGACGATCTGGACCGCGCCCAAGCCGGTGGTGGCCGCGGTCCGCGGGCCGGCGCGGGCGGGCGGGGTCGGCCTGGCCGCGGCCTGCGACGTCGTGGTGGCCGCGTCCTCGGCGACGTTCGGGATGTCGGAGGTGCGACTCGGTCTGGTGCCCGCGGTGATCTCGGCGGTCGTGCTGCCGCGGATGCTGCCGCACGCCGCGCACCGGCTCATGCTCACCGGCGAGGTGTTCGACGCCGCCACCGCCGCGGCCGGCGGGCTGGTGGACCTGGTCGCGCCCGACGACGAGGTCGACGCCGCCGTCGACCTGCAGGTGCTGGCGCTGGCCGCCGGGTCGCCGTGGGCGCTGGCGGAGACCAAGCGGCTGCTGCGGGCCGGCGGGCTGCGCGGCTCGTTCGACGACCTGCTCGACCTCTCCGCCCGCGCCTTCGCCGGCGAGGAGGGCCAGGAGGGCATCGCCGCGTTCCGGGAGAAGCGCCCGGCGCGCTGGGTCCCCTCGCTCTAGCGGACCCGGCTCCCCCGCGGGACCCTGCGGACGTGACCGCCCCCGAGGACCCGCGCGAGCGCTTCCGCACCCTGCCCGAGCCGGTCGACCCGCAGGACACCGTGGAGACCGTCGACGCCTCCTCCGCGCAACCGGTGGTGACGGAGAGCGGCGAGCGCGACGCGCTGCTCCGCCAGGCCGGGGGCTGACCTCTTCCCTCGGCGCGGTCGTGTTCTGCCCCGCCCGTGGGGGCAGAGCACGAGCGCCGGCATCCGAGGTCTCCTGCCGGGAGTCGTGCTCTGCACACACCTGTGTGCAGAGCACGAGCGGCGACGGAACGGACCCACCGAGGTGGCGCGCCGGGTCAGCGGAGCCGGCGTGAGGCGTCGGGCAGCCGCTCGGTGACCCCGCGCGCGTCGAGCCACTCCATGAGCGGCACGGCCACCCGCCGGGTCGTCCCCCACGCCGAGCGCGCCTGGCTGAGCGTGAACGGCTGCGGCACCGCGGCCAGCCGCGCGCGGGCGGCCTCCTCCACGCCCGGTGCCAGGTAGACGCCGTCGGCGATGCGCACCAGTTGCCCGTCGCGCACCGCGGCCGCCAGCTCGCGCGGTCCGAGCCGGGCGGCGCGCAGCTCGTCGGCGTCCGGGGCGGCGAACGGATCGGCGGCCAGCCGCGCCCGGATCGCGTCGACCGCCCGCTGCACGGCCGGTGGCAGCCCGGCGGCGGCCACGACCACCCGGCCCTCGCGCAGCGCCAGCGGCGGCCGCACGACCAGGGCCACCAGGTCGTCGTCGGGGAGGTCCAGCTCCCGGCGGACGACGGCGACCGGCGGCCCCGGCTCCAGCGGGTGCGCCTGCCGGTGCGCGGCCACCAGCCCCGGGACCCGGCGGGCCAGCTCGCCGACCAGCCCGGGCGCGAGCAGCCACGGCCCGGCGCGGACGGCGTCGTCCGGCACCGGCCAGCCCATCGCGGTAAAGTCGTCGGCGCGCACCACCCGGCGGCGGGCGAGGTCGGCGGCCGCCCCGGCCGGCCCGGGCTGCTGGCGGCCGAGCTCGCCGGCCCGCTGCCGGGCCGCACCGCGGCGGCGCAGCTCGGGCGGGGCGACGTCGCGGACGTCGGCGCCGAGCACCCGCCGGGCGCCCGGGTCGCGCAGCAGCACCCGGTCCCCGACCCGCAGCGGCAGCGGGGCGGCCAGCCGCAGCCGCACCGCCCGCCCGTCCAGCGGGCGCAGCCGCACCGGCACCGCCGCCGAGCCGACGTGCAGCACCGCCTCGGCCGGCAGCCGGCCCTCGGGTGCGCGGGCCAGGACGACGTCGGCCTCCGCGGTGGACCGGAACGCGCCGGGGGTGAGCAGCGCGTCGCCGCGGGCGAGGTCCTCGACGGCGACCCCGCGCAGGTTCAGCGCCACCCGCGCGGTCGCGGTCGCCCGGTCCACCGGACGGCCCAGCGACTGCACGCCGCGCACGCCGACCTCGCGGTCGCCGAGCCGCAGCCGGTCGCCGGGCGCCACGGTGCCCGCGGCCAGGGTGCCGGTGACGACGGTGCCCGCGCCGCGGATGGGGAACGCGCGGTCGATCCAGAGCCGCACCGGCGCGCCGGCGTCCGGCGCGGGCAGCTCCGCCAGCAGCGCCTCGAGAGCGGCGGTCAGCTCGGGGACGCCCCGGCCGGTCGGCGCGCTCACCGCCACGCCGGGGACGGCGCCCATCGACGTCGCGGCCAGCCGCTCGGTCGCGTCGGCGAGCACGGGCGCGGGGTCGGCGAGGTCGGCCTTGGTGACGGCGAGCAGCGCGTGCCGCACGCCGAGCGCGTCGAGGACGGCGACGTGCTCGGCGGTCTGCGGCGACCAGCCGTCGTCGGCGGCGACCACGACCAGCGCGGCCGGCACCGACCCGACGCCGGCGAGCATGTTGCCGACGAACCGCTCGTGCCCGGGCACGTCGACGACGGCCAGCACCCGGCCCGAGGGCAGCGTCGTCCAGGCGAACCCGAGGTCGATGGTCAGGCCGCGGCGGCGCTCCTCCTCCCACCGGTCGGGCTCCATGCCGGTGAGCGCGCGGACCAGCGTCGACTTGCCGTGGTCGACGTGCCCGGCGGTCGCGATCACGTCCATGCCGCTCAGGGACACCGGCCGGCCACCTCCAGCACCGCGGCGGCGAGGTCGTCGTCGGCCGACGGCGGCACGCTGCGCAGGTCGAGCAGGGTGCGCCCGTCGGCCACGTACCCGACGACCGGCCGGGCGCCGAGCCGCAGCGGCTCGGCGAACTCCTCGGGCAGCGAGACCGCAGCGCTGGGCAGCGGGTGCTCGGGCGCCCCTCCCCCGCCGACCCGGGCGGCGGAGTCCACCGCGTGCGCGTCCACCCCGGCGGCGGCCAGCCGCCCCGCCAGAGCACGCGCCCGGGCCCGCAGCCCCGCGACCTCCGCGGCGAGCATCTGCTGCACCGGCGGCTGCGGGCCGCGCAGCGTGGCCTCCAGCGCGGCCAGTGTCGTCTTGTCGACCCGCAGCGCCCGGTACAGCGGGTGCCGGCGCAGCCGCTGCACCAGGTCGGCGCGGCCGAGCACCAGGCCGGCCTGCGGGCCGCCGAGCAGCTTGTCGCCGCTGGCGAGCACCAGGTCGGCGCCGTCGGCCAGCGTCGTCTGCAGGTCCGGCTCGTCGGGCAGCGCCGGGTGCGGGCGCAGCAGCCCGGAACCGACGTCGGCCACCAGCGGCACGCCGCTGTTCGCCAGCGCCTCGGCCAGCTCGTGCACCGGCACGGCCCGCGTGAAGCCGCGGACGACGAAGTTCGACGGGTGCACCTTGAGCACCGCGCCGGTGTCCTCGTGCAGGGCGTCGCGGTAGTCGTCGAGGGTGACCCGGTTGGTCGTCCCCACCTCGCGCAGCCGGGCGCCGGTCGACTCGAGCAGGGCGGGGATGCGGAAGCCGTCGCCGATCTCGATCAGCTCGCCGCGGGCGATGACCAGCTCGCCGCCCAGCGCCGTGGCCACCAGCGCCAGCGCGGCCGCGCAGTTGTTCACCACGAGCGCGGTCTGCGCGGCGGGGACGGCGGCCAGCAGCGCGGCGATCGCCGCCTCGCCGCGCGGCCCGCGGCGGCCGGTGGTCAGGTCCAGCTCGACGTCGGTGGTGCCGCTGGCCGCGACCACCGCCTCGACGGCCGCGGCCGACAGCGGCGCCCGCCCGAGGTTGGTGTGCACGAGGACGCCGGTGGCGTTGAGCACCGGGCGCAGGGCGGACGCGGTCGAGGGCAGGCCGGCGAGGACAGCGGCGACCGCGTCGCCGGGCGCGAGCTCGCCCGCGCGGACGCGGGACTGCACGGCGCGGACGGCGTCCTTGACCAGCTCCCGGCCCAGCCGCGACGCGGCGTCGGCCAGCGCCGGGTCGGCCAGCAGCGTGTCGGTGCGGGGCACTGCCCGCCGCGGGTCGGCGCTCATCGCTGCGGAGCGTATGCGCGCCGGCCCGCGGGGAGGCTGGCGGAGGCGGACGGGAATCGAACCCGCCTGACCGAGCTGCTCGGCCACGTCGGCTTTAGAGGCCGCGGGGGCCACCAGGCGCCCTGACGCCTCCACCGATCAGCCTACGGTGGGGCCGTGACCATCGCCCCGGAGAAGGTCCGGCTGACCCGGTTCGCCCACGGCGGCGGCTGCGCCTGCAAGATCCCGCCCGGCGAGCTCGAGGCCGTCGTCGCGGGGCTCACGCACACCGGCCCGGCCGACCCGGCCGCCGAGCTGGTCGTCGGCCTCGACGACGGCGACGACGCGGCCGTCGTCCGGATCGCCGGCGGGCAGGGGCTGGTGCTCACCACCGACTTCTTCACCCCGGTCGTCGACGACGCGTACACCTTCGGCCGGATCGCCGCGGCCAACGCGCTGTCCGACGTCTACGCGATGGGCGGCACCCCGGTGGTCGCGGTCAACCTGCTCGGCTGGCCGCGGGACGTGCTGCCCGCCGAGCTCGCCGCCGAGGTGCTGCGCGGCGGGCTCGAGGCGGCGCAGGAGGCGGGCTGCCACGTCGGCGGCGGGCACTCGATCGACGACCCCGAGCCCAAGTACGGCATGGCCGTCACCGGCGTCCTCGACCTCGATCGGGTCATCCGCAACGACGCCGCCGTCGCCGGGACGCCGCTGTCGCTGACCAAGCCGCTCGGCGTCGGCGTGCTCAACAACCGGATGAAGGCCACCGGCGAGGTCAGCGAGGAGGCGGTGGCGTCGATGACCGCGCTCAACCGGGACGCCTCTCGCGCCGCGCTGGCCGCCGGCATCCGCGCGGGCACCGACGTCACCGGCTTCGGCCTGCTCGGGCACCTCTACAAGATGGCGCGCGCCAGCGGGGTGACCGCGGTGGTCGACGCCGCCGCCGTCCCCTACCTGGCCGGTGCCCGCGAGGCGCTGGCCGGCGGGTTCGTCTCCGGCGGCACCCGGCGCAACCTCGACTGGGTGCGCCCGCACACCGACCTGTCCGCCGTCGGCGAGGACGAGGCGCTGCTGCTGGCCGACGCGCAGACCTCCGGCGGGCTGCTGCTGGCCGGCGAGGTGCCCGGCGCCCCGGTGGTCGGCGAGTTCGTCCCGCGCGGCGAGCACGTCGTCGTCGTCCGCTAGGTCCTTCCGCCGCCCGGCGGCGGCTGCCATCCTCCGCGCCCGGCAGCGGCGGAGGAGGACGGCGTGCGGTGGATCGGAGGCCTGGCGGCGGTGCTGCTGGCCGGGTGCGGCGGGCAGCCGGCGGCGGTCCCGCGGGCCACGCCGACTACCCCGGCCGCGCCGGACGACGACGGCACCGGGTACGCCAGCGCGTTCCTCGGCGCCGGCGGCGACAGCGGCAGCGACGACCTCTTCGTGCACGTCACCGTGTTCGACCCGCCGGACGCCGACGCCTTCGGCAACGGCGAGTTCTTCGTCCTCGGCTGGGACTGCCTGACCGAGCAGCGGGTCCCCGCGACCGTCGCCGGCCTGGAGTCGGCGACCGCCCGCGGGGAGCTGGCGCTGACCTGCGGGTCGCACACGCGGCCGGGCGAGGTCACCGGCACCGCCGTGGTGGACCTGACCTGGACCGCGGAGGGCCCCGGCCACGAGTACACCCTCGACAGCCCCGACGGCGCCTGCCGCGAGCTGCTCACCGACCGGCACGCCGTGGTGACCGGGCAGGTGCGCGTCGTCGTGCCGGAGCTCGGCTACGACGGCGTCGCGGTCACCCTGGCCGACGACGACGACTCGCTCGCCCGGGGCGTCCCGGCCTGCCCCTGACCGGTCCCGGCGCGTCCGGCGTGACGCGCCGTCGTCCGGTTCCACCGCACACGGATCCGTTCCGCACCCCGTCCACCGCTGCCACCCTGCCGCCCGCGCCGGAGCCGGACGGTCCGGGCGGCGCGGAGGAGGACGACATGCGGACGCGGACGGCCGGCGCCTCGACACTGCTGCTGGCTGCCGGTGCTCTGGGCACGCTGACCGGGACCGCGGCAGCGGCGCCACCCGACGGACGCGGGGCGACGACGAGCTGGTACGCCACGACGCAGGTGGACGGCGGTGACCTCTCCGTCGACGCGACGGTCACCGGCGGTCGGGACGGCGGGGCGGTCGCCGACGTCGCCGTCTTCCTCGGGGGGCTGCGCTGCGTGCCCCTCGGCGACCTCGACGTCGCCCTCGCGCAGCTGGAGTCGGCAGCGGTGTCCGGGGAATCGGCCATGAGCTGCACCCCGGAGGGTGGACAGGGTGCCGTCCCGGTGGGGGCGCACCTGACGATCGACCTCGCCTGGACCGGGGCCGGGGACGTGCGGCGCCTCCCGCTGACCGGGTCACTCGACCACTGCGTCGGCCGCTTCCTCGAACGGGACGCCGAGGTGACCGGCTCGGTCACGGTCACCATCGGGGGCGGCACGCCGTACACCGTGACGGGCGACGCCGCCGGCGACGTCGCGCTGCGCTGGCAGCACGTGGCCTGCCCGCCACCGGCCGCCTGAGCCCCGCCCGTCCGGCGGGCGCGGTCGCCCGCCGGACGAGGGTGTCCTAACGTCCGGCGCATGCGCGCCGTCTTCGTCTCCACGCCCTCGCCCGACGACCCGCTCTCCGTCCTGGAGGTCGGCGAGCGCCCGGAGCCGGAGGTGCCCGACGGCTGGACGACGGTGCAGGTCAAGGCCGTCTCGCTCAACCACCACGACCTGTTCAGCCTGCGCGGCATCGGCCTGCCTCAGGAGCGGATGCCGATGATCCTGGGCACCGACGCGGCCGGGCTGGACGAGGACGGCAACGAGGTGGTCGTCCACGGCGTCGTCGCCAGCCCCGGCTGGACCGGCGACGAGACGCTCGACCCGAAGCGCACGCTCTTCTCCGAGCTGTACCAGGGCACCATGGCCGAGCGGGTCGCCGTCCCCCGGCGCAACGTGCTGCCCAAGCCCGCCGAGCTGTCCTTCGCCGAGGCCGCCTGCCTGCCCACCGCCTGGCTGACCGCCTACCGGATGCTCTTCGTCCGCTCCGGCCTGCGGCCCGGCCAGACGGTGCTCGTGCAGGGCGCCAGCGGCGGCGTCGCCACCGCGCTGGTCGTGCTCGGGCGGGCCGCCGGCTACCGGATGTGGGTCACCGGCCGCAGCGAGGAGAAGCGGGCCGCCGCACTCCAGCTCGGCGCGGACCGGGCCTTCGAGACCGGCGCCCGGCTGCCCGAGCGGGTCGACGGCGTCATGGAGACCGTCGGCAAGGCGACGTGGAGCCACAGCGTCAAGTCGCTCAGGCCTGGCGGCGTCATCGTCACCTCCGGCGCCACCACCGGCTACGACCCGGGCGCCGAGCTCAACCGGGTGTACTTCACCCAGCTGTCGGTGGTCGGCTCCACCATGGGCACCCGCGACGAGCTGGAGTCGCTGGTCCGGATGTGCGCGGTGACCGGCGTCCGCCCGGTCATCGACGTCGAGCTGCCGCTGGAGGAGGCCCGCGAGGGCTTCGGCCGCATGCTCGAGGGCCGCACCGCCGGGAAGATCGTCTTCACCCTCTGACGAGGAGGCCGGCCGTGGCCCGGACAGCGCGGGTGTGGCGGGGCCGGGTCCGCACCGGGGACGCCGACGCCTACGCCGTCTACCACCCCGAGGACGACCGGTACCTCGTGCAGCGCGAGGACACCGTCACGCACCACGAGCTGCGCGAGCCCGGCTGACCTCGCGCAGCAGCACGAGCGCCGCCACCGCCGCCAGCGCGGCCGCGACCGCGGCGCCCGCGAAGACGGTGTGCAGCTGGGTGAGGACGGCCTGGTCCACGGCCGCGTCGTAGGCGGGGCAGTCGGCCGGGGTGTCCGGGCAGACGGTCAGCGGCGAGCCGATCGCCGCCACCTCGGCGGTGAACCGGCGCAGCGCCACCGCGGTGAGCAGCGACAGCCCGACCAGCATGCCCACGGTCCGGGCGACGACGGCGAGCGCGCTGGCGCTGCCGTGCACGGCCGGCCCGGTGACCGCCAGCAGCACCGCGTTGACCGGCGCGATCGCCAGGCCGAACCCGAGCCCGGCGGCCAGCAGCACGACCGTGGACCACCACCGGTCCAGCGACGTCTCGCCCCAGCCGGTCATCGCCCACAGCGCCAGCGCGGCCAGCACCATGCCACCGGCCGCGACCAGCCGCGGGGGCAGCACCCGGCACAGCCAGCCGCCGGCGACCGCGCCCACCGGGACCGCGACCAGCAGCCGCACCAGCACGAGCGCGGCGCCGAGCTGGTCGCCGGGCGTCGTCGTCGCGCGCGCGAACAGCGGGACGTCGACCAGCGCCGCCACCAGCGCCACCCCGACCAGGAGGTTGACCAGCAGCGCTCCCCACGCGCCGGGCGGCCGCAGCGCGCCCAGCGGCAGCACCGGGTCGGGCGCGCGCCGCTCGTGCAGCCAGAAGCCGACGGCGGCCAGCGCGGCGACCGGCAGCAGCACCGGGCCGTACGCGACGACCTCGGTGGCCGGGTCGGCGGCGGCGAACGCCCACACCAGCGCCCCGAGCGCGACGACGGCGAGCAGCGAGCCCAGCACGTCCACCTCGCGGACCAGCCGCGGCACCCCGCGCAGCGGCAGCACCGCGCCGGCGGGGTGCGCCAGGCTGCGCGCCACCAGTGCCAGTCCGGCGGCGACCGCGACGAGGACCAGCGGCGTGGAGGCCGTCACGCCGTCGGCCAGCGGCACCCAGGCCAGACCGAGGGTGACGTCCTCGGCCAGCGCGGCCGGCTCGGCCAGCTGCAGGCCCGCGGCGGCGCCGCAGAGCAGCAGCAGGACGAGGCCGACGGGGTCGGGCCGCCGGCCGCCGCCGGTGAGCACCACCCCCGCGGCGAGCACCAGCCCGAGCAGCAGGTTGAGCCAGAAGACCGCCCGCCAGTCGCTGACCGCGAGCACCGCGGCGCCGGCCAGCGGGCCGAGCACCGCGCCGGCCTCCTGCACCGCGCCGACCACGCCCAGCGGCACCGCCCGGCGCTCGGGCGGCCACCGGTCGGCGACCAGGGCCAGCGTGGCGGGGACCAGCCCGCCGGCGCCCACGCCCTGCAGGCCGCGGCCGGCGACGGCCGGGCCCAGGTCGCTCGCCGTCGCGGTCAGCAGCGAGCCCAGCGCGAACAGCAGCAGGCAGCCGGCCAGCACCGGCAGCCGGCCGCGCAGGTCGGCCAGCCGGCCCAGCAGCGGCAGCGTGGCGGTGTAGCCGAGCAGGAAGCCGCCGACGATCGGCGTCGCCCGCTGCAGCTCGTCGATGCCGACGCCGACCCCGGCGAGGATGTCCGGCAGCGCCAGGACGACGACGTAGGTGTCGGCCGCGGTGACCAGCACCGCCAGCGTGGCGAGGACGACCAGCGGCAGCCCCGGGACCGCGGGCGCCCGGGACTCAGCCGACAGGCGGTGCGGTGATCTCGACATCGTCGCCGGGGTCGGAGAGCTCGAGGGTGAAGGTGGCGTCCTGGTCGGCGGCGTAGAACGGGCCGGTCAGCTCGGCGCGGCGCAGCTCACCCGACTCGGGAGCCACGGAGAAGCGGGCCTCCACCGGCTGGCTCGGGTCCTCGCTGGTGAGCACCTGCTCGACCAGGTCGCCGGGGATCTCCGCGGTCACCTCGCGCACCACCTCGCCGTCGACGCGGCGCTCCTCCCCCAGCTCGGCCCCGTCGGCCTGGGCGAGCAGCTGCGAGATGCCGGTGTCGGGGTCCAGCAGCGCGCCGGGGTCGCCGAAGCCGAACTGCGCGGGGTCGACGACGCTGTAGCCGCTGGTGAACGGCAGCTGCGCGTAGACGGTGCCGTCGACCGAGACGACGGCGAGGTCGAGCGCCGAGCCGACGGCCAGCACCTGCAGCGTGCCCTCGAACGAGGCCGGGCGGAGGACGTCGCCCTCGCCGCCGACCAGCGCGGTGCCGGTGGTGGGCGCGCCCTCGCTGGTCAGCACGAAGTGCAGCGACTCCGTCTCGTCGAGCGTGGTCTTCGCGCGGGCGAGCACGTCGGAGGCGGACTCCTCCGGCTCGCTCCCGCCGCAGCCGGCCAGCGCGGACACCGTGACCACCAGCCCGGCCGCCGTCGCGGCAGCACGGCGCAGCACCATCGTCGTCCTCCCGTCCGTGCCGGGGGGCTCCCGGCGCGGGCACGGTAGCGCGCGCCCCGGGTCAGGCCGGGGCGGCGGCCCTCGCGGCGATCCGCGCGGCGAGCTTCGGCTGGTCCTTGACCGGGAACGACGCCAGCGCGGGCTCGAGCTGGCCGATGCGGTACCGCTGGGTGGTGAGCGCGCGGAAGGCCAGGCCGGCGGTGACCCCGTGGTCCGGCCGGTCGACGACGGTGACCTCGTCCCCCGCGCCGACGTCGCCGGTCTCGAGCACCCTCAGGTAGGCGCCGGTGGCGCCGTGCGCGGTGAACCGCTTGACCAGGTCCGGGACGTCCCAGAAGCGGGCGAAGTTGGCGCACGGGATGCGCGGCGCGGTCACCTCGAGCAGCGCCGTCCCCACCCGCCAGCGCTCGCCGATGACCGCCTCGGTGAGGTCCACACCCGCCGTCCGCAGGTTCTCGCCGAAGCGGCCCGGTGGCAGGTCGCGGCCGAGGTCGGCGGCCCACCAGTCGGCGTCCTCCTGGGCGTAGGCGTAGACCGCCTGACCCTCCCCGCCGTGGTACTTCCGGTTGACCTGGACGTCGCCGTCCAGGCCCAGCTCGCCGACGGCGACGCGGCCGGGCCGCGGCCGCTTGTCGATGCCGCTGCGGTCGGGCCGGCGCCCGGGGAGCGGGAGGAGGTCGGAGCCGGAGACGCAGACGGCGAGGAGCCGGCCGCTCACTTCTTCGCGGCGGAGGGCTCGTTGGTGGAGAGCGCGGCGACGAACGCCTCCTGGGGGACCTCGACGCGGCCGACCATCTTCATCCGCTTCTTGCCCTCCTTCTGCTTCTCCAGCAGCTTCCGCTTGCGGGTGATGTCACCGCCGTAGCACTTGGCGAGGACGTCCTTGCGGATGGCGCGGACGGTCTCGCGGGCGATCACCCGGGAGCCGACGGCGGCCTGGATGGGCACCTCGAACTGCTGGCGCGGGATGAGCTCGCGCAGCTTGCCGGCCATCATCACGCCGTAGCCGTAGGCCTTGTCCTTGTGCACGATCGCGCTGAACGCGTCCACGGCCTCGCCCTGCAGCAGGATGTCCACCTTGACCAGCGAGGACTCCTGCTCGCCGGCCTCTTGGTAGTCCAGCGAGGCGTAGCCGCGGGTGCGCGACTTCAGGGCGTCGAAGAAGTCGAAGATGATCTCGCCGAGGGGCAGCGTGTAGCGCAGCTCGACGCGGGACTCGCTCAGGTAGTCCATGCCGCCGAGCTGGCCGCGCCGGCTCTGGCACAGCTCCATGATCGCGCCGGTGTAGTCGCTGGGCGCGATGATCGTGGCGTTGACGACCGGCTCGTAGACCTTGTCGATCTTGCCCTCGGGCCAGTCGCTGGGGTTGGTGACGGTGTGCTCGGTGCCGTCCTCCATGACCACCCGGTAGACGACGTTGGGTGCCGTGGAGATGAGGCTGATGCCGGCCTCGCGCTCGAGCCGCTCGCGGACGATCTCGAGGTGGAGCAGGCCGAGGAAGCCGACGCGGAAGCCGAAGCCGAGCGCCGCGGACGTCTCCGGCTCGTAGGTCAGCGCCGCGTCGTTGAGCAGCAGCTTGTCCAGCGCCTCGCGCAGCAGCGGGTACTCGCTGCCGTCGATCGGGTAGAGGCCGGAGTAGACCATCGGCCTGGGGTCGCTGTAGCCGCCGATCGGCTCGGCGGCCGGGCGGTGCTGCAGCGTGACGGTGTCGCCGACGCGGGACTGGCGGACGTCCTTCACCCCGGTGATGAAGTAGCCGACCTCGCCGACGCCGAGGCCGTCGACCGGCTTGGGCTCGGGTGAGATGACGCCGATCTCGAGCAGCTCGTGGGTGGCGCCGGTCGACATCATCCGGATGCGCTCGCGGCTGGAGATCCGCCCGTCGACGACGCGGACGTAGGTGATGACGCCGCGGTAGATGTCGTAGACCGAGTCGAAGATCATCGCGCGGGCTGGGGCCTCGGCGTCGCCCTCCGGCGCGGGGATCTGCGCGACGATCGCGTCCAGCAGCTCCGGCACGCCCTCACCGGTCTTGCCGCTGACCTTGAGGACGTCCTCGGGCTCGCAGCCGATGATGTGCGCGATCTCGGCGGCGTACCGCTCCGGCTGCGCGGCCGGCAGGTCGATCTTGTTGAGGACCGGGATGATCGTGAGGTCGTTCTCCAGGGCCAGGTAGAGGTTGGCCAGCGTCTGCGCCTCGATGCCCTGCGCGGCGTCGACCAGCAGGACCGCGCCCTCGCAGGCGGCCAGCGACCGGGACACCTCGTAGGTGAAGTCGACGTGGCCCGGGGTGTCGATCATGTCGAGGACGTACTCGGTGTCCCCGACCTTCCAGGGCAGGCGCACGTTCTGCGCCTTGATGGTGATGCCGCGCTCGCGCTCGATGTCCATCCGGTCGAGGTACTGCGCGCGCATCTGCCGCGCCTCGATGATCCCGGTCACCTCGAGCATCCGGTCGGCCAGCGTCGACTTGCCGTGGTCGATGTGGGCGATGATGCAGAAGTTCCGGATCCGGGCGGGATCGGTGGCAGCGGGAGTCGTCACAGTGCCGCCATCGTCCCACGACGGGGCACCGCGGTGGAGCACCGTGCCGGGGAGGGGTCCCCACGGCCGGGTTGGGACGGCGCGCCGCACGCTGGTAACCTGGCAGGCCGGTCCGCTGACGCATGCCGTCCGGACGCACCGACAGACCCTTTCCCTCCTGCGAGACACCGAGGCTCACGCGTGGCGAACATCAAGTCCCAGATCAAGCGGAACAAGACGAACGAGAAGGCGCGTCAGCGCAACGTCGCCGTCAAGTCCGCCCTGAAGACGGCCGTCCGCCGCTTCCGCGCGGCCGCCGCCGCCGGCGACACCGAGGGCGCGACCACGGCGCTGCAGAAGGCCAGCAAGGCCCTCGACAAGGCCGCCAGCAAGGGCATCATCCACAAGAACCAGGCCGCCAACCGCAAGTCGGGCATGGCCAAGCAGTTGACCAGCCTCTGAGCTGCGTCCCAGCGCTCCCGGGCCCCCGTCCTCCGCACCGGAGGACGGGGGCCCGTCGCTTTGCCGGGGCGCGTCCCCGCCGGGCCGGGCGGTTCAGTAGCCGGCGCGGGCCCGGCCGCGGCCGGTGGTGGCGCGGATGTCGACGATCCGGCGGATGGCCCGCTCGAGCGCGTAGTCGGCGCTCGCGGCCACGCCCTTGACGTCGGCGTTGAGCTCGGCGGCCACCCCGATCGCCTGCTGCAGCCCCTCGATGCTCCAGCCGCGGGCCTGGGTCTGCGCCTTCTTCACCTTCCACGGCGGCAGCTTGAGCGCCCGGGCGAGGTCGCCGGTGTTGGTGGTGTTCAGCGAGGTGACCCGGGCCGCGGTGCGGATGCCGTCGGCGATCGCGTCGGCGATGAGCACGTGCGCGACGCCGCGGTCCAGCGCCCAGCGCAGCGTCTCGATCGAGCCCTGGCGGTCCCCCACCAGCACCTTCTCGGCGACGGTGAAGCCGGTGACCTCGGCCTGCCCGCGGTGGAAGCGGGCGACGGCGTCGGCGTCGATGGTCCCGCCGAAGTCAGCGACCAGCTGCGTGGCCGCCGACGACAGCGCCCGCAGGTCCGCGCCGACCGCGTCGACCAGGGCGGCCACCGCGTCGGGGGTGATCCGGCCGCCGGCCGCGCGCACCTCGTTGCGGACGAACGCCGCCCGGTCGCCGGGCGAGGAGATCTTGGCGCACTCGTCGAGCGCCGCGCCGGCCGCGGTGAACGCCTTGACCAGCGCCTCGTTGCGCTTGCCGCCGTGGTGGACGACGACCAGCGTGAGGTCCGGGTCGGGGTCCTTGCAGTAGCCGGTCAGGGCGTCGACGAGGGCGCTCGCGGCCTCGTGCACGCCGCTGACGACGACCAGCCGGTGCTCGCCGAACAGCGACGGCGCCAGCACGTCGGCGAGCCGGCCGACCGGCAGGCCCGCGGCGACCAGCTCGTGCACCTCCGCGGCGGGGTGGCGCTCGAGGACGGCGGCGCGCACGGCGGCCACGGCGCGGGAGCGCAGCAGCTCCTCCTCGCCGACGACGGCCCGCAGGCGGGAGGTCGGTGCCGGGGGTGCCGCTGCCACGCCCCGATGGTGTCACGGCCCGCCGACGGTCCCGCCGCACCGCGGGTCCGCGCGGTACGCCGTCCTCGCCGGGGTGCGCCGCCCCGGCCCGCGCCCCCGGAGCGCCGCGGGCGGCGACGCCCCACTCCCCCGCCGACCCGACGACGGCCAGGTCGCCCTCCCGGTCGGTGCGGTGCACCCGCATCCCGTCCCGGGCTAGCAGCGACAGCAGCCGCGGCGCCGGGTGCCCGTAGGTGTTGTCCGCGCCGACGCTGACCAGCGCCACCCGGGCGCCGGTCGCGGCGAGGAAGGCCGGATCGGCGTCGGCGCTGCCGTGGTGCGGGACCTTGAGCACGTCGGCGCGCAGGTCCACGCCCCGGTCGAGGACCCGTGCCTCGGCGGCCGCGCTCAGGTCCCCGGTGAGCAGCACCCGCACGCCGCGCACGGTGACCCGTACGACCAGCGAGAGGTCGTTGGGCTCGGCCGCGGCGGTCGCGATCTCCGGCGGCGGCGCCAGCACCTCGAGCCGGGCGCCGCCGACGTCGCGGCGGTCACCGGGGACGAGGACCTCGCGGCGGGCGCCGGCCCGGGCGGCGGCGCGGGCCAGGTCGCCGGCGCGGTCGTCGGCCGGGGACAGCGTGCCGGTGGCGAGGACGCCGACCTCTCGCCCGTCCAGCGCGCCGGCCAGCCCGCCGACGTGGTCGGCGTCGAGGTGCGACAGCAGCACCAGGGGCAGCCGGTCGACGCCCAGCCGGTCCAGGCAGCGGTCGACCGGTCCCACGTCCGGGCCGGCGTCGACGAGCACGGCCTCGCCCGGGCCGGTCGGGAGGACCAGCGCGTCGCCCTGCCCGACGTCGCAGGCGACCAGTACGGACTCGCCCGGCGGCCAGCCGTCGGCGACGTGGCGCAGCGGCCAGCCGAGCAGCACCAGCCCGAGCAGCGCGGCCAGTCCCAGCGGGCGCAGCCGCCGGTACCGCCACAGCGCCAGCCCGGCGGCGAGCAGCAGGACGGTCAGCAGCAGCGCGCCGCCGGTGCCGGCCGGCCAGCCGGTCGCGCCGTCGGGGAGGGCGGCCGCGGTGCCCGCCACGGCGACCAGCCACCGCACCGGCCAGCCCGCCAGCCACACGAGGCCGTCCCCGGCGACCGGCACGACCGGCCCCACGACGGCCGCCAGCAGGCCGAGCACCGTCGCCGGCGCCACCGCGGGCGCGGCGAGCAGGTTGGCCGGCAGCGACACCGGGCTGACCAGCCCGGACAGGCCCGCCACGAGCGGCGCGGTGGCCAGCCCGGCGGCCGCGGCGACCGCCACCGCGTCGGCGGGCGTGCGCGGCCAGCCCCGCCGCTGCAGCCGGCGGGACCAGCGGGGCGCCAGCAGCACGATCGCCGCCGTCGCCGCGACCGACAGGGCGAAGCCGGCGTCGCGGGCCAGCCGCGGGTCGAGCAGCAGGAGCACCAGCACCGACGCGGCCAGCGCGGGGACCGCCGCCCGCGCCCGGCCGGAGGCCAGCGCCAGGAGGGTGACCGCGCCCATGGCCGCCGCCCGGAGCACGCTGGCGTCGGGCCGGACCAGCACCACGAAGCCGGCGAGGACCACGAGCGCCACGACCGCCTGCACCCGGCGGTCGACCGCCCGCCGGCGCAGCGGCGCGAGCACGCCGGTGAGGACGATCGCCACGTTGGCGCCGGAGACCGCGGTGAGGTGGGACAGGCCGGCGCGGCGGAAGTCCTCCTCCAGCACGGGGTCCAGGCCCCGGGTGTCGCCGACGACCAGGCCGGGCAGCAGCCCGTCCGCGGGTCCGGGCAGCACCCGCCGGGCGGAGGCGGCCAGCCCGTCGCGGACGGCACCGGCGGCGCGCTGCAGCCGGGAGGGCCCCTCGACCGGCTCCGGGGGGCCGCGGGCCGACAGCCGCGCGACGACGCCGTCGGTGGCGGGCGCGGTCGCCACCGCCACCCGGGTGCGCACCACCTGCCCGGGCAGCACGCCGGTCCAGTCCTCCGCCGGCGCGAACAGCACGGCGCCGGCGGTCAGCGACACCGTGGCCGCCGGGTCGGTCACCGCGGTGACCGTGACGTCGAGGACCAGCCGGGGCGGGCCGACGCCGGCGACCCGCCGCGGGTCGCCGCCGACCTCCAGGACCACGTCGACCGTGCGGCCGGCCGCGACGTCGGCGAGCGGGGAGGCGGCGCGGGCGGCGCCGCGGACGGCGGCGACGGTCGCGGTGGTGGCCACCGCGGCGAGCACGGCGAGGAGCACGAGGACGCCGGCCCGTCCCCGGTGCCGGACGAGCAGCACCGCCCCCAGCGAGGCCGCGCCGGCCAGGACGAGCAGGACCGGAGGCGACAGCAGGCCGGCGGCGAGGGTGACCGCCCAGGCAGCGGCGGCGGCCGGGACCAGGCGCAGGTCCAGCCACGACCACCGCCGGTCCGGGGAGGCGCTCACACCCGGACCAGGTCGGCCAGCTCGCCGTAGACGGCCGGGCCGATGCCCGGGACGTCGTCGAGCTGCTCGACGCTGGTGAACCGGCCGTGCTGCCCGCGGTGGTCGACGATGCGCTGGGCGAGCACCGGGCCGATGCCGGGCAGGGCGTCGAGGTCGGCGACCGTGGCGGCGTTGAGGTCCAGCGGCCCGGCCGGGGCGGCTCCCCCACCGCCCGGCGCGGCGGCCACGCCGGGGACGCCGACGGCGACCTGCTGCCCGTCGCTGACGACCGCGGCCAGGTTGACCGAGGCGGGGTCGGCCTCGGGGAGGAGGCCGCCGGCCGCGGCCACCGCGTCGGCGACGCGGGCGCCCTCGGGCAACGTCACCAGGCCGGGCGTGACGACGAGGCCCACCACCGAGACGACGACCGTCGTGCGGGTCTCGGCCGCAGGCGCGGGCTCCGTGTCGACGGCCGGGACGGACTCCGGCGCCGGCTCCACCTCCGGCCGCTGCAGCCAGGTCCACCCGGCGAGCAGCAGCGCCGCCACCAGGCCGGTCAGCCACAGCGCCGCGCTGCCGCGCCGGCCGGGGTCCACCCGCACCGCACGCCCCGGCGCCCGGTGCCGGCCGAGCCCGCCCGGCAACCGCCCGTCCGCCCCGTCCGCCGCATCGTCGCCCGGGTCGCCATCGAGGTCGTCGAGGTCGTCGAGGTCGTCGACGTCGTCGTCGGCCCGGTCCGCGCGGGACTCCGGGCGGCGGAGGAGGGCGACGCCGGTGCGCGGCGGGGACTCGAGCGGGTCGTCGTCAGGCAGCCAGCCCGAGCGCCGGCCCTCGTCGAGCAGCACCCGGAGGCGGGCACGGATGACGTCGGCGGCGGGGTCGCGGCGGGAGGTCAGGCGCACGCGGCGGACGCTAGGCAGGCCGCCCGACCGGGAGGACCGGTCCGCGGGAGCTGTGGACGGCGGTGCGGGCTGTGGACGGGCACGGGCCGTCCGGCGGCGGCCGGGTGCACGCTGCGCCCCGTGTCCGCCCCTCGCTCAGTCCCCGTCCGCCGGGGTCACCACGACGCCGACCGCGCCGGGCCCGACGTGCGCGCCGACCGCCGCCCCGAGCTCGCTGACGTGCAGCTCCCGGACCCCCGGTACGGCGCGCTGCAGCTCGGCGGCCAGGCGCTGCGCGCGCTCCGGTGCGGCCAGGTGGTGGACGGCGAGGGAGGCGCCGGGACCGCCGGCGGCCTCCTCCGCGCGCTTCACCAGCCGGGCGAGGGCGCGCGCGGAGGTGCGCACCCGCTCCAGCGGAACGACCCGCCCCTCGGCCACGTGCAGGACCGGCTTGACCGCCAGCGCGGTTCCCAGCAGCGAGGCGGCCGAGCCGATGCGGCCGCCGCGGCGCAGGTGCTCGAGGGTGTCGACGACGAACAGCGTGCGGGTCCGCGCGGCGGTCCGGGCGGCGACGGCGGCGACCTCGGCCGCGGAGGCACCCTCGGCGGCGGCGCGGGCGGCGGCGAGGACGGGGAAGCCGGTGCCCATCGCCGTCGACCGCGAGTCGACGACGGTGACGAGGTGCTCCCCGACCTGGGCGGCGGCCATCCGGGCGGCGTCCCAGGTGCTCGACAGCTCGGCGGACAGGTGGACCGACACCACCCGGTCGGCGCCCTCGGCGAGCCGGCGGCGGTAGGCGGCGACGAAGTCGCCCGGGGTGGGCCGCGAGGTCGAGACGTGCTGACCGCGGGAGGTCAGCGCCCGGGCGACGTCCTCCGGGGTGATCTCGGCGCCCTCCCGGCCGGAGTGCCCGGCGAGGACGACGTAGAGCGGGACCACCTCGATGCCGTACCGCGCGACGAGGTCGGGCGGCAGGTAGGCCGTGGAGTCGGTGACCACGGCGACGGACACCAGGGGAGGCTAGCCCGACGCCGACCGGCGGCCGACGTGCAGGCGGACGGCCGGTGTCGCGCAGGTGTCCTCAGGCGACCGCGTCGGCGTCCTGGGCCGGGGGCGCGGCACCCTCCGGCGTGGCCGCGGCGTCGGCCGGGACGCCGGCGGCCGGTCCCTCGACCCGGCCGGGCAGGGCGGCCACGACGGCGTTGTGCCGCATCAGCCGCCACCGGGCCCCCTGGCGGGCCAGCTCGCTCCAGCCGCAGTTGGCCAGCGGCCCGAACACCCGCCGGTGCTGCGGGCCGAGCTCGAGCAGGGCCTCGACGAGCCGGCCGGCGGTCCCGCCGTGGGTGACGACGACGGCCACCTCGGCCGGCGGCAGGTCGCGCAGGGCGGCCAGCGCGCGGCGGGCGACGTCGGCGGCCTCCTCGCCGCCGCGGCCCTGCACCGGCCGGCCCGCGAGCCAGTCCGCGTACTGCTCGGGGTGGCGCTCGGCGACCTCGGCGCGGGTGAGCCCCTCCCAGCAGCCCAGCCCGTGCTCGCGCAGCCGCTCGTCCAGCCGCAGCGGCACGCCGAGCAGGCCGGCCAGCGCCGCGGCGGTGTCGGCGGCGCGGACCAGGTCGCTGGCGACGACGACGGTCGTCCCCGCCGCCAGCCCGGCGGCCACCAGGTGCGGCGCGGTGCGGGCGGCCTGGGCGCGGCCCTCCGCGTCCAGCGGCGGGTCCATCTGGCCCTGGAAGCGCCCGGTGGCGTTCCACTCGGTCCGCCCGTGCCGCCAGACGACCAGCCGGGGCACCGGCAGGTCGAGGCTGGCGGGAGCCGTCACCGGCCGGTCGTCCCCACGTCCCCGTCGGCGCCGCCGCCGAGGGCGTCCTCCTGGAGCGGGTCGCCCTCGAGGACGTCCTCGTCGGCGAGCTCGTCGTCGGTGAGGTCGTCCTCGGTGAGGTCGTCCTCGGTGAGGTCCTCGGTCGGGTCGGGCGCCAGCGGGACCGGGTCGGCGCTGCCCGGGTCGACGTCGTCGGTGGACAGCGTGCCGGTCGCGGCGGGCGCGCCGTCGGCGGCCGGCAGGGCGGCGCGGTCGACGAACGGGATGGTCGGGCAGTCCTTCCACAGCCGCTCGAGGGCGTAGTAGGCGCGCTCCTCGGCGTGCTGGACGTGCACGACGACGTCGACGAAGTCCAGCAGCACCCAGCGGGCCTCGGCGACGCCCTCCCGGCGGACCGGCTTGACGCCGTGCCGGCGCAGGCGCTCCTCGACCTCGTCGACGATGGCCTGCACCTGGCGTTCGTTGGGCGCCGCGGCGAGCACGAACGCGTCGGTGATGGCCAGGCGGTCGCTGACGTCGACGATCGAGACGTCGGTGGCGAGCTTGTCCGCGGCGGCCTGGGCGGCGAGCAGCGCGGTCTCCCGGGCCTCGGCGGAGGCGGTCATCGGGGCACCTCCCGGAGGTGGGCAGACGGTGGGTCGGTGGGGTCGGGGTCGGCCGGGTCCGCGTGCGCGGGGGTGGCCGGGGGGCGGTCGTAGGTGGGCCGGTCGCCGCGCGGGCCCGGCGCGCGCCGGCCGCCGGCGCGGTACAGGCCGCGCTTCTCGATGTACTGCACCACGCCGTCGGGCACGAGGTACCAGACCGGCATGCCGCGGGCCACGCGGTCGCGGCAGTCGGTGGAGCTGATCGCCAGGGCCGGGACCTCGACCAGGCTGACCGCGCCCTCGGGCAGGTGCCCGTCGGCGAGGGCGAACCCGGGGCGGGTGACCCCGATGAAGTGGGCAAGCCGGAGGAACCGGTCGCTGTCGCGCCAGCTGAGGATCTGCGCCAGCGCGTCGGCGCCGGTGATGAAGAACAGCTCGGCGTCGGGGCGCTGGGCGTGCAGGTCGGTGAGCGTGTCGATCGTGTACGTCGGGCCCTCGCGGTCGATGTCGACGCGGCTGACGGAGAACCGGGGGTTGGAGGCGGTGGCGATGACGGTCATGAGGTAGCGGTCCTCGGCGGGGCTGACCTCGCGCTCGGTCTTCTGCCAGGGCTGGCCGGTGGGGACGAAGACCACCTCGTCGAGACCGAACAGCCCGGCCACCTCGCTGGCGGCGACCAGGTGCCCGTGGTGGATGGGGTCGAACGTCCCACCCATCACGCCGATCCGGGTTCCCGCCACCGATCGAGCCTATCCGGGCGCCGCACGGGCGGCCCGGCTGCACCCGGCGGACCCGGTCCCGGACGGCCGGGCGCGGGGCGCCTCCGCCCCCGGCCGTCGGGACGGGACCGTCCCGGTCGCGACCGGCACCCCCGTGCCGTCGGTCGCGCCGCCTGCGCCCCCGCCCGCGACGACGGGAGCACCGGCCGGGCACCGCGTCGCGCCTCGGTGCCCGCGCTGACCAACGGCCCACCCGGCCACCGGTTACGAGAGGTCTCGTAAACGGGTCCCCCGGGCGTGTCGCCGTGACCGGGTGGTGTCAGAGGGTGGTGACGAACTCCGCCAGCTGGGTGGCGTTGCGGCACTCGACCATGTCGATGACCTCGCCGTAGCGGTCGGCGGCGGAGTCGCCGCTCCCCCACAGCCGCCGCGGCTCGGGGTTGAGCCAGTGCGCCGAGCGGGCGCGGCGGACCAGGTCGGCGAGCACCGGCAGGCCGGGCCGGCGGTAGTTGGTCCGCCCGTCGCCGAGCACCAGCAGCGAGGTCCTCGGCCCGACGGCGGTGGGCCAGCGGTCGGCGAACACCTCCAGGGCGTTGCCGTAGTCGCTGTGCCCGTCGAAGGCGACGACGTCGGCCTCGCGGCCGATCCGCGCGACGGCGCCGGCGACGTCGGCGCCGGGCCGGAAGAACCGGGTCACCTCGTCGGTGGAGTCGACGAAGGCGAACGTCCGGACGCCGGAGAAGTGCTCGCGCAGCGCCTGGGTGAGCATCAGCGTGAAGTGGCTGAACCCGGCCACCGAGCCGCTGACGTCGCAGAGCACGACCAGCTCGGGCTTGTGCACCTTGCGCGGCCGGTGGTGGGTGACCACGGGCACCCCGCCGGTGCCGAGGGAGGCGCGCACCGTCTTGCGGAAGTCCAGCCGCCCCTGGCGGCCCATCCGCCGCCGCGCGGACAGCCGCACCGCGAGCCGGCGGGCCAGCGGCGCCACCGCGCGCCGCAGCTCGGCGAGGTCGGACTGCTGGGCGCGCAGGAAGTCGACCTGCTCGGCCAGCGGCCGCACCGCGCTCTTCGCCACCCGGTCGCGCCCGCGGTCGGCCGCGGCCCGGCGGCGCACCTCGGCGTCGACGGCGGTGCGGAAGGCGGTCAGCCGCTCGCGGACGGTCTGCCGGGCCACCTGCTCGGCCAGCCCGCCGCGGCCGCCGTCGCCGAGCAGCCCGGCCAGCAGCTGCGTGACCAGGGTGTCCGGCGACAGCGCCCGCATCACCCGGTAGCCGAAGTAGGACTGCCCCGACGGCGACGCCGGCGCCCGCCCGAGCTGCTCGACCGCCTGGCGGGCGAACCGGCGCAGCGCCTCGTCGTCGCCCTCGAGCAGCAGCCTGGCGAGCTGCTCGCGCATCCGCTGTGCCAGGTCGCGCCCGTCGCCGTCGCCGTGCCCGTCGGGCAGGTCCAGGGTCGAGCCGTCGTCGGCGTCCGGCTCGCCGTCGGCGGGGTCCGCGTCGTCGGTGGAGCCGGGAGCGGGCCGGTCCGACAGCGGCCACCACAGGTCGAACAGCACGTCGTAGGCCGGGCGCTGCGAGGCGCGCTGCAGCAGCACCGCCGCCAGCCCGTGCCGCAGCTGGTCGCGGTCGAGCAGGTCGACGACGGTGAGGATCTCCGCGGCGTCGACGGCCTGGCTGATCCCGACCGGGATGCCGGCCTCCCGCACCGCCCGCACGAAGCCGTCGAGGTGACCGGCCAGCCCCCCGGGGGACACCGACGGCGCGGACATCAGTTGAGCCGCAGCTCGGCGGCGGCGCGGTCCTGGTCGCTGGCGTGCTTGAGCACCACGCCGAGCGTCGAGCGCACCGCCGTCTCGTCGAGGGTGTCCAGGCCCAGCTCGAGCAGCGTCTGCGCCCAGTCGAGGGTCTCGGAGATCGACGGCGACTTCTTCAGCTCCATCGCCCGCAGCGCCCGGATGGTGCGCACCAGCTGCTCGGCCAGCCCCGGCGCGAGGTCGGGCACCCGGGAGAGCACGATCTCCCGCTCCCGATCGGCGGAGGGGTAGTCCAGCGACAGGTACAGGCAGCGCCGCTTCAGCGCCTCGGACAGCTCGCGGGTGGCATTGGAGGTGAGGACGACGGTCGGCCGGCGGGTCGCGGTCACCGTGCCGAGCTCGGGGATCGTCACCTGGAAGTCGCTGAGCACCTCCAGCAGCAGGCCCTCGACCTCGACGTCGGCCTTGTCGGTCTCGTCGATGAGCAGCACGGTCGGCTCGGTGCGCCGGATCGCGGTCAGCAGCGGCCGGGAGAGCAGGAACTCCTCGCCGAAGATGTCGTCGTGGACGGTGTCCCAGTCCGCGCCGTCCCCGCCCTGCGCGGCCTGGATCCGCAGCAGCTGCTTCTTGTAGTTCCACTCGTACAGCGCCCGCGCCTCGTCCAGGCCCTCGTAGCACTGCAGCCGGATCAGCTCCGAGCCGGTGGCCGCGGCCAGCGCCTTGGCCAGCTCGGTCTTGCCGGTGCCCGCCGGGCCCTCGACCAGCAGCGGCTTGCCCAGCCGGTCGGCGAGGAAGACCGTCGTCGCGATCTGCGCGTCGGGCAGGTACCCGGCGGTCGACAGCCGCTTGCTCACGTCGGCCACCGAGGAGAACTGCGGCGACTGGGTCGGCGGGCGGGGCATGCGGCTCCTCGGGTCCAGGTCCGGGATCAGCGGGTGTGGCCGTTCCCGGTGACGACGTAGGTGGTGCTGGTCAGCTCGGGCAGGCCCAGCGGCCCGCGCGCGTGCAGCTTCTGGGTGGAGATGCCGATCTCGGCGCCGAAGCCGAACTCGCCACCGTCGGTGAACCGGGTGGAGGCGTTGACCAGGACGGCCGCGGCGTCGACGCCGGCGGTGAACGCGGCGATGGCCGACGCGGAGTCGGCGACGATCGCCTCGCTGTGCCCGCTCCCCCACCGCGCGATGTGCTCGAGCGCGGCCGGCAGGTCGTCGACGACGCGCACCGCCATGTCCATCGACAGGTACTCGGTGGCCCAGTCCTCGTCGGTGGCCGGGACGACGGCCTGGAGACCGGACTGCGCGGCGGCGTCGATCGTCGCCTGGTCGCCGTGCAGGGTGACGCCGGCGTCGGCCAGGGCGGTGAGCAGCCGCGGGAGGAACGGCACGTCGCGGTGCACGAGCAGCGTCTCCGCGGAGTTGCAGACGCTCACCCGGTGGGTCTTGGAGTTGAGCACGATCGCCTCGGCCATCGCCGGGTCGGCGGAGGCGTCGACGTAGACGTGGCAGTTGCCGACGCCGGTCTCGATCACCGGGACCTGCGCCTCGCGGACCACCCGCTGGATGAGCGAGGCGCCGCCGCGCGGGATGACGAGGTCGACGTGCCCGCGCGCGGACAGCAGCTCGCCCACCGAGGCGCGGTCGGCCGGCAGCAGCTCGACCGAGCCCTCGGGCAGCCCGGCCTTCTGGCCGGCCTCCATGAGCACGGCGACCAGCGCGAGGTTGGTGCGGTACGCCGAGGCCGAGCCGCGCAGCAGCGCCGCGTTGCCGCTCTTGAGGCACAGGCCGGCGGCGTCGACGGTCACGTTCGGGCGGGCCTCGTAGACGATCCCGACCACGCCGAAGGGCACCCGGACCTGCCGCAGCTCCAGCCCGTTGGGCAGCCGCGAGCCGCGGACGACGTCGCCGACCGGGTCGGGCAGGGCGACCAGCTCGCGCAGGGCGGCGGCCACGCCGGCCACCCGCCCGGCGTCCAGCCGCAGCCGGTCGAGCACCGACGCCGGCGTGCCGTCGGCCCCGGCGGCCGCGACGTCCCGGGCGTTGGCGGCCAGCACCTCGTCGGTCCGCTCGACCAGCGCCTCGGCCATCGCGGTGAGCGCGGCGTCCTTGACGTCGGTCGGGAGGGTGCGCAGGACGCGGGACGCGGCGCGGGCGCGCAGCGCGGCGGCCCCGATCAGCGGCAGGTCGGCGGCGTCGGACACCCCCCGCAGGGTACGCGCCGCCCCCTTCGGCCAGGCACCTCCGCCGCTGTGTGAGAATGGTTCTCATGACCACGACGACGCGGGTCCTCGCCGCGACCACCGCCGCCGCCACCGCGCTGCTGCTGGCCGCGTGCGGCTCCGCCGGGGAGGACGAGGCCGCGGCCGCGGACGGCGTCTCGGTCGAGGCCGCCTTCTACCCCCTGCAGTGGGCGGCCGAGCGGGTCGGCGGCGACCGCGTCGACGTCGAGTCGCTCACCCCGCCGGGCGCCGAGCCGCACGACCTGGAGCTCACCCCGCAGGACGTCGCGTCACTGACGGAGGCCGACCTGGTCGTCTACCTCGCCGGCTTCCAGCCCGGCCTCGACGAGGCCGTCGACGAGGCCGGGGACGCCGCCTGGGACGCCGGCGAGGCCGCCGACCTGTCGCCGGCCGCCGAGGAGCACGGCCACGGGGGCGAGAGCGGGGAGGAGCACGCCGGCGAGGACGGCGAGGCCGTCGACCCGCACTTCTGGCTCGACCCCACCCGGCTGGCCGACGTCGGCGACGCCCTGGCCGACCGGCTGGCCGAGGTCGACCCCGACGGCGCGGACACCTACCGGGAGAACGCCGCGGCGCTGCGCACCGACCTGGAGGCCCTCGACGCCGAGATGGAGCAGGGCCTGGCGGACTGCGCGGTGACCACGCTGGTCACCGCGCACGACGCGTTCGGCTACCTCGGCGAGCGGTACGGCCTCGACGTGGTCGGCGTCAGCGGGCTGAGCCCGTCGACCGAGCCCGGCCCGGCGCAGCTGGCCGAGATCTCTACGCTGGTCCGGGAGCGCGGGGTGACGACCGTCTACACCGAGACCCTCGTCGACCCCGCCGTGGCCGAGACCGTCGCCGAGGAGGCCGGTGTGCGAACCGCCGTCCTCGACCCGCTCGAGGGCCTCACCGACGAGTCGGCCGGGGACGACTACCTCGCGGTCATGCGCGCGGACCTCGCCACGCTGCAGGAGGGACAGGGCTGCGCATGAACGACGCCGCGCTCCGGCTGGCCGGCGCCACGATCGGCTACGGCGACGTGGCCATCGTCCGCGACGCCGGCCTGACCGTCCGGCGCGGCGAGGCCGTGGCGGTCCTCGGCTCCAACGGCTCGGGCAAGACCACCCTCATGCGGGGCGTGCTGGGCCTGGCCACCGTCCTCGGCGGCACCGTCGAGGTGCTCGGCGCCCCGGTCGGCCGGCAGCGTGAGCGCGGGCGCGTGGGCTACGTCCCGCAGCGGCACACCGTCAGCGGCGCGATGCCGGCCACCGTGCGCGAGGTGGTCGGCGTCGGCCGGCTGCCGCGGCTGGGCCTGTTCCGCCGGCTCGGCCCGCGCGACCGGGCCGCCGTCGCCGAGGCGGTCGACGCCGTGGGCCTCGCCGACCGGCTGGAGGACCCGGTCGCCTCCCTCTCCGGCGGCCAGCAGCGCCGGGTGCTGGTGGCCCGGGCGCTGGCCGCCGAGCCGGAGCTGCTGGTCATGGACGAGCCGACCGCCGGCGTCGACGCCGCCAGCCAGGCCGCGCTGGCCGCGGTGCTGGCCCGCGTCGCGGCCGCCGGGACGACACTCGTCGTCGTGACCCACGAGACCGGCCCGCTCGCGGGCGTGCTCTCGCGCGCGGTGGTCGTCGACTCCGGCCGGCTCACCTACGACGGGCCGCTGGCCGGCGCCGGACCCGCCGGCCCGGACTGCCACCACCCCGAGGAGGCCGCCGCGCCGGCGGCCCGCGGCTACCGCCTGGACCAGCCGCGGCCGGCGCCGGACGCCGTCCGCGTGCGCCACGGGAGCCGCTGACGTGGAGCTGCTCGAGTACGGGTTCATGCAGCGGGCGCTGCTGGCCTCGCTGATGGTCGGCCTGGTCGCGCCCGCCGTCGGCGTCTTCCTGGTGCAGCGCCGGCTGTCGCTGCTCGGCGACGGCCTCGGGCACGTCGCGCTGACCGGCGTCGGCATCGGGGTGCTCACCTCCACCGCGCCGGTGGGGACGGCGCTGGTCGCCGCCGTGCTGGGCGCGGTGCTCATCGAGCTGGTCCGCGCGCGCGGGCGGACCAGCGGCGACGTCGCCCTCGCGGTGCTGTTCTACGGCGGCATCGCCGGCGGCGTGGTGCTGCTGTCGCTGGCGCCGCGCGGGCAGGCCACCAACCTCGACGCGTACCTGTTCGGCGCGATCACCACGACGACCGCCGCCGACGTCGCCGTGTTCGCCGTCATCACCGTCGTCGTGCTCGCCGTGGTGTGGCTACTCGGCCAGCGGCTGTACGCGGTCAGCGACGACGAGGAGTACGCCCGCGCGGTCGGCCTGCCGGTGCTGCCGCTCAACGTGGTGCTGGCCGCGCTGGTCGCCTCGACCGTGGTGCTGTCGATGCGCGTGGTCGGCCTGCTGCTGATCAGCGCGCTGATGATCCTGCCGAGCGCGGTCGCCCAGCTGGTCGGGCGCAGCTTCCGCGCCACCCTGTACCTGGCCTGCGCGATCGGCGTCGTGGTCAGCGTCGCCGGGACGGCGGCGTCGTACTACACCGGCACCCCCTCCGGCGGCACGATCGTGCTCCTGGCCATCGCCCTGTTCCTGCTGGTCACGGTGGTGGTGGCGCTGCGCGAGGCGACGGCGCGGCGCCGGCACGGCCGGCGGGTGCAGGTGCACGCCGCGCACCCGCACGAGCACGGCGACGGCTGCGGGCACCGCCCGGTGCCGCACGGCGACCACGTCGACTACGACCACGACGGGCACCTGCACGCACCGCACCGCACCGGCACGGGCGTGCACTACGACGAGCACACCGAGCACGCCGCCCCGCCGCCGGTCGGGACGGAGCGGCCGTGAGCGCGCCCGAGGTGCCGGTCCGCCGCCAGACGCGCCAGCGGACCGCGGTCATGGCCCTGCTCGAGGAGCTCGACGGGTTCCGCACCGCCCAGGACCTGCACGCCCTGCTGCGCGAGCGCGGCGACGCGGTCGGCCTGGCCACCGTCTACCGGTCCCTGCAGGCGCTGGTCGACGACGGCCTGGTCGACGTGCTGCGCGGCGAGGACGGCGAGGCCGCCTACCGGCGCTGCTCGCCGGTGCACCACCACCACCTGGTCTGCCGCTCGTGCGGGACCACCGTGGAGGTCGCCGACCCGCCGGTGGAGCGCTGGGCCGCGAGGGTCGCCGCCGAGCACGGCTTCGCCGACGTGCAGCACCAGCTGGAGGTCTTCGGGACCTGCGGCAGCTGCACCGCCGCTCAGCGGTAGGGGTCGGTCACCTCGCGCAGCCGGGTGAGCGCCGCCCGCAGCTGGGCCGTGGTCTCCTCCCCCAGGTACGCCGTCCACTCGGCCTCGACCTCGGCCTCCACCCGGCGGGCGAGCGCCACCAGCTCCTGGCCCCGCTCGGCGATCTGCACCAGCCGGGCGCGGGCGTCGGTGGGGTCGGGCACGCGGCGCACGTAGCCCGCCCGCTCGAGCTGGTCGACGAGGTGGCCGGCGGTCTGCTTGGTCACCAGCGCCTGCGCGGCGAGGTCGGTCAGCCGGGTGCCGGCCGGGCCGATCCGGGCGGCGATGCGGCCCTGGGCGAGCGTGAGGTCGTCGAAGCCCTCGGCCGCCATCGTCGCGAGCAGCCGGGCCTCCATCGCGCGGTGCGGGTAGAAGCAGAGCAGGGCCAGGTTCTGCTGCTCCTGCTCCCGGCCCGGGCGGTCCCCGTCCTGCCGGACCTCGTCTCGGACGCTCACGATCCCCCTTGACGTTGGTCAGACGATCTGACTGAATGGTCAGACCATCTTACCAACACCGAGGGGGCCGTCGTGGACCTCGACGACGTGTGGCGCTGGACCGACTCCCAGCGGGCGAGCCTGGCCGATCTGCTCGACGACCTGTCGCCGGCCGAGTGGGAGACCCCGTCCCTGTGCGAGGCCTGGCGGGTGCGCGACGTCGCGGCGCACCTGACGCTGGCGCAGACGGGACTCCGGGACCTGGTCGTCCCGGCGATCCGGGCGGGCGGCAGCTTCAACCGGATCATCCGGGACACGGCGCTGCGCGTCGGCCCGCTGCCCGACGACGAGTACGGCCGGCGGATCCGGGCGATGGTCGGATCACGGCGTCGGGCGCCGTTCATCTCCCCGATCGAGCCGCTCCTCGACGTCCTCGTGCACGGGCAGGACATCGCCGTCCCGCTGGGCCGGGAGCGGCCGGTCCCGCCGGCCCCCGCGGCCGTGGCGGCGCGGCGGGGCTGGGACATGGGCTTCCCGTTCCGGGCGCGGAAGCGGCTGGCCGGACTGCAGCTGCGGGCCACCGACAGCGACCTCGTGCTGGGCGAGGGCGCCCCGGTCGAGGGCACGACGGGTGACCTCCTGCTGCTGGTCACCGGGCGCACCGCGACGGTGCACCGGCTCTCCGGCGAGGGCGCGCGACGGCTGCCGGCGGCGGACGGCCGCCGGGAGGGAGTGAGGAGGACGTCATGACCCTGGGCGTGATCACGGACGTGTCCGCACCGGTCGAGCTCTACGACGCGGTGCACGCGGCGATGCTGGAGCGGAACGGCCCGGCCTTCGACGGCCTACTGCTGCACCTGGTCCGGCCCACCGCGGACGGGTTCCAGGCGATCGACGTGTGGGAGTCGCGGGAGGACCTGGAGCGCGCGAACCGGGCGGTCATCGAGCCGGCGTTCGCCGAGGTGCTGCGGGGACAGGAGCCCCCGGCCTCGGTGTCCACCGAGTTCGAGGTCCGCGGCCTGGTGCTCCCCCGCGCCGGCGTCGTCATCTGACCGCGGGGCTCAGTTCGTCGAGGGGGACGAGATGGTCTGGGCGGTGATCGAGGACGTGACCGCACCGGCGGGGCAGCCGTACGACCTGGTGGAGCTGTACGACACCGTGCACCGGCTCCTGCTGGAGCGCACCGGTGGGGAGTTCGACGGACGGCTGGTGCACCTCACCTGGCCGACCGCCGACGGGTTGCGGGTGATCGAGGTGTGGGACTCCCGCGAGCAGTACGACCGCTACGGCCGCGAGGTCATCGGACCGCTGGTCGACGAGGTCCTGGCGGGGCGGCCGCACCCGCCCGAGCTCGTGACCCGGTTCGACGTCCGCGGCCTGGTGGTCCCGGCCGGTGGGGCGGTCGTCCCCGCCGGCGTGGCGGCCCGGTGACCCGCCGGGTCAGTTGAGCGCGCGGGTGCCGGGCGGCAGGACGCCGCCGCCGACCATCTCGACGACGGCGTCCTGCAGCGCAGTGAGCGCGACCCGCTGGGTGAACGGGCCGGTGGAGACGCGGGCGACGCCGAGCTCCTGCATCTCGCGGGCCGGCAGCGACCGGCCGGGCACGCTGATCAGCGTCAGCTTGTTGCGGCCCAGACCCTCGACGACCGTCTCGATCTCCTCGCGCCTGATCAGCCCGGGCACGAACACGACCGGGGCGCCGGCCTCGAGGTAGGCCTTCCCGCGGCGGATCGCCTCGGCGACGAGCTCGCCGCGGTCGGCACCCTTGGCGGCGCGGACGAAGGTGTCGGTGCGGGCGTTGAGCACGAACTCGATGCCGGCGTCCCGGCCGGCCCGCACCACCGCCTCGACGGCGGCCACGGCCTCGTCGAGCGGCTTCATCTGGTCCTCGAGGTTGCCGCCGACGACGCCCTTCTCGATGGCGCGTCGGGCGGTCTCCCCGGCATCGCCGTAGCCGGCCTCCATGTCCATGCTGACCGGCAGGTCCACCGCGGCGGCGATCCGGCCGACCATGTCCAGGTGCAGCTCCAGCGGGATGTTCTCGCCGTCCTCGTAGCCGAAGGTGGCGGCGATGCCGTGGCTGGCGGTGGCGAGGGCGCGCACGCCCTCGGTGGCGGCCACCACCTGCGCGGAGACCACGTCCCACACGTTGGTGAGGACGAGGATCTCCGGGGCGGTGTGCAGGTCGAGGAGGGTCCGGGCGCGGGTGGCGAGGTCGGTCACGGGACCCGACCGTAGGGCCCGGCTAGCGGTCGCGCAGCGCCCGCAGGGCGGCCTTGCGGGCCTCGCCGGCGAGCCGGTCGAGGAACACCTTCCCGTCGAGGTGGTCCACCTCGTGCTGCAGGCAGCGGGCCATGAGCCCGGTGCCCGACAGCCGCAGCGGCTCCCCGTGCACGTCGAAGCCCTCGACGACGGCGGACATCGCCCGCACCGTGGGCGCCCAGAGCCCCGGGATGGACAGGCAGCCCTCGTCGCCGTCCTGGGTCTCCTCCGACAGCTCCACGACCCGCGGGTTGACCAGGTGGCCGATCTCGCCGTCGACGTTGTAGCTGAACACCCGGGCGCTCACCCCGATCTGCGGGGCGGCCAGCCCGGCGCGGCCGGGGTGGTCGACGGTCTCCTCGAGATCGCGGACCAGGGCGGCCAGTTCCTTGTCGAAGGCCCGCACCTCGTCGGCGGGCGTGCGGAGCACGGGGTCACCGAGCTCGCGGATGGGGCGGATCGTCACCCGGGCAGTCTCGCAGCCGTCCGCGGCCGCCCGACCAGCACCATCTCGTCGCGGTGCACCACCTCGCGCCGGTACTCCGGGTCGAGGTCGGTGGTGCGGCGGCCGAGCAGCGCCGGCATCTCCCGGGCGTCGTAGGCGACCAGCCCGCGGGCGACGACGGTGCCGTCGGGCCCCACGAGCTCGACCGGGTCGTCGGCCAGGAAGTCGCCGTCGACGCCGGTCACCCCGGCGGCCAGCAGCGAGGCGTGCCGCTCGCGGACCGCGCGCACCGCGCCGTCGTCGAGCACCAGCCGCCCGCGCGGCCGGCTGGCGTAGCGCAGCCAGAACTGCCGGCCCGAGGGACGGCGGCCCGACGGCTCGAACAGCGTGCCGACCCGCTCGCCGGCCAGCGCGGCCGCGGCCTGCGGCGTGGAGGTGACCACGACCGGCACCCCCGCGCCCGAGGCGATGAGCGCCGCCTCGACCTTGGTGGCCATGCCGCCGGTGCCGACGCCGTTGCGCCGGGCGGTGCCGAGGGTCACCGCGGCGAGGTCGCCGGGGCCGCGGACGGTGTCGAGCAGTTGCGCAGGGCCGGTGCGCGGGTCGCCGTCGTAGACGCCGTCGACGTCGGACAGCAGCACCAGCGCGTCGGCGGCGGCCACGTGCGCCACGAGGGCGGCGAGCCGGTCGTTGTCGCCGAAGCGGATCTCGTCGGTGGCGACGGTGTCGTTCTCGTTGACGATCGGGATCACGCCGAGGGTGAGCAGCCGCTCCAGCGTCTGCCGGGCGTTGCGGTAGTGCCCGCGGCGGGTGAGGTCGTCGGCGGTCAGCAGCACCTGCCCGACGGTGACGCCGTGCCGGTCGAAGGCGTCGGCGTAGGTCTGCACCAGCCGCAGCTGGCCGACGCTGGCCGCCGCCTGCGCCGTCGCGAGGTCGCGCGGCCGGCCCTCGACGCCGAGCGGCGCCAGGCCCGCGGCGATCGCGCCGGAGGAAACCAGCACCACCTCGCGGCCCTGCGCCCGCACCGCGGCGAGGACGTCGACCAGCGCGGCGAGCCGGTCGGCGTCCAGCCCGCCGGGCAGCGTGGTCAGCGACGAGGACCCGACCTTGACGACGACGCGGGATGCGCCGGCGACCTGCGGACGGGCGGTCACTCGTCCCCCTCGGGGTGGTCGCCGCCGGGCAGGTCGTCGTCGGTCCAGGTCTCGGTGAGCTCGTACGGCACCCGGCGGGCCTTCTTCGCCGCGAGCCGCTCGGCCGCGCGCACGCGGTGCGGCGCGTCGATGCGGTTGTCGGTGCCGCGGCCGCCGAGGCCCGCGGTCTCCTCGGCCAGCGGCGTGCCGGCGGGGAGGCTGGGAGCGAAGTCGAACGCGACGTCGCCGATGACGACGGTGTCGCCCTCCTGCGCGCCGAGCCTCATGAGCTCGTCCTCGACGCCGAGCCGGTTGAGCCGGTCGGCGAGGTAGCCGACCGCCTCGTCGTTGGTGAAGTCGGTCTGCCGCACCCAGCGCTCGGGCTTCACGCCGCGGACGACGTAGGCCTCGTCCTCGGCGTCGAAGGCGACGGTGAAGCCGGAGTCGTCGACGGCGCGCGGCGTCAGGGTGATGCGGACCGGCTCGGGCGCCGGCAGCGACGCGCGGTACTGCTCGACGGCGGCGCCCAGCGCGTAGCCGAGCTCGGCCAGCCCCTCCCCCGTCGCGGCGCTGACCGGGAACACCCGCAGTCCGCGCTCCTCCAGCGCCGGGCGGACGAGGTCGACCAGCTCGCGGCCGTCCGGCACGTCGATCTTGTTGAGGACGGCGAACCGCAGCCGGCCCACCAGGTCCAGCTCCTCGCCGCCGTACTCGGCCAGCTCCTGCTCGAGCGCGTCGATGTCGCTCTCCGGGTCGCGGCCGGGCTCGAGCGTCGCCATGTCGATCACGTGCACGAGCACCGCGCAGCGCTCGACGTGGCGGAGGAACTGCAGGCCCAGACCCTTGCCGGTGGCCGCGCCCGGGATCAGCCCGGGCACGTCGGCCATCGTGAACACCGTGTCGCCGGCGCGGACGACGCCGAGGTTGGGCACCAGCGTGGTGAACGGGTAGTCGGCGATCTTGGGCCGGGCCGCGGACATCGCCGCGATCAGCGAGGACTTGCCCGCCGAGGGGAACCCGACCAGCCCGACGTCGGCGACGCTCTTGAGCTCGAGGACGGCGTCGAGGCCCTCCCCCGGCTCCCCGAGCAGCGCGAAGCCGGGGGCCTTGCGCCGCGGGTTGGCCAGCGCGGCGTTGCCCAGCCCGCCCTTGCCGCCGTGCGCGAGCACGACGCGGGTGCCGGCGCCCATGAGGTCGGCGACCACCTCGCCGCCGACGCTGACGACGGTGCCCTCGGGGACGCGCAGCACGCGGTCCTCGCCGCGCGCGCCGTTCCGGTGGCTGCCCGCGCCGGGTCGGCCGTTGCCCGCCTTCTGGTGGGGGCGGTGGTGGAAGTCCAGGAGCGTGTGGACGCTGGGGTCCACCTCGAGGACGACGTCGCCGCCGTCCCCTCCGTTGCCGCCGTCGGGGCCACCGAGGGGCTTGTACTTCTCGCGGTGCACGGACGCGACGCCGTGACCCCCGTTGCCCGCGGCGACGTGCACGACGACGCGGTCGACGAACGCGGCCATCTCTGCTCTACCTGCTCACTGCTCGCTCAACGACGACGAGCGCACGGGCCGGCCGGCCCGTGCGCTCGTCGCGTGCTGTCCCTCGAACCCGACGGGTTCAGGCCTCGACCGTGGTGATCGAGACGGTCTTGCGCCCCCGACTGGTGCCGAAGGTGACCGCACCGGGGGTCAGCGCGAACAGCGTGTCGTCGCCGCCGCGGCCGACGCCCAGGCCCGGGTGGAAGTGGGTGCCGCGCTGGCGCACGATGATCTCGCCGGCCTTGACGACCTGGCCGCCGAAGCGCTTGACGCCGAGGCGCTGGGCGTTCGAGTCGCGGCCGTTGCGGGAGGACGAGGCGCCCTTCTTGTGTGCCATGTCGTCGTCAGCCCTTCGTGATGTCGCGGACGACCACGTCGGTCAGCGGCTGACGGTGGCCCTGACGCTTGTGGTAGCCCGTCTTGTTCTTGAACTTGTGGATGCGGATCTTCGGGCCCTTGCCATGGCCGACGATCTCGCCGGTCACGGTCACGCCGGCCAGCGCCTGCGCGTCACTGGTGACGGTCTCGCCGTCGACCAGGAGCAGGGCCGGGAGGGTGACGGTGTCGCCCGCCTCACCCGCGAGACGGTTGACCGTGAACCGGTCGCCCACGGCCACCTTGTGCTGCCGGCCCCCGGCCTTCACGACTGCGTACACCACTGAACTCCTCGATCGCTGCTGTCTGTCCCGCGCTGCGTCCTGCGCACACCCCGGCGCGGGCGCCGGGTGCTGGACGGGCCGCTCCGCCTGCGCGGGACCGGGAGACCCGGTCCGGGGCGGTGCAACCCGACCAGCGTACCCGAGCAGCCGGGACCGGGTCGAACGCGGCCCCGGCTGCCCGGAGGGCCTAGCTGGCCGGCGGGCCGGCCGGGCGGCTGGCGGCGCGGCGGCGGCGCGGGCGGGCCCCGCCCACCGCGGCACCGGTGCCGTCGTCGGCCACCGGCGGCTGGGCCTCGGCCGCGGGGGTCTCCCCGGCCGGGGCCGGGCTGCCGGGGGCCTGCGGGTCCGCGGCCGGGTCGTCGGGGCCGGCGCCCGCGGGGACCGCCTCCTCCTCGGCGGCGCCCTGCGGCTCCGCGGAGGCGGCGTCCGCCGGGACGGCGGCGTCGGTGACCAGCAGGGCGGGGTCGGCCTCGCCCGCGTCCTCCGGCTCCGCGGACCCGGGCTCGGCGGTCCCGGGCTCGACGGACCCGGGCTCGGCGGTCCCGGGCTCGACGGTCCCGGGCTCGACGGTCCCGGGCTCGACGGTCTTGGGCTCGACGGTCCCGGGCTCGGCGGCCTCGGGCCGGGCCGTCTCCTCCGGCTCGGTCACCTCGGCGCCCGGGACCTCGGCGCCGACGGCGGCCGTGACCTCGACCTCGGGGGCCTCCTCCACGGCGGCCTCCCCGGAGCTCCCGGCGCCGGCGGTCCCGGCGTCGGCGGTCCCGGCGTCGGACGGGTCGTCGGCGGAGGCGGCGGCGAGCACCGCGGCGTCCTCGGCGGCGCGCTCCTCACCGGCCTGGCCGCGGTTGCGCCGTCCCCGGTTGCGCCGCCCGCCGCCGGACCGCTGGCCCTCGCCGTTCTCGGCGGCGTCGGGCCCGGTCTCGGGCGCCGTGGCCTCGGCCTCGGTCCGCTCGGTCTCCCTGCGCTCGGCGTCCTTGCGGTCGGTCTCCTTGCGCTCGGTGCGCTCGGCGTCCTTGCGGCCGCCCTGGTCGCGCCGGCCGCCGTTGCCGGAGCCCGGGCCGTGCCCGCCGGAGCCGTTGCCGCCGCGACGGCGGTCGTCGACCGGGTCGGTGTGCACGAGGACGCCGCGGCCGCGGCAGTGCTCGCACGGCTCGGAGAACACCTCGAGCAGGCCCTGGCCCACCCGCTTGCGGGTCATCTGCACCAGGCCCAGCGAGGTGACCTCGGCGACCTGGTGCTTGGTGCGGTCGCGGCCCAGGCACTCGGTCAGCCGCCGCAGCACCAGGTCCCGGTTGCTCTCCAGCACCATGTCGATGAAGTCGATGACGATGATGCCGCCGACGTCGCGCAGCCGGAGCTGGCGGACGATCTCCTCGGCCGCCTCCATGTTGTTGCGCGTGACGGTCTGCTCGAGGTTGCCGCCGGACCCGGTGAACTTGCCGGTGTTGACGTCGATGACCGTCATCGCCTCGGTGCGGTCGATGACCAGCGAGCCGCCCGAGGGCAGCCACACCTTGCGGTCCAGCGCCTTGGCCAGCTGCTCGTCGATGCGCAGGTCGCGGAAGACGTCGCCCTCGCCGGTGTGCCGGGTCAGCCGACCGGTGAGCTCCGGGGAGACGTGCGCGACGTAGGCCTCGACGGTGTCCCACGCGTCGTCGCCCTGGACGACGAGCTCGCTGAAGTCCTCGTTGAAGACGTCGCGGATAACCCGGATGGCGAGGTCGGGCTCGCCGTAGAGCAGCGTCGGGGCGTTGTTCGAGGACTCCGACTTCTGCTTGATGACCTCCCACTGCGCCTGCAGCCGGGCGACGTCGCGGGTGAGCTCCTCCTCCGAGGCGCCCTCCGCGGCGGTCCGGATGATCACGCCGGCGTCGTCGGGGACGATCTTCTTGAGGATGTCCTTGAGGCGCTGCCGCTCGGTGTCGGGCAGCTTGCGGCTGATGCCGGTCATCGACCCGCCGGGCACGTAGACCAGGAACCGGCCGGGCAGGTTGACCTGCTGGGTCAGCCGGGCGCCCTTGTGGCCGATCGGGTCCTTGGTGACCTGCACCAGCACCTTGTCGCCGGACTTGAGCGCCTGCTCGATCGAGCGCTGCTTGCCGCTGAGCCCGGCGGCGTCCCAGTTGACCTCGCCGGCGTACAGGACGGCGTTGCGGCCCTTGCCGATGTCGACGAACGCCGCCTCCATGCTGGGCAGCACGTTCTGCACCCGGCCGAGGTAGACGTTCCCGGCGAACGACGTCGCCTGCGCCTGGGTGACGTAGTGCTCGACCAGCACGCCGTCCTCGAGGACGGCGATCTGGGTGCGCTCGCCGCGCTGGCGGATCACCATCCGGCGCTCCACCGCCTCGCGGCGGGCGAGGAACTCTGCCTCGGTGAGGATCGGCGCGCGGCGGCGGCCGCTGTCCCGCCCCTCGCGGCGGCGCTGGCGCTTGGCCTCCAGCCGGGTGGAGCCGGTGACCCCGCGGACGTCGTCGTCGCTGGTGCTGCGGCCGTTGCGGCCGGCGCGCTCGGGGCGGTCGTCGTCGTCCTCGGCCGCGGACGCCTCGCCGTCCCCGCCGCGGCGGCGGCGCCGGCGGCGGCGCCGCGTGGTCGAGGTGCCCTCGGCGCCCTCGCCGTCCTCGCCCTCGGCGTCCTCGGCCGCCTCGGCGTCAGTGTCCTCGTCCTCGGCGTCCTCGTCGTCGATGGCGCGCTCGGGAGCCTCCTCGTCGGCGTCGGTGTCGGCGTCGGCGTCGGCGTCCGCGGAGTCGTCCCCGCTGCGCCCCCGGCCGCGGCCGCGGCGGCCCCGGCGGCGGCGCCGGCTGCCGCCGGCGGTCTCGTCGCGGTCGGCGTCCTCGCGGTCGCCGTCCTCGCGGTCGGCCTCGTCCCGGTCGGCCTCGTCCCGGTCGGCGTCGTCCCGGTCGGCGTCGGCCGCGTCCTCGTCGGTGTCCTCGGCGGTCTCGACGACGGCCCGCTCGTCGGCGGGCTGCTCCTCGGCGGCGGGGGGGGGGGGGGCGGCGGGCTGGGGGTCCGCCAGCGGGCTCGGGGGGTCGTCGTCGTGA
>NZ_JBJGZJ010000026.1:0-56089 GCF_054050435.1 Geodermatophilus sp. SYSU D01036 | reverse complement strand
CGACGCCGGCCTCCCCGATGAGCACCGGGTTGTTCTTCCGCCGCCGGGAGAGGACCTCGACGGTCTGCTCGATCTCGGCCTCCCGGCCGATCACCGGGTCGATCTCCCCGTTGCGGGCCAACTCGGTGAGGTCGCGGCCGAACTCGTCCAGCGTCGGGGTGCTCGAGGCCGGCTGCCCGGGGCGGCCGCCGCCGGGGGTGCCGCCGCCGGTGGCCGCCTGCTGCAGCGCCTCGGGGGTGACCCCGTGCTCGTGCAGCACCCGCCCGCCCGGCGAGTCCGGGTCGACGGCGAGGGCGAACAGCAGGTGCTCGGGACCGATGTAGGTGGAGCCCAGGGCGCGGGAGACCTGGTGGGCGTCGAGGAGGACCCGCTTGGCCGCGGGGGTCAGGGCCGCCCGCTCGGCCTGCGGCGTCCCCTGCGGCATCCGCGCCTCCAGCTCGGCGCGCAGCCGGTCGGGGTCGGTGCCCGTGCGGGACAGGAAGGCGCGGGCGGTCTCGTCGCCGGTCATCGCCCACAGCAGGTGCTCGGTGTCGAGGTCGGCGCTGCCGGTGGCCAGGGCCTGCGCGGCCGCGGCGTTGACCAGCTCGCGGGCCTGCTGGCTGAGGAACTGCATCGGGCTCACCCGCTGCCGCGGCGTGCGCTGCTCGCCGCCCAGGTAGCGGGCGAAGAAGTCGTCGAACGGGCTCCCGTAGGGGCCCGGGAAGAAGGGGCTGGTCATACCTCACGTCCAAGGGGAAGTCGGGGCGTCGGCGCGGCTCGCTCGGAGGGCTCCCGGGTGGGGCTCCCGTACCCGGGAGGGCGCACCGACACCAGGTCGGCGCGTCGGCCGCCTGCGCCTCCTACAGCGCGGCGAGGTGCCCCGTCCTTCCCCGTCCGTGATCGCCCTGGGCGAACCGGGGGTGGTGGCCGGCGCGACTAGCATCGGGCCGTGCCGGTCCTGCCCACCGCCTTCTCCCCCGCCGTCATCACGCGCCTGGCGCTGGCCAACGTGGTCGCCAACGGCGCCATCGTGGTCACCGGCGGCGTGGTCCGGCTGACCGGCTCGGGCCTGGGCTGCCCCACCTGGCCGCGGTGCACCGCCGACAGCTTCGTGACGACGCCGGAGATGGCCGGGCACGGCCTCATCGAGTTCGGCAACCGGCTGCTGACCTTCGTGCTCACCGCGGTGGCCATCGCGGTGCTGGTGGCGGTGTGGCGCTCCCCGCGCCGGGACCTGCGGCCGCTGGCGGTGCTGACGTTCCTCGGCATCCCGGTGCAGGCGGCGATCGGCGGCGTCACCGTGCTCACCGGCCTCAACCCGTGGACCGTCGCCGTCCACTTCCTGGTCTCCACGCTGCTGGTCGCCGTGTCGACCGTGCTGTGGCTGCGGTCCCGCGAGCCGGGGGTCGGCCGGCCGGTGGTCCGCCGTCCGCTCGCGCTGCTGGCCGGCGGGATCGCCGCGGTCACCGCGGTGGTGCTCGCGCTGGGCACGGTCGTCACCGGCAGCGGCCCGCACAGCGGCGACCTCGACGACGCCGGCGTCCCCACCGGCGACCGCATGGGCTTCGACCCCGAGACGGTGAGCCAGCTGCACGCCGACGCGGTGTTCCTCCTCGTGGGCCTGACGATCGCGCTGCTCGTGGCGCTGTACGCCACCGACGCCCCCGGCCGCGTCCGCCGGGCCGCGCGCGACGTGCTCGTCGTCCAGCTGCTGCAGGGCGTCGTCGGGTTCGTCCAGTACTTCACGCACCTGCCGGTGGTGCTGGTGCTGCTGCACATGCTCGGCGCGGTGCTGGTGACCGCCTACACCGCGCGGCTGGTGTGGTCGGTCCGCGGCCCGGCGACCGGGCAGCCCCTCGACGCGCCCGCCGTCCCCGCCACCGCCGCCCGCTGACGGCCGCCGCGGGCCGGCGACCCCGGGGTCACCGGCTGCGCGTACGTCTCAGTGACGGCTTCCGCCTGCCGAGAGGCCATGGACGCGCACGACGCCACCGGCCACGACCACGTAGGCGGTGTTCCGGACGACCTCCAGCGACGTCGGCCGGTCGAGGTGGTCCACGACGACGTCGAAGCCACCGTCGCGGTCCACGCGGAGCAGGAGGCCGGTGCCCGGATCCGCCGGGGCACCGGCCGGCTGTCCTGGCGTGAAGTGGCCTTGGGCGAGGGCGAACAACCTGTGCCCGTGCCCCGGCTCCACGTCGACGAGGAGCGGGCCACCGCTGGCGACCACGTCACCGGGCGGGGTGGGCGACGGCAACGCGAACGCGACGATCCGGCCGGTCTCGGGCAGGTGCGGCACGGGTCCGGCCTCGGCGAGGTAGAGCGTGTGCCCCACGATCGCCAGGCCCGTCGGGACGTCGTTGGGCAGCTGGACGAGCTGGCCGATGGCCCCACCGACAGTCACGTACAGCACCCGGTCGTGGTGTCCGTCGGTGACGACGAACCCGTCGCCGAGGGGTTCGAAGGCGTACTGCAGCCCTGACGCCACCGTGAAAGTGGTGTCCGGCGGGTGGGCGGTGGACCAGGCGCCGACGTCGGCGACCACGGTGCAGGTGCGCGGACCGTCGATCCGGTAGACCCCGCTGACGGCCGTCCCGCGGACGGCCTGGTCGACCAGGGTCACCAGGGCGTACGCCGTCCTGCCGATGAACGCGACGTCCATCGCCCCGCCGTTGGGCAGGATCCGCCGCGGCAGGCAGTCAGCGAACGTCGTGGTCGCGCCTGAGCGCAGGTCGATGCGGGTGATCCGTCCGGCCGCGCCTTCCGTCACGTACAGCGCCCCGTCCGGGCCGACCGTGCTGCCGGTGGCACCTTCGAGGCCGGACACCAGCACCTCCGCCTCTCCCGGATGGCCCGCGGGAGGTACGGCCGTCGCGGCCGTGGGTGCCGCGAGGACCAGCGCGGCGGAGAACAAGAGCGTCGCCCATCGCCGTGTGCTCATCAGGAGCCTCCTCCCCCATCGGGCCGGGGACGCGGGACCGCGTGGTGCGCTCCTCGCTGCGCGGGCCTCGACCCGTGCGGACGTGCCCGGCCGGTCTACTCGCGCCACCCGGGACGGGCAAGGGTTCCGGAACGGATCCGTGCGGACTGTGTGTGGCAAGTGCTGGGGACAGCCGGGTGGACACGGTCGGTGACGTCGTCCGTCACCCAGGATCTGGGTGAGGACGGGGCCACCGGCGAGCAACACCGGCACGCGGTGAGCCGCCCCGTCGTGACACCGTCCGCCTGCGCGGCGCGGGACCTCGCCGGCCCACCGCCCTCCGGCTGCGCCCGTCGTCGACCTGCGGCTGCCTCGGCCGCGCTGAGACAGCAGCAGGTCGACACCCGGCGCGCGGGGCGCGCCCCCAACGCCGCGAGCCCGGACCCCAGGCGGGTCCGGGCTCGCGGCGGAGCGGGGCGGGTCAGACGAGGACGTCGACGGCGATGGCGATCGACAGCAGCGTCATGTGCGTGATCGACACCGAGAACAGCTTCATCGGCCGGTCGGGCACGCCGGTGCGGATGCGGTCCAGCCACTGGTGGGTCTCGGCGACGTACCAGGCGCCGAGCAGCCCCCCGCCGATGGCGAAGGCCCAGTTCAGCACCGGGGTGATCGACCCCATGAGCAGGGTGGCGCCCAGCGTCGCCCACGCCCACGCGGCCGACTGCCGGCCGACGCTCTCCGGGCCCGCGACGACGGTGAGCATGGGGACGTTCGCGCGGGCGTAGTCGTCGCGGTAGCGGCTGGCCAGCGCCCAGAAGTGGGGCATCTGCCAGCAGAAGACGACGGCGAAGAAGGCGAGCGCCGGCCAGTCGAGCGAGCCGGTCACCGCCGCCCACCCGATGAGCACCGGCGCCGCCCCCGGGAACGCCCCGAAGACCGTGTTGTGCCGGGTCCGGCGCTTGAGCACCATCGTGTAGACGACGGAGTAGGCCAGGATCGCGACCGCGGCCAGCGCGGTGGCCAGCGGCGTGGTCTCGAACCACAGGATCGCCAGCGACGCCGCGGCGAGGGCCCCACCGAAGACCAGGGCCGCCCGCGGGGACACCACCCCGGAGGGGATCGGCCGGTTGCGCGTGCGGGACATCAGCCGGTCGATGTCGCGGTCGTACCAGCAGTTGACCACGTTGGCCGCGCCGGCGGCGAACATCCCGCCGACCATCGTGGCGGCCACCAGCCGCCAGGACGGCCACCCGTCGGCCGCCATCATCATGGCCGGCAGCGTCGTCACGAGCAGCAGCTCGACGAGCTTCGGCTTGGTCAGCGCGACGTAGGCCCCGACCACGCCCGACAGCCGGCGGGCCGGGACGGCGGGCCGCTGGGTGAGCGCCGTCACCGGGCGACCTCTGCCGCGCGCACGCACGGACGGCAGGGAGCCACCGGGCACGAAGACAGCACGATGGTCCCTTCGAACCGGGGATGGAACGGGCCCACTGTAGCCCTCGGCCACCCCGCCCACCGGTGCGGATGACTAGGGTTGATCACGTTGACGCCGCGGGAACTGCGGGTAGGGCCGTCGCCGACGACGGTGGGTCACGGGTCGAGGGAGACCAGGGACACGGCCGATCCGCTGCCCCGCACCCGACGTCGTCCGCCCGGGAGCACCGGACCACCGCTCCCCGGACGGCCCCACGCACGGCCGACCTCGAGGAGTTCCGCCCGACATGACCCAGGCTGACGACACGAAGAGCACGGAGTCCGAGGCCCCCGCCGAGGCCGCGACCGACTCCCCCACCGGATCGCCGCGGCAGCCGCACCCCACGCTGCCCGAGGACTTCGGCGACCTCGACCGCCGCGCCATCGACACCGCCCGCGTGCTGGCGATGGACGCCGTCCAGAAGGTCGGCAACGGCCACCCCGGCACCGCGATGAGCATGGCGCCCACGGCCTACCTGCTGTTCCACAAGTGGCTGCGGCACGACCCCACGGACCCGAACTGGGTGGCCCGTGACCGCTTCGTCCTGTCGATGGGCCACTCGAGCCTGACGCTGTACGTCCAGCTCTACCTGTCCGGCTACGGGCTGGAGCTCGAGGACCTGCAGGCGCTGCGCACCTGGGGCTCGAAGACCCCGGGCCACCCCGAGGTCAACCACACCCCCGGCGTGGAGACGACGACCGGCCCGCTCGGGCAGGGCGTCGGCAACGCCGTCGGCATGGCGATGGCCGCCCGCCGCGAGCGCGGCCTGCTCGACCCCGACGCCCCCGAGGGCGAGAGCCTGTTCGACCACACCGTCTGGTGCTTCGCCTCCGACGGCGATCTGGAGGAGGGCGTCAGCGGCGAGGCGTCGTCACTGGCCGGCACCCAGCAGCTGGGCAACCTGGTCCTCGTCTACGACGACAACCGGATCTCCATCGAGGACGACACGAACGTCGCCTTCACCGAGGACGTCGGCAAGCGCTACGAGGCCTACGGCTGGCACGTGCAGCACGTCGACGACGGCGAGGACCTGGCCGCCGTGGACGCCGCCTTCGCCGCCGCCAAGGCCGAGACGCGCCGCCCGTCGATCGTCGTGCTGCGGACGATCATCGCCTGGCCCGCGCCGAACAAGCAGAACACCGGCGCCGCGCACGGCTCGGCGCTGGGCGACGACGAGGTCCGCGCCACCAAGGAGCTCCTGGGCTTCGACCCGGGGAAGACCTTCGAGGTCGACGACGAGGTGCTCGCGCACGCCCGCTCGGTGGTCGACGCCGGCGAGAAGGCCCACGCCCAGTGGCAGGAGCGGTTCGACGCCTGGGCGCGGGAGAACCCCGAGCGCGCCGCCCTGCTGGAGCGGATGCGCGAGCGCCGGCTGCCCGAGGGCTTCGCCGACGGCCTGCCGACCTTCGACGCCGACCCCAAGGGCGTGGCCACCCGCAAGGCGTCGGGCAAGGTCCTCGCCGCCCTCTACCCGGCGCTGCCCGAGCTGTGGGGCGGGTCGGCCGACCTCGCGGAGAGCAACAACACCGCCGTCGAGGGCGAACCGTCCTTCCTGCCGGCCGACCGCCAGACGAAGATGTGGAGCGGTGGCCCCTACGGCCGCACGCTGCACTTCGGCGTCCGCGAGCACGGCATGGGCGCGGTCATGAACGGCATCGCGCTGCACGGCGGCACCCGCGTCTACGGCGGCACGTTCCTCACGTTCTCCGACTACATGCGCGGGGCGGTCCGGCTGGCCGCGCTGATGCAGCTGCCGGTGACCTACGTGTGGACGCACGACTCGATCGGCCTGGGCGAGGACGGCCCCACCCACCAGCCGATCGAGCACTTCGCCGCGCTGCGGGCCATCCCCGGCCTCGACGTCGTCCGCCCGGCCGACGCCAACGAGGTCACCGTCGCCTGGCGCACGATCCTCGAGCACAACGACCGCCCGGCCGGCCTGCTGCTGTCCCGGCAGAACCTGCCGGTGTTCGACCGGTCGGAGTTCGGCTCCGCGGAGGGCGTCGCGCGCGGCGCCTACGTGCTGGCCGACGCCTCCGACGGGCAGCCCGAGGTGATCCTGCTGGGCACCGGCTCGGAGGTGCAGATCGCCGTCGCCGCCCGCGAGCGGCTGGAGGCCGACGGCGTCCCGACCCGCGTGGTGTCGGTGCCCTGCGTCGAGTGGTTCGCCGACCAGGACCAGGCCTACAAGGACGAGGTGCTGCCGCCCTCGGTCCGCGCGCGGGTCAGCGTCGAGGCCGGCGTGCCCATGGGCTGGCGCGAGTTCGTCGGCGACGCGGGCCGGATCGTGGGGCTCACCCACTACGGCGCGAGCGCCGCCTACTCGGTGCTCTACGAGGAGTTCGGGCTGACCGACGAGGCCGTCGTCGTCGCCGCCCGCGAGTCGATCGAGGCGGCCGCCGCGGGGAACGCCGTCCCGGCCGGCCCGGTTGCAGCCACCGGGGGCCTCCCCCACCCCACCGGCGACCGCTGAGCCGTCGGACCCACCGGAAGGGACCTGACCATGGCACAGAACGAGAAGCTCGCGGAGCTGTCGCAGGCGGGCGTCGCCGTCTGGCTCGACGACCTGTCGCGGGACCGCATCCGCAGCGGCAACCTGCAGTCGCTGGTCGACGAGTACTCCGTCGTCGGCGTCACCACCAACCCGACGATCTTCGCCGCGGCGATCAGCGGGTCGGACTCCTACGACGACCAGCTGCACGCCCTCGCGGTGCGGGAGGTGAGCGTCGAGGAGGCGCTGCGCACCATCACCGCCTCCGACGTGCGCGACGCCTGCGACCTGCTGGCCCCCGTGGCCGAGCGGCAGCCCGGCGACGGCCGGGTGTCGCTGGAGGTCGCGCCGGGCCTGGCGCACGACACCGACGCCACGGCCGCCGAGGCCGCGCACCTGTGGTGGCTGGTGGACCGGCCGAACCTCTACATCAAGATCCCGGCCACCGTGGAGGGCCTGCCGGCGATCACGACCTCGATCGCCCGCGGCATCAGCGTCAACGTCACCCTGATCTTCAGCCTCGAGCGGTACCGCGCCGTCATGGACGCCTACCTGTCCGGGCTGGAGCAGCGAGCCGAGGCCGGGGGGTCGCTGGAGGGCATCGCCTCCGTCGCCTCGTTCTTCGTGTCCCGCGTGGACAGCGAGATCGACAAGCGGCTGGAGAAGGCCGGCGCCGACCAGCTGAAGGGCAAGGCCGCCCTGGCCAACGCGCAGCTGGCCTACCAGGCCTACGAGGAGGTGTTCTCCTCCGACCGCTGGAAGGCCCTGGAGGCCAAGGGCGCGAAGCCGCAGCGGCCGCTGTGGGCCTCGACCGGGGTGAAGAACCCGGAGTACCCCGACACCCTCTACGTCAGCGAGCTCATCGCCCCCGGCACCGTGAACACGATGCCGGAGAAGACGCTGCGGGCCTACGCCGACCACGGCGAGCCGGGCACCCCGGTGCAGAAGACCTACGACGACGCCGCGGCGACGATGCAGGCCATCGCCGACGCCGGCGTGGACCTCGACGACGTGTTCCGCGTCCTCGAGGAGGAGGGCGTGCAGAAGTTCATCGACTCCTGGGACGAGCTCACCGAGTCCGTGCGCGGCCAGCTCGAGGACAAGGCATGACCCTGGAGTTCCGCTGCTCCGGCCTCGACGTCCCGGAGGTCGTCCGCACCCAGCTCGCCGACGACGACGTCGCCGCGCGGCTGGTGGCCAAGGACGCCACCCTCTGGGGCCCCGAGGCCGAGAGCGAGGCCTCGATCCGGCTCGGCTGGCTGGACCTGCCCGCGTCCTCGCGCGAGCTGGTGTCCCGGCTGGCCGAGCTGCGGGCCGAGCTCGCCGGCGAGGGGATCGACCGCGTCGTCCTGTGCGGCATGGGCGGCTCCTCGCTGGCGCCGGAGGTCATCTGCCGCACCGCGGGCGCGCCGCTGGTGGTCCTCGACACCACCGACCCCGGCCAGGTCCTCGCGGCGATGACCGACCTCGACCGCACCGTGGTCGTGGTCAGCTCCAAGTCCGGCGGCACGATCGAGACCGACAGCCACCGGCGGGCCTTCGTCGCCGCGTTCGCCGAGGCCGGGCTGGACGAGAAGGAGGTCGGCCGGCGGTTCGTCGTCGTCACCGACCCCGGCTCGCCGCTGGCCGACACCGCCGCCGCCATGGGCGCCCGCGCGGTGTTCCTCGCCGACCCGAACGTCGGCGGCCGCTACAGCGCCCTGTCGGCGTTCGGGCTGGTGCCCGCGGCGCTGGCCGGGGTCGACGTCGGCGCGCTCCTGGACGAGGCCACCGACCTCGCCGAGCACCTGGCCGAGCCGGGCAACCCGGCGCTGGAGCTCGGCGTCGCCATGGGCGCGGGCTTCCGCACCGGCCGGGACAAGATCGCCCTCGCCGAGGGCACCGGCGGCAGCGGCCCGCGCATCGAGGGCTTCGGCGACTGGGCCGAGCAGCTCATCGCCGAGTCCACCGGCAAGGAGGGCCGCGGGCTGCTGCCCGTCGTCCTGGAGTCGGCGGACGCGCCGGGCGCCCAGGCGCCGGACGCGCTGCTCGCCGTCGTCGACGGCGACCCGGTCGACGGCCGGCCCTCGGTCGGCGTCACCGGCCCGCTGGGCGCGCAGTTCCTCGGCTGGGAGTACGCGACCGCGGTGGCCGGGCGGGTGCTGGGGATCAACCCCTTCGACCAGCCCAACGTCACCGAGTCCAAGCAGAACACCTCGCGGATCCTCGAGTCCGGCCTGCCCGAGGAGCGGCCGGTCGCCACGATCGGCGCGGTGGAGGTGTACGCCTCCGGCGGCGTGCTCGACGGCGTCGACCTCGCGCAGTCCGACGGGCTGCGGCTGGCGCTGGACGCGCTGCTGGGTGCCGTCCCGCCGCGCGGCTACCTCGCCGTCATGGCCTACCTCGACCGCGAGGCCGACGCCCGGGCCGGGGAGCTGCGCGCCGCGCTGGCCCGCCGCACGGAGCACGCGGTGACCTTCGGGTGGGGTCCGCGCTTCCTGCACTCGACCGGCCAGTACCACAAGGGCGGTCCGCAGGTCGGCGCGTTCCTGCAGCTCACCGGCGCGGTGACGCAGGACCTCCCGGTGCCCGACCGGCCGTACTCCTTCGGCACGCTGCAGGCCGCCCAGGCCGCCGGCGACCGGCAGGCGCTGGCCGACCGGCAGCGGCCGCTGCTGCACCTGCACCTGACCGACCGGGCCGCCGGCATCGGCCAGGTCCTCGCTGCCCTCGACTGACCCCGCACCCTCGAGGAGGGCACGTGATCCCCAACCCGCTGCGCGACCCGCGGGACCGGCGGCTGCCGCGGGTCCCCGAGCCCTGCGCCCTGGTCGTCTTCGGCATCACCGGCGACCTGGCCCGCAAGAAGCTGCTGCCGGCCGTGTACGACCTGGCCAACCGCGGGCTGCTGCCGACCAACTTCGCGCTGCTGGGCTTCGCCCGGCGGGACTGGGGTGACCAGGACTTCGCCGAGCTGGCCCGGGACGCGGCCCGCAACGCGGCCCGCACGCCGTGGCGGGAGGAGGTGTGGGAGCGGCTGGCCAACAGCGTCCGGTTCGTCCAGGGCTCCTTCGACGACGACAACGCCTTCGACGAGCTCGCCCACGCCCTCGCCGACCTGGAGAGCAGCCACGGCATCGGCGGCAACGCCGCGTTCTACCTGTCGATCCCGCCGGCGATGTTCCCGGTCGTGCTCAAGCAGATGCAGCGCACCGGCATGGCCGAGAGCACGCCGGACCGGTGGCGGCGGGTCGTCGTCGAGAAGCCCTTCGGCACCGACCTGGCCTCCAGCCGGGAGCTCAACGAGCTGGTCGACTCGGTGTTCAGCGCCGAGGACGTCTTCCGCATCGACCACTACCTGGGCAAGGAGACCGTCCAGAACCTCATGGCACTGCGGTTCGCCAACGAGCTGTTCGAGCCGGTCTGGAACGGCCACCACGTGGACTCGGTGCAGATCACCATGGCCGAGGACGTCGGCATCGGCGGCCGGGCGGGGTTCTACGAGAAGACCGGCGCGGCCCGCGACGTGCTGCAGAACCACCTGCTGCAGCTGCTCGCGCTCACCGCGATGGAGGAGCCGGTCGAGTTCTCGGCCGACGAGATCCGCACCGAGAAGCTCAAGGTGCTGCGCGCCATCTCGCTGCCCGAGGACCTGCACACCTTCGCCGTCCGCGGCCAGTACGAGCAGGGCTGGCTGGCCGGCCAGCGGGCCAAGGGCTACCGGCAGGAGGACGGCGTCGACGCGCACTCGACGACCGAGACCTACGCCGCGGTCCGGCTCGGGGTGGAGACCCGCCGCTGGGCCGGCGTGCCGTTCTACCTGCGCACCGGCAAGCGGCTGCCGCGGCGGGTCACCGAGATCGCGCTGGTGTTCAACCGGGCGCCGCACCTGCCCTTCGCCGACACCGACACCGAGGAGCTGGGCAACAACCAGCTGGTGGTGCGCGTGCAGCCCGACGAGGGGGTCACCCTCAAGTTCGGGTCGAAGGTGCCCGGCAGCGTCATGGAGGTCCGGGACGTGTCCATGGACTTCCTCTACGGCGAGCAGTTCACCGAGGCCAGCCCCGAGGCCTACGAGCGGCTGCTGCTCGACGTGCTGCTCGGCGACGCCACGCTGTTCCCGCGCAACGCGGAGGTCGAGGCCTCCTGGGCGGTCATCGACCCGCTCGAGGAGTTCTGGGCCGGCAGCACGCCGCACGCCTACCGGGCCGGCGAGTGGGGGCCGCGCGCCGCCGACGAGATGCTGGCCGCCGAGGGCCGCCGGTGGCGGCGTCCGTGAGGCGCCCCCGCGGAGAGGAGACGCGATGACGACGCTCTGGGACACCACCGGCTCGGCCGTGGTCAAGGAGCTCGCCGCCCAGCGGCGGACCGGCGGCGCGGTGCTGTCGGGGGTGGCGCTGACCCTGGTGGTCGTCGCCGACGAGGGCCGGGTGGCCGAGGCCGAGGAGGCCGCGACGACGGCCGCCGAGCAGCACCCCTGCCGCATCCTCCTCGTCGTCCGCCGGCAGATCGAGGCCCCGGTGCCGCGGCTGGACGCCGAGGTGTCCATCGGCGGGCGGCTGGGCCCCGGCGAGGCGGTCGTCATGCGCATGTACGGGCGCCTGGCGCTGCACGCCGAGTCGGTCGTGCTGCCGCTGCTGGCCGCCGACGCGCCGGTGGTCACCTGGTGGCACACCGAGCCGCCGCGGCAGCTGAGCACCGACGCGCTGGCGGTCATCGCCGACCGGCGGATCACCGACAGCGCGTCGGCGTCGGACCAGCTGGCCTCGCTGCGCACCCGGGCGCACGACTACTCCCCCGGCGACACCGACCTGGCCTGGACCCGCGCCACCGGCTGGCGGGCGACGCTCACCTCCGCGCTGGACTCGGTGTCCGGCCGCCGCGGTGACGCGGTCAAGGTGCTCGGCGCCCGCGTCGAGGGCGACCCCGGGGCGGCCACCGCACAGCTGCTGCGCGGCTGGCTCGCGTCCCGCACCGGCAGCGCGGTCGAGGTCGTGCAGGCCACCCGGCACCCCGGGCCCAGCGGCATCGACTCGGTGCTGCTGTCCCTGGACCAGGACGAGGAGGTGCGGGTGCACGCCGACCGCCGCGGCGGCGCGGTGATCAGCCAGCCGTACCGGCCCGACGCCACGATGGCGTTGCCCGACCGCACGCTCGGCGACCTGCTCGGCGAGGAGCTGCGCCGGCTGGACCCCGACGAGCCCTACGCCGAGGCGCTGGAGGCCACCACCGGGGTGACCGGCCTGGCCGGCCGGGCACCGGTGCGCGCGCACGTGTGGGTGGACCCGGCCGAGCAGGCCGGCGCGCCGTTCGCGAAGGACGACGTCGGCGTGGACAGCCCGCACGGCGAGGCGCCGACGGTGCCGCCGGACTCCGAGGGCGCCGACGAGGTGGCCGAGCACGGCGAGCACGACACCCCGGACCCGACGGCGCCCGAGGCCGTCCGGTGACGCTGCCCCCCGGGGACCGGATCGCGCAGGCGCTCGCGGAGCGGATCGAGGGCCCCACCCCCGCGATCGTCGTCGAGCCCGACGCGGAGCTGCTGGCGCGGGCGGTGGCGTCCGCGCTGGTCGCGCGGCTGGCCGCCGCCCAGGCGGTGCACGGGACGGCGTCGGTGGTGCTCACCGGCGGCGGGATCGGGACGGCGGTGCTGCGGCACGCCGCGGAGCTGGCCGAGGAGCCGGCGCCCGGTCAGGCGGTCGACTGGACCGCGGTCGACGTCTGGTGGGGCGACGAGCGGTTCGTCCCCGCCGACGACGACGAGCGCAACGAGAAGGGCGCCCGCGCGGCGCTGCTGGACCGGGTCGGGGCGCCGCCGGAGCGGGTGCACGCGATCCCGGCGTCCGACGCCGGCTTCGACACCCCGGAGGAGGCCGCGGACTGGTACGCCGGGACGCTGGCCGACGCCGCCCGCGACGCCGGGACCGGGGGCCCGCTCCCCCGGCTCGACGTCCTGCTGCTCGGGATGGGCGCCGAGGGCCACGTGGCGTCGATCTTCCCGGACTCCCCGGCGGTCTCCGACGAGCGGACCGTGGTGCCGGTGCGGGACTGCCCGAAGCCGCCGCCGACGCGGGTCAGCCTCGGCTTCGCCGCGATCACCGCGGCCGAGGAGGTCTGGCTGCTGGTGTCCGGGGAGGGCAAGGCCGGGGCCGTGGCGCGCGCGCTGGGCGGCGCCGACCGCACCGAGGTTCCGGCCGCCGGGGCCCGCGGCCGCCGCGCGACCCGCTGGCTGCTCGACGCGGCCGCCGCGAGCCGCCTGCCGGGCGCCGACGACGCGGGCTCTGCCGACGCGGGCTCTGCCGACACGGGCGCCGAGGACGAGGGGACGGCGGGCCCGGAGGCGGGGCGCGCGGGCGCCGCCGGCTGAGGGGCCGGCGTGCTGCGGATCGGGGTCCTGGGCCCGCTGGAGGTCCGCCGGGACGACGTCCCCGTCCCGATCGGCGCCCGCCTGCAGCGCGCCGTGCTCTCGGTGCTCGTCCTGGAGGCCGGCCGGCTGGTCCCCGCCGACCGGCTCGTGGACCTGGTGTGGAGCGGCGACCCGCCGCCGCGGGCCATCGCGTCCCTGCACAGCTCCATCGCGCACCTGCGCCGCGCGCTCGAGCCCGGCCGGGCGCCGCGGTCCAGCGGCTCGGTGCTCCTCACCGCCCCGCCGGGCTACCGGCTGGCGCAGGAGGCGGTCGAGGTCGACGCCGCCCGCTTCGAGCGCCTCCTCGCCGAGGCGCGCGGGCTGCCGCCGTCCGGCGCCGGGCGGGCGGTCGCGCTGCTCGACGAGGCGCTGGCGCTCTGGCGCGGACCGGCGCTGGCGGAGTTCGCCGACGAGCCCTTCGCCCGCGCCGCGGCCGACCGCTGGGAGACGCTCCGGCAGGAGGCGGTCGAGCTGCGGGCCGGCGCCCTGCTCGCGCTCGGCGACCCCGGCCGCGCCGTCGCCGAGCTGCAGGCCCACGTCGCCGCCCACCCGCTGCGCGAGCAGGCGCGCGAGTCCCTCGCGCGGGCGCTGTACCGCTCGGGCCGGTCCGCCGAGGCGCTGGCCGTGCTCGCCGAGGGCCGGCGGCTGCTGCGCGACGAGCTCGGCCTCGACCCCGGGCCCGGGCTGCGCCGGCTGGAGGCGCAGATCCTCGACCACGACCCGGGGCTGCAGCCCGCTCCCCCGCCCGCACCGGCACCGGCACCCGGGGCAGCGGCGGCGCCGCTGCGCGGCCGGGAGGGCGAGTGCGCGCTGCTCACCCGGGTGCTCGCCGACGCCGCGGCCGGCGCGGGGTCGGTGGTCCTGCTCACCGGCGACGCCGGGATGGGCAAGACCGCGCTGCTGCGGTGGCTCGTCGGCGCCGCGTCCTCGGCCGGGGGCGCCGGCCACACCGGCACCTGCCGCGACGGGCTCGCCGCGCCCCCGTACTGGCCCGTGCTCGCCGTCCTGCGCTCGGCCCTGCCCGGCCTCGGGCCCGCCGCGCAGGCGGAGCTCGCGCGGGTGCTCGGCCCGCTGCGGGACGTGCTCCCGGGCCTGGGCGGCACCGCCTCCGCCGACGGCGGCGTCGACCCGGCCATGGTGCTCGTCCACCTCACCGACGCCCTCCGCGCCCTGCTGACCGCCGGGGACCGTCCGGCCGTCCTCGCCCTCGACGACCTGCACGCCGCCGACCCGGCCACGCTGCGGCTGGTCGCCGGCCTGGCCGAGGAGGTGCCGGGCACGCCGGTCGTGCTCGCGCTGGCCCTGCGCAGCGGCGAGGCCGGCCCGCGGGCCCTGCTCGACACCCTGGCTGCCCTCGGCCGGTCCCCGCGCCTGACGCGGCTGGACCTCGAGCCGCTGGCCGACGGCGCGGTCACCGACCTCGTCCGCGACGTCGCCGGGTCCGCGCTCGGCGACGCGGAGGTGCGGGACGTCGTCACCCGCGCCGACGGCAACCCGTTCTTCGCCCTCGAGCTGGCCCGGGCGTCGGCGGCCGCGGACGCCGCCGTCCCGTCCGGGCGCGGCCGGCCCGTCGGCGGGGTGCCCGCGGCGGTGCACGACGTCCTCCGCCAGCGGGTGCTGCGCCGGCCGGCGCCGGTGCCGGAGCTGCTGGCAGCGGCGGCGGTCGCGGGCGGCCCGGCGTCGGCCGAGGACCTCGCCGCGGTCACCGGCGTCCCCGTCGACGACGCGCTGGAGGCGCTCGAGACCGCCGTCGACGCCCGGCTCGCCGTCGACGCCGGCGGGGGCACCTTCGCCGTGGCGCACGCGCTGCTCGGCGAGGTGCTGCGCGGCGGGCTGTCCAGCGCCCGCACCGCGCGGCTGCACCGCGCGCTCGGCGAGCGGCTGGCCGCCCGCGCCGGCGACGACCCGGAGCAGGCGTCGCGGATCGCCGCGCACCTGCTCGCCGCCCGGGCCCTGGACGGCGGGGCCGCGGCGGTCCCCTGGCTGGAGCGGGCCACCGACCACGCGGTGCGGGTGTCGGCCCTCGACCAGCTGCGCGAGCTCGGCGGTCACCTGCTGGGCGCCGCGGCCGCCCTCCCCGCCGGCCCCGACCGGCGCCGGCGCGAGCTGCGCGCGCTCAGCCGCACCGCCTACGCCGACGCCTGGTCGGCCGGGTACGACAGCCCGAGCATCCGCGAGTACGGGCGGCTGGTGGCCGCCTGGGAGGTGCCCGACCCGGCCTCCCCCGACGACGTCGAGCTGCTGTGGGTGGCCACGCTGTTCCAGTGCCAGGTGGGCCGGCTCGACGACGCCGACACCACCGTGGCCCGCATGGCGGAGCTGGCCGCCGCGCTCGGCGACCCGACCGCCGCGTACCTGACCGAGGACATCACCGCCGTCGTGCGCTGGATGCAGGACCGCCCCGCGGACGGGCTGGCCGCGGCCGGCCGCGCGGAGGCGCTGGTGGCCGGCGGCGGGGTGGACCTGCGGCGGTCGCTGGCCTTCTCCCCGCCCACCCGCATCGCCGTCGTCCGCGCGCTGTGCCAGTGGCTGCTGGACCGGCGGGAGGAGTCCCTCGCCTCCTCCGACGCCGCGCTCGCGGCCGCGGAGCGGGCCGGGCTCGGGGCGGCCGGGTTCGCCCGCCGCTGGGCGCTGGTCCTCGCGCTGCTGGACGGCGACGCCGCACGGGTGCGCCGGCTGGTGGCGCTGCCCCTGCACGAGCCGGCGTGGGAGCGCTACCGCTACCCGTCGGCGGTGGTCCGCTTCGCGGAGGGCTGGCTGCACGCCCGCGACGACCCGCGGGCGGGCCTCGCGGAGATGCGCGCGGCGCACGCCGTGCTGGCCGACCAGGGGCTGGCCGCCGGCCGCTCGGTGTTCCTCGGGCTGCTGGCCGAGACCGCCCTGGCCGCCGGGGAGCCGGCCGCGGCGGTCGCGATGTGCGACGCCGGCCTCGCCGTCGCCGAGCGCGGCGAGCGGTTCCGCGTGCGCCAGCTCACCCGGCTGCGGGCCGCCGCCCTGGACGGCGCCGGCACCAGAGGACCGCAAGAGCCCGTCCAGACGCGGCCGTCAGTGTCCGGTCCATGACCGCTGCGACCGTCCTCCCCGCCCCTCCCGTCCGCGACCCCGTCGTCGACGTGCGTCCCGGCGACCGCTGGCTGGTCGTCGTCGCGCACCCCGACGACGAGTCCTTCGGCTGCGGCTCCACCGTGGCCCGCGCCGCCGCCCTCGGCGCCCGGGTGACCGTCGCCTGCGCCACCCGCGGCGAGGCCGGCGAGCCCGGGCCGGGGCTGCCCGACGCGGCCGACCTCGGCGCCGTGCGCGAGGCGGAGCTGTACCGCGCCGCGGAGCAGCTCGGCGTCGCCCGCGTGGAGCTCCTCGGCTGGCGGGACTCCGGCTTCGACGGCCCGGCGCCGCGCGGCTCGCTGTGCGCGGCGCCCCTCGCCGACGTGGCCGGCGTCGTCGGCCGGCTGGTGGCCGACGTCCGGCCGCACGTGGTGCTGGTCCTCGACGGGAGCGACGGCCACCGCGACCACCTGCACGTCCGCGCGGCGGTGGCCGCGGCGCTGCGGGACGCGCCGGGTCCGCTGCTCGTCGAGCACTGCCTGCCCAACGCGCTGATGCGGCGCTGGCTCGAGGAGATGCGCACGCTGCGGCCGGACACCGCCTACCACGCGATCGACCCGGCGGTCCTCGGCCGGCCCGACGCGGAGGTCACCGACGTCCTGGACGTCACGGCCGTGCTCGACCGGCGGGAGGCGGCCATCGCCGAGCACCGCTCGCAGGCCTCGCCGTTCGACGGGCTCAGCGCCGGCCTGCGGCGGGCCTTCCTCGGCGCGGACCACCTGGCCCGGGTGGCCTACCGGCCCGTGCGGCGGGACCGCTGGTGGGACCACCGCAGCGCCGCGTGGGTGCCCTGCCCGGGCTGGCGGTGACCGCCTGGCGCGACGGGGGCCGCGGCGCGATGCTGCGGCCGTGACCCCCGAACCGTGCCTGCTGTGCGACGTCGAGGAGGCCGACGCGTTCTTCTCCCGCACGCGGGTGTGGGAGGACGACCTGTGGCGGCTGTCGGTCGTGCTCCGCGGGGCGCTGCCGGGGTTCTGCCACCTGGAGACCCGGCGGCACGTCCCGTCGGTGACCGACCTCGACGGCGACGAGGCGACGACGTTCGGTCCCGTGCTGGCGCGCAGCACGCGCGCGGTGCGGGACGCGACGGGCGCGGACCGGGTGTACGCCTACGTCTTCGGCGACCGCGTCCCGCACTTCCACGTCAACCTGGCGCCGCACCGCGAGGGCGGGCCGCTGGTCGGCGGCCGCGGGCTGCTGGCGCCCGGCACGCCGGACGCCTCAGCGGAGGCCCACGAGGCCGCCGCCGGGGCGATCAGACGGGGGCTCTAGGCGCCGCGGCGGGCCCGGAGCTTGGCGAGGGCCTCCTCGAGGAGGGCGTCGCCGTCGGCGTCGCTGCGCCGCTCGCGCACGTAGGCGAGGTGCGTCTTGTACGGCTCGGTCCGCGGCGCCGGCGGGGGCGCCTGCGGGTCCTGGCCGGCGGGGAGACCGCAGCGCGGGCAGTCCCAGGTCTCGGGGACCTCCGCGTCGGTGGCGAAGGCCACCCGCGTCTCGTGTCCCGAGCTGCACCAGTAGCCGACGCGGTGCCGCGGGGCCGCCTCTCCGCGCTCGGCCTCACCCATCGGACCCGCGCCGACCCGGGTCCCCCGGATCGCGTTGCCACCAGCCACGAGCGCCCCCTCGTTCCGACCTGCCTGCTGGATCGTCACGGCGCGTCACCACGCCGCGCGGGCAGTCTAGGGCCTGGAGGTGTCTCCTCGGTCACGATTTCGCCCCCAGCACGGTGACGTGCTGGAACGGCCACCCTCCAGGGACCCGCGCCGAGCGGGCGAGGCGTGGGGGAAGGGGGGTCCTCAGACCTTGAGCAGGATGCCCAGCGCCACGATGCACACCGTCCAGATCAGGCCGGTGAACACGGTGAGCCGGTTGAGGTTCTTCTCGACGACCGAGGAGCCGGACAGCTGGGAGGAGACCGCGCCGCCGAACATCGAGGACAGGCCACCGCCCTTGCCCCGGTGCAGCAGGATCAGCACCACGAGCAGCACGCTGGTGAGGACCAGCAGCACGTTGAGGACGAGCTCGACCATGGCCCCAGCGTAACCGGTGCCCGCAGGCACCCCGGTCAGCGCACGCCCGCGGTGGCCAGGTCGTGCCCCGCGTAGGGCTCCATGACCAGCCCGTTGCGCAGCCGCTGCCCGGCCAGGAGCTGCACCCGCGTCTCCACCAGCGGCACGTAGGCGCCGGTCCCGCCGGCCGCCGCCGCGACCTCCCGCCAGGCGCCACGCGCGGCCTCCGGGTCGGCGGCGGCGCGGGCGGCGTCGACCAGCCCGGAGATCGCCGGGTCGGTGAGCCGGGCGTAGTTCGTGTTGCCGACCAGGCTCACCGCGCGGCCGTCGACCAGCGGCACGAGGAACGAGCCCGGCGTCGGGAAGTCGGCGGTCCAGGTGGCCAGGACGATGCCGAAGCCGTTGCGCGCCACGTTGTCCGGGCTGCCCACGTCGGTGGCGTAGAAGCTGGTCGCCGGCAGCGGGCGCAGCTCCGCCTCGATCCCGACCTCGGCGAGCTGCGCGACGACCTGCTCGGCCACCGCGACGCTGGCCTGGGCGTCGGGCACGGCGAGCACCGTGCGGAACCCGTCGGGCTGCCCGCAGGCGGCCAGCGCCTCCCGGGCGGCGTCGGGGTCCGGGCCCGCGTCGGGGTCCTCCGGCCCGCCGCCCAGGGACCGCGGCCACAGCTGCGAGGTGCGGACGGCGTTGTCCGCGCCGCCGACGACCTCCTGGACGGCGCCGCGGTCGATCGCGGCGGCCACCGCGGCCCGGCAGTTCGGGTCGTTCATCGGCGCGACGTCGGTGGGCAGCGCGAGCAGCCGCACCGCGCCGGTGGTCAGGTCGTCGACCCGGTCGGTCAGCAGCACCTCGCCCCCGGCGCCCTCGGCCAGCCGGGCGGCGGTGGCCGCGTGCAGGCCGGCGCCGGAGACGTCGACGTCGGCCGAGCCCGCGAGCAGCTCCTGGTCGCGCTCCAGGGTGGACAGCCCGGTGCGGACGACGACGCGGTCGGGCAGCGCCGTCCGGACCTCGTCGGTGGCCGGGTCCCACTGCGGGTTGCGGTCGAGGACGATGCCGGTCGCGGCGTCGACGGTGGTGACCGCGTAGGGGCCGGAGGAGACCGGGTCGCTGCCGTAGCCGGCGCCGGTGTCGTTCTCGATCGGCACCGGGCTGCTGGAGGGCAGCGCCAGCACGTAGGGGAAGTCGGGCTGGGCCGAGCGCAGCCGGAAGGTGATCGTGGCGTCGTCGGGCGTCTCGATCGCGGCCAGCCCCAGCTTGCCCGGGGTCTCGTCCTGGTACGGCCCGGCGTAGGGGTTCTCGGGGTCGTCGAGCAGGTCCACGACGTAGGTGGGCCCGCCGACGACGACGTCGGAGGCGAAGGACCGCTCGATGCCGTACTTGACGTCGCGGGAGGTGATCGCCCGGCCGTTCTCGAACCGGGTGCCCTGCTTGAGGGTGAACGTCCAGCTCAGGCCGCCGTCGGGGGTGGTGCCGAGGTCGGTGGCGAGGTCGGGGACCAGCTCGCCGGTGCGGCCGGGCTCGCTGGCGTAGGTGACCAGCGTGCGGGTGTAGAGCCGCATGAGGTTCCACACGCCGGGCTGGTAGGAGCGCTGCGGGTCGAGGCTGTCGACCTCGCTGGTGACCACGCGCAGCGTGCCGCCGGTCGCGTCCGAGGGCGCGCGGACGCCGTCGACGCCGGCGTCGGGCCCGTCGCCGAGCACCGGGACGCCGCTGTCGCCGTCCCTGCCGCCGCTGCAGCTGACGGCCACCGCGACGACGAGCAGGACGACGAGGGCGAGCCCGAGGACGCGCCCGGGCGTGCCGCGCAGCCACTCGGGCAGGCGGCGGCCCCGGGAGCGGGCGGGTCCCTGCAGCGTGCTGTCCACCCACCCGCTCCCGTGCGGCCGCGGGCTAGCTGCCGCCTGCGGCGATCCGACAGATCTGCGCGAACTCGTCGGCGTCCAGGCTCGCGCCCCCGACCAGTGCACCGTCGACGTCCGGCCCGGCCAGGATCCCGGCCGTGTTCGCGGCCTTCACCGACCCGCCGTAGAGGATACGGACCGCCGCGGCCGTCTCCGGGCCGAAACGCCCGTCGAGGCGGGACCGGAGTGCGCCGCACACCTCCTGGGCGTCCTCGGGGGTGGCCACCTCGCCGGTGCCGATCGCCCACACCGGCTCGTAGGCCAGCACGACCGCGCGCACCTGGTCGGCGAAGAGCCCCTCGAGCGCGGCGTCGAGCTGGTCGGTGCAGTGCGGGACGTGCTGCCCGGCGCGGCGGACGTCGAGGCCCTCGCCCACGCACAGGATCGGCGTGAGGCCGTGCCGCAGCGCGGCCTGCACCTTGGCGGCCACCGTGGCGTCGTCCTCGCCGTGCAGCGCGCGCCGCTCGGAGTGGCCGACGACCACGAAGCCGCAGGCCAGCGCGGCGAGCATCGCGCCGCTGACCTCGCCGGTGTAGGCGCCGGAGTCGTGCGCCGACAGGTCCTGCGCGCCGTAGCCGACCGGCAGTTTGTCGCCGGTGACCAGCGTCTGCACGCTGCGCAGCGCGGTGAACGGCGGGAGCACGACGACCTCGGCGTCGTCGAGCTCGCGCTCCTCGAGGCTGAAGACCAGCTTCTGCACCAGGCCGATGGCCTCCAGGTGCGTCATGTGCATCTTCCAGTTGCCCGCGATCAGCGGGCGGCGGCCCTCGCGCGGGGCGCGCGGCTGCGTGCGTGCCATCCCCGGCCCCTCTCAGTCCGCGAGCACCGCGAGGCCCGGCAGCTCCCGGCCCTCGAGGTACTCCAGCGACGCGCCGCCGCCGGTGCTGACGTGCCCGTAGGCGGCCTCGTCGAGGCCGAGCTGGCGGACCGCGGCCGCGGAGTCGCCGCCGCCGACCACCGACAGCCCGTCGACGGCGGCCACCGCCTCGGCCACGCCGCGGGTGCCGGCCTGGAAGGGCGCCAGCTCGAACACGCCCATCGGGCCGTTCCAGAACACCGTGCGGGCGCCGGCCAGCTCGCGGCCGAACGCCTCGACGGTGCGCGGGCCGACGTCGAGGCCCATCTGCCCGTCCGGGATCTGCTCGGCCGCGACGACGGCGGTGTCCACGTCGGCGCTGAACTCCGGCGCGACGACGACGTCGAGCGGCAGCACGATCCGCTCCCCCGCCTCGGCCAGCAGCCGGCGGCAGGTGTCGACCTGGTCGGCCTCGAGCAGGGACTTCCCGACGCCGTGGCCCTGCGCGGCGAGGAAGGTGAAGCACATCCCGCCGCCGACGAGCAGCCGGTCCACCTTGGGCAGCAGCGCCTCGATGACGGCGAGCTTGTCGCTGACCTTCGAGCCGCCGAGCACCACGACGTAGGGCCGGTCGGGGTCGGTGGTCAGCCGCTGCAGCACGTCGAGCTCGGTGGCCACCAGCCGGCCGGCCACGTGCGGCAGCCGCTGCGCGACGTCGTACACCGACGCGTGCTTGCGGTGCACGGCGCCGAACGCGTCGTCGACGTAGACGTCGGCCAGCGCGGCGAGCCGGTCGGCCAGCCCGCCACGCTCGGCGTCGTCCTTGCTGGTCTCGGCGGCCTCGAAGCGGACGTTTTCCAGCAGCAGGACGTCGCCGTCGCCGAGCGCGTCGGCCCTGGCGCGCGCGTCGTCGCCGGCGACGTCGGCGGCCAGCGGGACCTCGGCGCCGAGCAGCTCACCGAGCCGCGCGGCGACCGGGGCCAGCGAGTACTGCGGGTCGGGCGCGCCCTTGGGCCGGCCCAGGTGCGCCGCGACGACGACGCGGGCGCCGGCGTCGCGCAGCGCCGCGATCGTCGGCAGGCTCGCCCGGATCCGGCCGTCGTCGGTGATGGCCCGGGTCTGCTTGTCGAGGGGGACGTTCAGGTCGGCGCGCAGCAGCACGCGCCGGCCCGACACCCCCTCGGCGAGCAGGTCGTCGAGGGACCGCATCAGAGCGAGTTGCCGACGAGCTCGACGGAGTCGACCAGCCGGTTGGAGTAGCCCCACTCGTTGTCGTACCAGCCGAGGACCTTGGCCATCGGGCCGAAGACCTTGGTCAGCTTGGCGTCGTAGATGCACGAGGCCGGGTCGGTGACGATGTCGGAGGAGACGATCGGCGCCGACGTGTACTTGAGGATCCCGGCCAGCGGCCCGGACTCGGCGGCCTCGCGGTAGGCGGCGTCGATGTCGTCGGCCGAGGCCTCGCGGGTCAGCTGGACGGTGAGGTCGGTGGCCGAGCCGGTGGGCACCGGGACGCGGACGGCGTAGCCGTCGAGCTTGCCCTGCAGCTCCGGCAGCACCAGGCCGATCGCCTTGGCGGCGCCGGTCGAGGTGGGGACCATGTTGAGCGCGGCGGCGCGGGCGCGGCGCAGGTCCTTGTGCGGGCCGTCCTGCAGGTTCTGGTCGGCGGTGTAGGCGTGGATCGTCGTCATCAGGCCGCGCTCGATGCCGAAGGCGTCGTTGAGCACCTTGGCCAGCGGGGCCAGGCAGTTCGTGGTGCAGGACGCGTTGCTGATGATCGTCTGGGTGCCGTCGTACTTGTCGTGGTTGACGCCCATGACGATGGTCAGGTCGTCGCCGGTGGCCGGCGCCGAGATGACGACCTTCTTCGCGCCGCCCTTGTCCACGTGCTTGCGCGCGTCGTCGGCCTTGGTGAAGAAGCCGGTGGACTCGACGACGACGTCGACGCCGAGGTCGCCCCACGGCAGCGCGGCCGGGTCGCGCTCGGACAGGACCTGCATGGTCTTGCCGGCGATGTCGATGCCGCCGTCGGAGGCGGCGACGTCCTCGCCCAGCACCCCCAGGATGCTGTCGTACTTGAGCAGGTGGGCCAGGACCTCGGGGCTGGTCAGGTCGTTGACCGCCACGATCTCGATGTCCTTGCCGCTGGCCGCGGCGGCGCGCCAGAAGTTGCGCCCGATCCGGCCGAACCCGTTGATGCCCACGCGTACGGTCACGACTGACCTCCATGTGTCCCCGGCGACGCCCGTCGCCCCGGTCGGCCGCACGGCGCGCGGCCTCGATCGGCGACGACCCTATCGGCACCGGGGCGGGGCCCGTCCGGGTGAGGTCAGGCCCCGGCCACGAGCTCCGGGAGGTCACCGGGCGGGGCCGGCACGGGCAGCACCGGGCCGGCGGCCGGCTCGGCGGCGACCACGCGGTCGCGGCCGGTCGCCTTGGCGGTGTACAGGGCGCGGTCGGCGGCCTCGAGCAGCGCGACCGCCGAGGTGCCGTCGGCCGGGCACACGGCGACGCCGACGCTCACGGTGACGCCGACGTCCTCGCCGTCGAGCAGGTGGCGGGTGGCGGCGACCTCGCGGCGGACCTGCTCGGCGCGGGCCACCGCCTGCTCCCGCCCGGCCCCGGGCAGGACCACGACGAACTCCTCGCCGCCCAGCCGCGCGGCGGTGTCGCCCTCGCGGACGGCGGCGGCGAGCGTCCCGGCGACGCCGAGGAGCACCCGGTCGCCGGAGGCGTGGCCGAAGCGGTCGTTGACGGCCTTGAAGTGGTCGACGTCGACGACGAGCAGCGACAGCTGCCCGGTGCGCGGCCGGCGGGCCAGGTCGGCCTCCAGGGCGCGGTCGAGGTGCCGGCGGTTGTGCAGGCCGGTGAGCGGGTCGCGGACGGCCTCCTCGGCGAGGACCGCGCGCAGCCGCTCGATGACCTCGACCTGCTCGGCCAGCTGCCGGTTGAGCCGTTCGACGGCGAGCTGCCGCCGCTGCTGCTCGCTCACGTCGCGGACGACGAGGATGCGGCCCAGCGCGCGGCCGCGGGGGTCGGCGACGGCGGAGTCGCGCACGTCGAGCCACACGCCGGGCCGGACCTCGGCGACGCGGTGGCCGTCGCGGCGCTCGGTGCTGAGCAGCACGCCGACCGCGCGGGGGCCGGCGACGTCGTGGAGGGGCCGGCCGACCAGGTCGCCGTCGAGCTCGGGGCGCAGCTCCCGCAGCATCCGGGTGGCGGCGGGGTTGCAGTCGATGAGGACCCCGTCGGGGTCGACGACCAGCACGGCGTCGGGGACGGTCTCCACGACCTGCTCGCGGGCGACCGGCACCAGCCGCAGCAGGCCGCCGCGGAAGATGGCCCAGCAGTCGAGCAGCCCGGTGAGCAGGAAGAACAGGGGGGTGACGTCGGTGCCGTGCCCGTCGAGCTGGGAGCCGACGGCGACCACGTTGCCGACCGTGGACAGGCACGCCGAGCCGAGCAGGATGCCGATCTGGCGGCGGAAGACGCCGGCGACGCGCAGCCAGCGGCGGGCGAGGACGGCGTAGGCCACACCGATCAGCGCGTAGGAGTAGGCGGTGTGGGCCAGGAACAGCGGCCCGAACGTCACCCGGGACTCGGCACCGGCGGTGCCGGTGACCATGTCGGTCATCACCAGGTCGCGGGTGGCCGGCAGCGCCCCGGTCAGGACCAGCAGGACGGGCTCGACCGCCAGCAGCGCCGCGGCGCGCGGCGAGAGCCGCCACGAGGGGTCGGCGACGGTGCGGGCCAGCACCCAGGTGCCCACGACCACCAGCCCGACGGCGGCCATGAGCAGCGGGACGTAGACGCGCTGCACCGGCTCGCTGCCGGCCAGGTAGACCACCCCGTCGGCGGCCGACCAGGTGGCGACGCCGGCCATCGTGACCGCGAGCGCGGTGGCCGCGGGGGTCCGCCGCCGCCGCTGCCACGCCAGGACGGCGGTGCCGACGGCGACCAGCGCGGCACAGCCGAAGACGACGGCCCAGCTCCCCGCGGTCATGCCGCCTCCGCTCCGCACCGGGGCGGGCCCGGACGGCCGCCTCTCCCCGCGCCATCGGCGGCACCGGGCGCGGGGTACAGCGGCCCGGCCGGGCACTCACCCCCGGGGGTGACGACGACGGGGCGCCCCCCGCGTGCGCGGAGGGCGCCCCAGGTGACGTGCTGGAACGGCCGCCCTTCAGGGTCCCGCGCCGAGCGTGCGAGGCGTGGGGGGAAGGGTGGTCCTTCTACTGGGCCAGCATGTCCTCGGTGACCACCGACTCCGTGTCGGGGATGCCGAGGTCCTTGGCCCGCTTGTCGGCCATCGCCAGGAGACGCCGTATGCGGCCGGCGACGGCGTCCTTGGTCATCGGCGGGTCGGCGCGCTGGCCGAGCTCCTCCAGCGACGCCTGGCCGTGCTCCAGGCGCAGCCGGCCGGCGACGAGCAGGTGCTCGGGAGCGTCGTCCGCGAGGATCTCCAGCGCCCGCTCGACGCGCGCGCTGGCCGCGACCGCGGCGCGGGCCGAGCGGCGCAGGTTGGCGTCGTCGAAGTTGGCCAGCCGGTTGGCGGTGGCCCGGACCTCGCGGCGCATCCGCCGCTCCTCCCAGGCCAGGACCGCGTCGTGGGCGCCCATGCGGGTGAGCAGCGCGCTGATCGCGTCGCCGTCGCGGACGACGACCCGGTCGGCGCCGCGGACCTCTCGGGCCTTGGCGGCGATGCCCAGCCGGCGGGCCGCGCCGACCAGGGCCATGGCCGCCTCCGGCCCGGGGCACGTCACCTCGAGCGAGGAGGAGCGGCCGGGCTCGGTGAGCGAGCCGTGCGCGAGGAAGGCGCCCCGCCAGGCGGCCTCGGCGTCGTTGATGCTGCCGGAGACCACCGACGGCGGCAGGCCGCGCACCGGGCGCCCGCGCTGGTCGACCAGCCCGGTCTGGCGGGCCAGGCCCTCGCCGTGCTTGGCGATCCGGACGAGGTAGCGCACGCCGCGGCGGATGTTGCCGCCGGCGAGCACGCTGACCCCGCTCGTGTAGCCGTAGACCTCGCTGATGTCCCGGCGCAGCCGGCGCGCGACCGAGCCGGTGTCCAGCTCGGCCTCGATGACCACCCGGCCGCCCACGATGTGCAGGCCGCCGGAGAAGCGCAGCAGCGCCGTCACCTCGGCCTTGCGCTCGGAGGTGCGCGTGCACTCCACCCGCGACAGCTCGTCCTTGACCATGGCCGTCATCGCCACGACGACCACTCCCTGCTCTGCTGCGGCGCCATCCTCGGCGTCACCTCTCCCCCTCGTACCGTCCGGGCTCCCCCGCTCCCGGTGCTCCGGCTGGGACCGTTCCCGCTCACCGCGCCCCGACCACCGAGCTCAGCGCGGCCGCCAGCCGCGCGGGGTCGTGGCGCGGTGATCCGTCGGGCGCGGCGACCGGAGCCAGGACCAGCTCGGCGCCACACTCGCGCACCGCTGACAGGAGACCACAGCGGTCAACAACCGATTCCGCATCCGCGACCACGGTGTGCAGCGCCACACCGCCCAGGTGCGCCTGCAGCACGCGGAGGTGCTCCTCCGGCGAGAAGCCGTCGGTCTCCCCCGGCTGCGGCTCCAGGTTGAGGACGACGACCACCCGCGCGCGGGTGGCGGCCAGCGCGGCGCGCAGCCGCGGCACCAGCAGGTGCGGCAGCACCGACGTGTACCAGGAGCCGGGGCCCAGCGACACGACGTCGGCCGTGGCGATCGCCTCGAGGACGTCGGGGTGCACCGGCGGGTCCGGCGGCGAGACGAGGATGTCGCGCACCCGCCCCGGGGTGGACGCGATGGCGACCTGCCCGCGGATGGTGCGGGTGCGCGCCGGGTCGTCGGGGTCGACCGTCTCCACCCGGGCGACGAGGTCCAGCGGCACGTCGGCCATCGGCAGCACCCGGCCGCACGCGCCGACCAGCTCGCAGACCGCGTCGAGGGCGCGGACGGTGTCGCCGCCGTGCAGCTCGACCAGCCCGGTGAGCAGCAGGTTGCCGACGGGGTGCCCGGCCAGCACGCCGGTGCCGCCGAGGCGGTGCTGCAGCAGCCGGGCCATCTCCTGCCGGCCGTGGTCCTCACCCGCCAGCGCGGCCAGCGCCATCCGCAGGTCACCGGGCGGCAGGACCGGCATCTCCCGGCGGATGCGGCCGGACGAGCCGCCGTCGTCGGCCACCGTGACGACGGCGGTGAGGTCGGACGTGATCCGCCGCCAGGCGCCGAGCGCCGCCGCCAGCCCGTGGCCGCCGCCGAGGGCGACGACCCGCAGCGCGGCGCCCCGGGGTGGGGTGCCCACTACTCGCGGCCCAGGTCGCGGTGGCGCGCGACCGCGTCGGTGCCCTCGGCGCGCAGCCGGCGGGCGAACTCCTCGGCGATGGCGACGCTGCGGTGTTTGCCGCCGGTGCAGCCGACCGCCAGCGTCAGGTAGCGCTTGCCCTCCCGGCGGTAGCCGGGGATGAGCAGCCGCAGGACCTCGGTGTACCGGTCGAGGAACGGCCCGGCGTCGGCCTGGCCGAGCACGTAGTCGCGGACGTCGGCGTCCTGCCCGGTGTGCGGGCGCAGCTCGGGCAGCCAGTGCGGGTTGGGCAGGAACCGGGCGTCGACGACGAGGTCGGCGTCCAGCGGCAGCCCGTACTTGAAGCCGAAGCTCAGCACGGTCGCCGTCAGCGGCGGCGTGCGGCCCTCGCGGGCGAAGGCGTTCTCCAGCGTGGCGCGCAGCTGGTGCACGTTGAGGTCGCTGGTGTCCACCCACAGGTCGGCCTCGCCGGCGATGCCGGTCAGCAGCGTCCGCTCGGCGGTGATGCCGTCGAGGGGGCGCCCGGAGCCCTGCAGCGGGTGCTCCCGCCGGTTGGACTCGTAGCGGCGCACCAGCACCTCGTCGCGGGCGTGCACGAACACCACCCGGGGGCGGTGGCCGGCCTCGGCGAGCACCCGGATGGCCTCCTGCAGGTCGCTGGAGAAGGCCCGGCTGCGGACGTCGACGACGGCGGCGAAGCGGCGCACGTCGCCGCGGGCGCCGAGCTCCACCATCGGCAGCAGCAGCGCCGGCGGCAGGTTCTCCACGACGTACCAGCCGAGGTCCTCGAGCACCCGCCCGGCGGTGTTCTTGCCCGCGCCGGACAGCCCGGTGACGACGACGACCTCGACCGGCGGGGTCTCGGTGCTCGCCGGGTCCAGCCCGGCGGGGACGTCGGCGTGCGGCCCGTGCTGGCCCTCCGGGGACGGCACCGGAGCCGTCCCCGCGTCCTGCCCGGCGCTCACGAGGCGACCCGGCCGACCTCGGCGGTCTCCCCGGCCCCGGTGCGGGGGGTGCCCCGCTCCGCCGGCCCGCTGGGTGCCGTGGTGCTCTCCACGACGGTCTCCGCGACGGTCTCCGCGACGGTCTCGGTGCCGGTCTCCGTGCCGGTCTCCGTGGCCGCGTCCTCCTCCGCGGGACGGTCGGCGGCGGGCTCGGCGACGGCGGCCATGACCGCCTCCGCCGTCCGGCGGCCGATGCCGGGGACGGCCGTGAGCTCCTCCACCGTGGCCGCGCGCAACCGCTTGAGGGACCCGAACTGCTTCATCAGCGCCTTCCGCCGCGTCTCCCCGAGACCGGGGACGTCGTCCAACAGGGAGACCAGCATGCTGACCGAACGCTTCTGCCGGTGGTAGGTGATGGCGAACCGGTGGGCCTCGTCCCGCACCCGCTGCAGCAGGTACAGCGCCTCGGAGGTGCGCGGCAGGATCACCGGGTCGCTCTCCCCGGGCAGCCACACCTCCTCCATCCGCTTGGCCAGCCCGCAGACGGCGACGTCGACGATGCCCAGCTCGTCCAGCGACCGCGCCGCCGCGGCCACCTGCGGGGCCCCACCGTCGACGACCAGCAGGTTCGGCGGGTAGGCGAACCGGCGCGGCCGGCCCTCCTCCGCGGCGACGCCCTGCTCGTCGCGCCGGTCGGCCTCCTCCTTGAGGTGCCGGGCGAAGCGGCGGCGGACCACCTCGGCCATCGCCGCGGTGTCGTCGGTGCCCTCGTGCACGGCGAAGCGCCGGTAGTCGGACTTCTTCGCGAGCCCGTCCTCGAACACCACCATCGAGGCGACGACGTTCGTCTGCTGCACGTGGCTGATGTCGATGCACTCGATGCGCAGCGGCGCCTCGGGCAGCTCGAGCGCCTCCTGCAGCTCCGCCAGCGCCAGGGAGCGGGCGGTGAGGTCGCTGGAGCGCTTGACCCGGTGCCGGGCGAAGGCCTCCTTGGCGTTGCGCTCGACGGTCTCCAGCAGGCTGCGCTTGTCGCCGCGCTGCGGCACGCGCAGCGACACCCTCGACCCGCGCAGCTCGCTGAGCAGCTCCTCGTAGACGTCGGCGTCGTCGGGCAGCTCGGGGACGAGCACCTCCTTGGGCACCGACTCGCCCGCCTCGAACGACCCGGTCTGCTCGTCGACGCCGCCGTAGACCTGCAGGAGGAACTGCTCCACCAGCTCGCCGGTGGTGACCTCCTCGACCTTGTCGATGATCCAGCCGCGCTGGCCGCGCACCCGGCCGCCGCGGACGTGGAAGACCTGGACGGCGGCCTCGAGCTCGTCCTGCGCGAACGCGACGACGTCGGCGTCGGTGCCGTCGCCGAGGACGACGGCCTGCTTCTCCATCGCCCGCCGCAGCGCGCCGAGGTCGTCGCGCAGCCGGGCGGCCTTCTCGTACTCCATCGCCTCGGCGGCCTCGGCCATCTCGCGCTCGAGGCGCTTGACCATGAGGTCGGTGCGGCCGGCCATGAAGTCGCAGAAGTCGTCGACGATCGCCCGGTGCTCCTCGGCGCTGACCCGGCCCACGCAGGGCGCGGCGCACTTGCCGATGTAGCCGAGCAGGCAGGGCCGGCCGATCTGCCCGGCGCGCTTGAAGACGCCGTTGGAGCAGGTGCGGGCCGGGAAGACGCGGGTGAGCGTGTCGAGGGTCTCGCGGATGGCCCAGGCGTGCGCGTAGGGGCCGAAGTAGCGGACGCCCTTCTTCTTCGGTCCGCGCATCACCTGCAGCCGCGGGTACTCCTCGTTGAGCGTCACGGCCAGCGACGGGTAGCTCTTGTCGTCGCGGTATCGGACGTTGAACCGCGGGTCGAACTCCTTGATCCAGTTGTACTCGAGCTGGAGGGCCTCGACCTCGGTGCCGACGACGGTCCACTCGACGCTCGCCGCGGTCGTGACCATCTGCCGGGTGCGCGGGTGCAGGCCCGCGACGTCGGCGAAGTAGCTGTTCAGCCGCTGGCGCAGGCTCTTGGCCTTGCCGACGTAGACGACGCGGCCCGTGGGGTCGCGGAACTTGTAGACCCCCGGCGACTCGGGGATGGAGCCGACCGCCGGGCGGTACGTGGACGGGTCGGGCACGCACCCACAGTAGGTGGCGCGGCCGACGATCCGCCGTCCGCGGGGCGTGGACGTGGCGATGGGAACGACACCGGTGGGATCCCGGGGGACCTCCGCCTCTGTCCCGCTCCCGGGGACCGGGTCAGCCTCGGGCGGTCAGTCGTCCGCCCCTCGGGGGGTGCGCCCATGAGCTCGACGCAGGACCCGACGACCCGGACCGGCACGGCGGCGGTCCCGGAGCCCCGGTCGGTGCCGCCGGCCCTCACCGACCCGCTGGCCGACCTCGCGAGCTTCCCCCTCGTCGAGGCCCTGTTCGGGCGGCGCTCCCGGCGGTTCGCGCTGGGCGACGAGATCCCGGACGGCCCGCTCGCCTACCGGTCCCGGCACGAGCCGCTGCCGCTGACCGAGCTCGAGCGGATGCTGGTGCTCGCCGCCATGGGCGGGACCACGGGCTGGCACCACTCGATCACCCGCAACGCCCGCTACGCGCCCCACCCGGCGAACTACGCCGGTGGCGCGGCCGGACGCACCTTCCCGTCGGCGGCCGGCTTCCACACGGCCGAGCTGTTCTTCACCGACGACTCCGGCGTGTACTTCTTCCCGACCCGCGACGCCGGCGCGCTGGTCGACCCGGCCACCGAGGAGGTCACCGCCGAGCTGCTGGTGGAGCGGCACCGGGGGCGGGTGCGGCAGCTCTCCGACCGGCGGCTGCACCTGCCGCGCGAGGAGCCCCACCTGGAGGGGCACAACACCTGGTGCGTCAACGTGCCGGGCTCGCTCCTGGTCGTCCCGGTCGCCGACATCGCCCAGCACCTGCTGGCGATCCTCTGCTTCTTCACGCAGAACGGGTACGCGGTCTTCGACGACGTCAACGGGCGCGAGATCCCCGGGCTGGAGCGGTTCCGCCACCTGGTGGACGTCGACGCGCCCTTCCCGCTGACCTTCACCGAGCAGTACGCGCTGACCGAGGCCACCGCCGAGCTGGCCACCAGCTGCTACGCCGGGGTGCTCGTGCTGCAGGCGATGGGGCTGGGCGGGTGGATGTTCGACGGGATCGACCGGTTCTCGGTGCTCGGGGCCTCAGGGGACCCCGACGTCCCCGGGCTGGGCTTCCGCTACGACTCGGACGAGCGCTGGGCGGTGCCCAACCCGACCGGGCTGCCGGGCGTCTTCGAGGCGTTCTGCCCGCCGCACCACGCGGACATGGCCGCGGCGGTCGAGGCGTTCGCCGAGCGCAAGTTCGGCGAGGGCGGCCCGTTCCACCCCCGCACGCCGGGCCCGTGGACCGACAGCCCCGGGTTCCGGGGCAGCGCGCAGGTCCACGACGCGGAGTTCAAGGCGTGCGTGGCGCTGCAGGCCCAGTACGTCCTGGACACCTTCGGCAAGTTCCCCGGCACCGTGCCGACGGTGTTCGTCCTCAACTACGTGCAGGCGCACCACCTCGACCTGGAGTTCTACGACCGCTTCTTCCGGCCCGGCTCCTACCTGCGGACGCACGCCGAGCACCTGCAGCGGTGGCACCCCTGAGAGGGGCGCGGCGACGGGCAGGCACGTCCGCGTGGGGAGGCTCGACGTCTGGACCGAGCAGGTCGGCCGCGGTCCCGACGTCCTGCTGATCGGCGGCCTGGGCGACACCGTCGAGTCCTGGCGGTTCCGGCTCGACGGGCTGGCCGACCGCTGACACCTGACCGCCGTCGACAACCGCGGCACCGGCCGGACGGCGATGCCGGAGGCGGGCGCGACCGTGGCGGCGATGGCCGACGACGCGGCCGGTGTCCTGCACGCCCTCGGTGTCCGGTCGGCGCACGTCGCGGGTTTCTCGGGTGGCAGCCTGATCGGCCAGGAGCTGGCGCTGCGGCACCCCGACGTGGTCCGCAGCCTGGTGCTGCAGAGCACCTGGGCCGCGCTCGACCCGTCCTTCGCCGCGTGGGGGGCGCTTCGTCGAGTGGCTGGTCGACACCGCCCCGGACGAGCGGTCGTTCCTGGAGTCCTTCTTCCTGTGGATCCACACCCCGCGGGCCCACAACGACGGCACCGAGCGGCTGCCGCGCATCGCCGCGCCGACGCTGGTGCTGGCGGGAGGCAGGGACCCCACTGCCCGACCACACCTGGGCCGGGCGGTGGCCGAGGCGATCCCCGGCGCCGTCTTCGAGGTCCTGGAGGAGGAGTCCCACCAGCCCTTCCAGGAGGTGCCGGACCGGTGGAACGCCCGGGTCGACGCCTTCTGGCAGGACGTCGAGGCACGCTCCGCCGCCCGCCGGGCTCCCGGGCGGTGCCCGAGGACGAACGACTCCGGACCGTCGGCCGACCACCGTCCTGAGCGGGGCCGCTCGGCCGGTGGCGGCGACGGGTAGGGGTCAGCCGCCGATCCGGGCGTCCAGCCAGGCGAGCAGGTCGGCGGTCACCTCGTCCCGGTTGGTCTCGTTGAACACCTCGTGGCGGGCGTCGGGGTAGACGTGCTGCTCCACGGGCAGGCCGCGGTCGCGCAGCAGGCCGGCGAGGGCGGTCACCTGGGCGGCGTCCTCGCCGCCGACGGGGTCCCGCTGCCCGCACAGGAGCAGCACCGGCAGGCCGTCCGGCAGCCCGGCGACGGCCCCGGGGGTCGCGGCGCGGGCGACGAGGGCGAACATGCCGGCGCCGTAGCGGTGGGTGGGCGGGACGTCGTCGCCGCACAGCGGGTCGGCGAGGTAGGCGTCGACCTCGGCGGGGTCGCGGGTCAGCCAGTCGTAGGGCGTGCGGGCGGGCTCGAACGGCGCGTTGAAGGCGGCGAGGGCCTCCATCGGCTGGTCGCCCGCCCCTTCGGCCACCGCGGCCTCGAGCTGCTGCGCCGTCGCGGCGAGGTGGGGCGCCACGCCGACCGGGCCGGACAGCACCAGCCCGGCCAGCCCGTCGCCGTCCCGCTCGGCCGAGGCCAGCGCCACCGCCGAGCCGAGCGAGTGGCCGAGCAGGACGTAGGGGACGCCGGGGTGGTCGGCGGCCAGCCGGCGGCCCAGCTCGCGGACGTCGTCGAGGACGGCGTCGCTGCCCGCAGCGTGTCCGGCGGCAGGGTCGCCGAACCGGCCGGGGCCGGTGGACTCCGCGGTCCGGCCGTGGCCGCGCTGGTCCTGCGCGGCGACGGCGAACCCGCGGGCGGTGAGCGCGGCGGCCAGGCGGGCGTAGCGGCCGGCGTGCTCGGAGAGCCCGTGCACGACCTGCACGACCGCGCGCACCGCGCCGTCGGGGGTCCAGCGGCGCTCGGCCAGCCGCGTGCCGTCGGCGGCGGGGACGAAGGTGGGGTCGGCGGGCAGGGTCATGGGACTGGCCTCCTCGGACGTCGTCGTCGGAGGTCAGCCTGCCGGTCCGCGCGGCGGGCCGCGCGGGGGGTCAGCCGGCCGGGCGGGAGCGGTGCAGCGCGGGCAGGTGCACCGCCGCGACGACGCGCCGGCCCAGGCGGACGGCGCGGGTGCCCAGCAGGAGCGCCGCGACCAGCCCGACACCGCCGGCGACGACCGCGACCGCACCCGGGACGGCCTCGCCGGTGACGGCGAGGGCCGCGACGGTCACGAGCGCGACGAGCACCAGCGTGGAGCGGATCCCGTCACTGGGCCGGGGCTGACCGCAGTGCGCCAGGTCGGGATCGCAGTCGGGCGTGAGCGCGCTCATGGGCGACTCCTCGGTCGGGGACCCGTCACGCCGTCCGACGGCGTGACGTCCGTCACACAGACGATAAGCGCAGTGACGCCCGGCGTTCAAGCCGTCGCCGCAGGCGGCCCCTTCACGGTGAGGATCGGGCAGTCCACGGTGAGCAGGATCCGCTGCGCCGCGCTGCCCATGAGCAGCTTGCCGACGGCGCTGCGCCGGCGCAGGCCGATGACCAGCAGGTCGGCGCCGGTCTCGGAGACGGCGTCGGCGAGCTCCTCGGCGACGTCGCGCCCGATCGGCTGGCGCAGCTCGACGGGCAGGCCGGAGACGGTGAGCTCGTCCTGCAGCCGGCGCAGCGGGGCGCCCTGCAGGTACTCCTCGTCGACCAGCGCGTCGCCGCGGCTGCTGTTGACCACGACCAGCCGGGCGCCGCGGCGGTGCGCCTCGGCCAGCGCGTGCTCGAGCGCGGCCTGCCCGCGCGGGGTGGGCACGTGCCCGACGACGACCACCGGTTGCCGGCTCACCGCTCCTCCTCCCGGTCCGGGCCGGCGCCCACGGGTTCGTGGTGCCGCAGCCCCTCCCCCGCCTGCAGCTCCTCCGGCGTGGACCGGCGGCCGCGCACCGCCCGCAGCACCACCGGCAGCACGAGCGCGAGCAGCGCCAGGAACAGCACGACCCGGCTGAACCAGCTCTCGACCAGCACGCCCAGGTCGCCGCTGCTGATCGCCAGCGCGCGCCGGAGGTTGGTCTCGGCGACCGGGCCGAGGATCAGCCCGATGACCGCGGGCGCGACCGGCCAGCCGTAGCGGCGCATCGCGAAGCCCAGCAGGCCGAGGACCAGCAGCAGGACCAGGTCCAGCGGGTCGGCGTTGACCGCGTAGCAGCCCAGCGAGGCGAACAGCAGGATCCCGGCGTAGAGGTAGGGCCGCGGGACGCGCAGCAGTTGCACCCACACCCGGGCCAGCGGCAGGTTGAGCACCAGCAGCATGACGTTGCCGACGAGCAGCGCGGCGATCAGCGTCCAGACCAGCGAGGACTCGGTGGACAGCAGCGTCGGTCCGGGCTGGATGCCGTAGCCCTGGAAGGCGGCCAGGATGATCGCCGCGGTGGCCGAGGTGGGCAGGCCGAGGGTGAGCAGCGGGACGAGCACGCCGGCGGCCGCGGCGTTGTTGGCCGCCTCCGGCCCGGCGACGCCCTCGATCGCGCCGCGGCCGAACTCCTCCGGGTGCTTGGTCAGCTTCCGCTCGGCGGCGTAGGACAGGAACGTCGGGATCTCCGCGCCGCCGGCCGGCAGCGCGCCGAGCGGGAAGCCCAGCGCCGTCCCGCGCAGCCACGGGCCGACCGAGCGGCGCAGGTCGCGGCGGGTGAGCCAGGGCCCGGAGGCGGCCATCACCTGCACCGGCCCGCGGCGCAGCCGGGAGGCGACGTACAACGCCTCCCCGACGGCGAACAGCGCGACCGCCACCACGACGACGTCGATGCCGTCGGCCAGCTGCGGGACGCCGAGGGTGAACCGCTCCTGCCCGGTGAGCACGTCGGTGCCGACCAGCCCGAGGTAGAGGCCGACGCCGAGGGAGGCCAGCCCGCGCAGCGGCGAGGCGCCGAGCACGGTGGCCACCGCGACGAAGGCCAGGACGGCGAGGGCGAAGTAGTCGGCCGGGGTGATGCCGATGGCCAGGTCGACGACGGTCGGCGCGACCAGCGCCAGCAGCAGCGTGGCGATCGTGCCGGCGACGAACGACCCGATCGCCGCGGTGGCCAGCGCCGCGGCGCCGCGGCCGGCCTTGGCCATCCGGTTGCCCTCGAGCGCGGTCATGATCGAGCTGGACTCGCCGGGGGTGTTGAGCAGGATCGACGTCGTCGACCCGCCGTACATGCCGCCGTAGTAGATGCCGGCGAACATGATGAACGCCGTCGTCGGCTCCAGCGCGTAGGTGACCGGCAGCAGCAGCGCGACCGTCATCGCCGGGCCGATGCCCGGGAGCACGCCGACGGCGGTGCCGAGCAGCACGCCGAGCAGCGCGAACAGCAGGTTGACCGGGGTGAGCGCGTCGGCGAAGCCGCTCGCCAGGTCCGCCAGCGCGCCCATCAGAACCAGCCCGTCGCCAGCTCGAGGAGGGTGCCGCCGGGCAGCGCGACGCCGAGGCCCTTGACGAACACGATCCAGACGACGACCGACAGCACCCCGCCGGCCAGCAGCGGCCGCACGATGCCGCGGGCGCCGAGGGCCCAGGCGACGAGCGCGAACATCAGCGTGACCGCCAGCGGCCAGCCGATGACGTTGATGAGCAGCGCGTGGCCGAGGAACGCGACGGCGATGATCCCGACCGCGGACCACGACGTCGGGGCGTCGGGGTCGACGTCCTCGCTCTCGTCGGAGGGCCCGCGGTCCCCCTTGAGCACGCGGAAGCCCAGCGCCAGCGCGGTGGCCAGCACCACCCCGCCGACCAGGTAGGGGAAGAACCGCGGGCCGATGGTGTTCGCCGAGCCGGGGACGGCGATGTTCGCGGCGTCGAGGACGAGGTAGAGGCCGAGCGCGCCGAGCAGCACCACCATCGCCAGCTCGCCGCGGCTGACGCCCGTCGGTGGCGGGGCGGGGTGCCGCGACTCCGCGGCGTCGTGCGTGCCGGTCGCGTCGGCGGTGGACACGTCCGGGTCCGGCGACGCGCCGCTCACTGCACGAGCCCGATCTGCTCGAGGATCGCGCGCACCCGCTCCTCCTCGTCGGCCAGGAATTCGCCGTACTCGTCGCCGGCGAGCAGCAGGTCGTCCCAGCCGTTGGTCTCGACCGCCTCGGCCCACTCGGGGGTGTCGTGGACGTCGACGACGAGCTGCGTGAGGTCCTCGCGCGCCTCCCGCGACATCCCCGGCCGGGCCATGAGGCCGCGCCAGTTGGAGACCTCGACGTCGAAGCCGGACTCGACGAGGGTCGGGACGTCGGGCACCTGCTCGGACCGCTCGGCCGTGGACACCGCGAGGCCGATCAGGTCGCCGGTGCGGACCTGCTCGCCGTAGTCGGTGGGACCGGAGATGCCGGCGGCGACCTGGTTGCCGAGCAGCGCGGCGAGCGACTCCCCGCCGCCGGAGTAGGGGATGTAGTTGACCTGCGCGGGGTCGATGCCGGCGGCCTCGGCGAGCAGCCCGGCGAGGATCTGGTCGGTGCCGCCGGCCGAGCCGCCGGCGATGGGGGTACCGGCGGGGTCGGCGGCCCACGCCTCCACGAAGCCGGCGATGTCGGTGTACGGCGCCTCGGCCGGGGCGACGATCAGCTCGGTCTCGCCGATGAGCCGGGCGATGGGGGTGACGTCGGAGAGCCGCGTGGCGGAGTCGTTGGTGTCGACGGCGCCGACCATGACCAGGCCCATCATCATCAGCAGCGCGTCGTCGGTCTCCCGGGCGAGCTGGCCGAGGCCGATGGTGCCGCCGGCGCCCTCGACGTTGAAGACCTGCACGTTGCGGGCCAGGCCGCTGGTCTGGACGACCCGCTGGAAGACGCGCGCGGTGGTGTCCCAGCCGCCGCCCGGGCTGGCCGGCGCCATGAGCCGCAGCCGGGAGAGGTCCCCGGGCTGGACGACCGTGCCGGCGCACCCGGTGACCACCCCCGCCACGGCCGCCAGCGCCGGGCCGGCCACCGTCCCCGCGAGGAACGACCTCCGGCTCAGTGGCACCGACGGCCTCCCCTCGGTGGTGACGTCGGTCACACCGGACGCTAGACCCGACCGGAGGCGCGGGCCAACGCGCGGTCGAGCCGGCGGACCCGGACGTGCGGGTTCCGCGGCCGACCCCCGCCGGCTCCGTGACGGCCGGGCCCGGGGACCTCGACGCTGTCCCGGCGGGCCCGGCCGGCGGGGTCACGCCGAGGGCGGCGGGGTCATCTGGGCGATGCGGACGGAGTTGCCGAACGGGTCGCGGAAGCCGAAGTCGATGCCGTACGGCTGCACCACCGGCTCCTCGGGCAGGTCGACGCCCTTCTCCTTGAGCGCGGCGTGGGTCTTGTGCGCGTCGTCGGTGGTGAGGAACAGGTGGCCGCCGCCGGCGCCCTTGGTGACCAGGTCGCGCACCGTGTCGGCGATCTCCGGGCTCACCGACGGCGGGGCGGGCCGCTCCAGCAGCACCGCGTGGCCGGGGTCGCTGGGCAGGACGACGGTGAGGAAGCGCATCGGCCCGAACTGCTGGTCGGTCTGGACCTCGAAGCCCAGCTTGCCGACGTAGAAGTCCAGCGCCTGGTCCTGGTCGAGGACGTAGAGGGAGGTGATCGAGATGGAGGTCAACATGCCGACGACGCTAGGGGCGGGCGTCGGCGGCGGGCTTCTCCGGAACTGCTGTCTTCTCGCTGGGCCGCAGCCAGCGCATGCCGAAGCAGGAGGGCACCGGTGCCAGCGGCCCGCGGCGCCGGTAGACGCTCGGCGGCTCCCCCACGACCTCGGCGAACACCCGGCTGAACGTGCCGAGGCTGGAGAAGCCGACGGCCATGCAGATGTCGGTGACCGTGCGGTCGGTGCTGCGCAGCAGGAACATCGCCCGCTCCACCCGCCGGCGCTGCAGGTACCGGTGCGGCGTCTCGCCGAAGGTCTCCTTGAAGGTGCGGATGAAGTGCGCCTCGGAGACGTGCGCGATGCGGGCGAGCGCCGGGACGTCCAGCGGTTCCCCGTAGGAGCGGTCCATCTCGTCCCGCGCCCGCAGCATGCGCCGGTTGGAGTCCTCACTGGCCCGGCTCACCCGGGCAGCATCCCAGGGTCTCGACGGGATCCTGACCCACGACGGCGGGACGTCACTCCGCGGAGGGCGGTCAACGGGCGCCGGGAGGCTCGGGCCACCCGTTCACCCCGCGAGCCGGCGGCACCGTGGGCACGGGTCGTCCGCCGCGTGCCAGGGGGCGTCCAGCACCTGCACGATCGCGCCGCAGAGCGCGACCTCGTTCTCCCCCGTCAGTTCCTCCGCGCTGCGGTGCACCTCGACGGCGTGGCTGAGCCCCGTCTCCCCGTCCGGGCTCATCCGCGGGGGCCAGCAGGACCGCGGCCGGCCGCACAGGAGGCTCGCGCCGGCCGCACTGACTGTTCGGTCAGTAATCACGTCCCCAGCGTGCTCCGGATCACATCCGGGCGCGCCTCGGACGATGCCGTCTCGTTACCGTGGTGCCGTTCCCGCAGCTCAGCGGCTTGCGTCCCCCGTTCGTCGAGCGTGTGATCGAACACGTGGCGACGTGCTGACCGCTCCGGCGCCTCTGGTGTCGGCGGGCGGGCTGTCGTCCGGGCCGCTGGGTGCGGTGCAGGCCGCGGACCGGGAGATCGTCCGGCAGACCGCCCTGCGGGCGCGGGCGGTGGCGGCGTTCACGGCGACCCGGCCGTCCTCGGCGGACCGTCCGCAGGGCACGCCGGGCGCGATGTCGGCCGAGCGGCGGGCGGCGCGGCCGGACGTGCTGCGGCCGGTCAGTGAGTGGGCGACGCAGGAGCTTGCAGTTGCCCTGTCGATCAGCAGCCAGGCCGCCGAGGCACTGTTCGAGCGATCGCTCACGCTGGTGCACCGGCTGCCGCTGACACTGGCCGCGCTGGAGGCCAGCAGCGGCCACAGGTGCCCGGGTGCAGTGGTCGCCCGATCGCCGACGACGCGCGCGCTCCGCACTGGAGCGGGACCTGCTGACCTGGGCGGCGGGACGGGTGACCAGCCGGCGCAGCTGAGCGAGAAGGCACGGCGGGAGGTGCTCCAGCGGAGCGTCCGCGCCGCCGCCGACCGGCTGGCGGAGGCCGTCCGCGAGCGGTGCGTGTCCGCCCGGCCCGGACCGCACCGACGGGATGAGCGTGGTGTGCGCGCTGCTGACCCCCCGGAGGCGGCGGTGCTGGTGAAGGCGCTCGGCGCGTATGCCGACGCGCTGTCCGACGACGGCCGCACGCGGGGGCAGAGGACGGCCGACTGCCTGCTGGACCTGGTCCTGCGCCCCGGCGAGGACGGGCTGCCGCCGGTGCGGGTGCGCCTGGACGTCGTGGCGCCGGTGGGTGCGCTGCTGGGTGAGGACCAGCCGTGCGAGATCGACGGGCAGGTGGTGCCCGCGGAGGTGGTCCGCGCCCTGCTCACCGCGCTCACCGGCACCCGCCGGTCAGCACCGTCGACAGCGATCCCGCCGGCACGGCGCCCGGTGACACCGCTGCAGCCGGCACCGCGGACGTCGACATCCCGGTCGAGGGCACCCCGGACGATGGCGCCCGATCCGGACTTCGTGCAGTGGTGGACCGGCACGGTGCGCCGGGTACTGGTCGAGGAGCTGACCGGCTGGCACCACCGCCTGGCCCCCGACGGCACCTTCACCGTCACCACCCCCACCGGCCTCACCGCGACGACCACCCCACCGCCCTGCTGAGGCGGGACCCGGGGCGAAGCGCGGACGCGACCCGGGGCGTTGACCGGTCCCGGACCCCGCGGACACGATGACGGCGCACGCCCAGCATGGCCGACCTGCCGTGCGCCGGCCCGAGCGACGGGAGCGACCATGGCGGACACGGAGACGATCACGGTGCCCCACCTCGGCACCTCGACCGTCGGCTACCGGTTCGGCCGGCCCTACGACCCCTCGCTCCCGACGCTGGTCCTGGTCAACTCCTTCAGCACGTCCGCCGACCTCTACCGGCCCCAGTTCGCCGACGAGGAACTCGCCGCCACCGCCAACCTGCTCGCGCTCGAGCCCTACGGCCACGGCCGCACCCGCGCCTCGTACGAGCAGTTCACCTACTGGGACTCGGCCGTCGCCGACCTGCAGGTCCTCGACGCGCTCGGCATCCCCGAGGCCTTCGTCCTGGGCACGTCACAGGGCGGGTGGGTGGCGGCCCGGATGGCCGTGCTGGCACCACGCGTCGTGAAGGGCATCGTCCCCCTGGGCACCTCGATGGACCACGAGAGCCCGCGCAGCCGCGACCTGGGCTGCTGGGACGGCGTCGCCTTCTGCACCCCGGCCATCGACGCGCTCGCCGAGGAGGTCGGCGACGACTGGGTCATCCCGGTGGAGCTGGTCGACGCCGTCCTCGCCGAGGGGCTCGGCGAGGACGTGTCACCGGCCGAGCGTTCGTTCTGGCACGAGACGCACCAGCGGCACTACAGCGGAGACGACGGCCGCCGCCGTCTCCGGCTCTCCAGCATCAACCTGCGCGACCGCGACGGCCTGCACGGCCGCCTGGACGACGTGCGGTGCCCGGTCCTGTGGATGCACGGCACCGAGGACCCGGTCTACTCCGTCGCGAACGCCGAGCAGGAGATCGCACTCTTCACGAACAGCGCTGGTGCCGAGCTGCGCGTCGTCGACGGCGGCCGGCACTTCCTGAGCGCCTCGCACCCCGCCGAGGTCGACCGCGCCACGATCGACTTCATCCGACGCTGGACGTAGCGACGCCCCGAGGCCCTCGTGCCGACCGTCCGCGGACCCACGACACCGCCGCACCTGCTCCTCACGGCGCTGCTGGTCCTCGGCCTCGCGCTGGCCGCACCCGGCACCGCCTCGGCGCACCCGCTGCTGCTCGCCACCGAACCGGTGGCCGACAGCACCGTGATGACGACCCCGCAGGCGGTCGCCCTGACCTTCGCGGCCCGGCCAGCGGGCGGCGAGGTCACGGTCACCGGGCCGGACGGCGCGTCCGTCGGCGCCGGCCCGGTGGTGCTCGACGGCGCCGTGATGGCCGCACCCGTCGCCCTCACCGCAGCCGGCCGGCACGCCGTCACCTGGTCGGCGGTCTCCGGCGACGGCCACCGGCAGCGCGGCGCCTTCGTCTTCTACCACGCACCCGCGCCGTCGCCGTCCCCGCTGCGGCCGACCGGGAGCACCCCGGTGCCCACCGCCGGGGGACCCACCGGCACCGGCACGGCGTCCACCCCCGACGACGGCGGCGCGCCGGCCCGGGCACTGGCCGTCCTCGTGGCCGCCGGACTCACGACCGTCCTGGCCGCCGGGCTCCTCGCACGGCGCGGACGCCGCTGAGGCGCGGTGGGACCGGCGTCAGTCGGCCTGCTCCCACCGCCGGCCCGAGCGGGTCACCCGGCCACGCGCCAGCTGCGGGAAGTGGGCGCCCACGCCGGACGTCCCCTGCTCTCCCAGCTCCCGCCACAGCCGCCGGCGGGTGCAGTCGGCGAGGGCGGCGTCGACGTCGCCCATCGACCGCCAGCCCGGTTCGGCCAGCTGCACGGGGCAGGTGATGGCGTCGCCGAGCAGCACCAGGCGCTCGTCGCCGGAGGTCACCGACACGGCCAGGTGCCCCGGCGTGTGCCCCGGCGTCAGCACGGCGTCGACCCCGGGCGTCACGGTGGCGTCCTCCGCCAGCGGACGCAGCCGCGCCGTCCCGGCCCAGCGGCGGAAGCCGGTGCGGACGTGCGCGGCCATCTCCCCCGGCCCGTCCACGAAGTGGGCGCCGTCGGCGGCGCCGAACCAGATCGTCGCGCCGGGGAACACCGGCTCGCCGTCGAGCCCGAACAGCCAGCCGACGTGGTCGGCGTGCAGGTGCGTGCACACGACGTCGGTCACGTCGTCCGGGTGCACGCCGAGCGCCCGCAGGCCGGTCGGCAGCTGCCCGCCGGCGAGCAGCATCCAGTCCGGCAGCGTCTGTGCCTCCGGCCCCATCCCGGCGTCGACCAGGACGACCCGGCCGCCGGCGCGGACGACGAAGCAGCCGATCGGCAGCCAGGCCGCGTCGTCCCGGTCGAACAGCTCCGGGTGCGCGCCGGGCGGGACGTGCCCGCCGAAGTAGCTCCGGCGGGCGACGAACGTCCCGTCCGCGACGGCGTCGACCCGCACGTCCCCGACGCGCACCCGGTCCTGCTCAGCTCGCGCGCTTGCGCGTGGCCCGCTTCTTCGGACCGGCGGCCGCAGCCTCGATCGCGGCGGCGTCCAGCAGCGGCACCAGGTACCGGCCGGTGTGCGACTCGGGCACCGACGCGACGAACTCCGGCGGCCCCTCGGCCACGACCGTGCCGCCGCGGAACCCGCCCTCGGGCCCCATGTCGATCAGCCAGTCGGCGCTCTTGATCACGTCGAGGTTGTGCTCGATGACGATGACCGAGTTGCCCTTCTCGACCAGGCCCTGCAGCACCTGCAGCAGCTTGCGGATGTCCTCGAAGTGCAGGCCGGTGGTCGGCTCGTCGAGGACGTACACGCTGCGGCCGTTGGACCGCTTCTGCAGCTCGCTGGCCAGCTTGACCCGCTGCGCCTCGCCGCCGGACAGCGTCGTCGCCGGCTGGCCGAGCCGCACGTAGCCCAGGCCGACGTCGGTCAGCGTGCGCAGGTACCGCGAGATCGACGGGATCGCGGCGAAGAAGTCCGCGGCCTCCTCGATCGGCATGTCGAGGACCTCGGCGACCGTCTTGCCCTTGTAGTGCACCTCGAGCGTCTCCCGGTTGAACCGGGCGCCCTTGCACACCTCGCACGGGACGTAGACGTCCGGCAGGAAGTTCATCTCGATCTTGAGGGTGCCGTCGCCGGAGCACGCCTCGCAGCGCCCGCCCTTGACGTTGAAGGAGAACCGCCCCGGCTGGTAGCCGCGGATCTTCGCCTCCGACGTCTGCGCGAACAGCTTGCGGACCTGGTCCCACACGCCGGTGTACGTGGCCGGGTTGGACCGCGGGGTCCGCCCGATCGGCGACTGGTCGACGTGCACCACCTTGTCCAGGTGCTCGAGCCCGGTGACCGTCCGGTGCCGGCCCGGCACCATCCGCGCCCGGTTCAGCTCGTTGGCCAGGACCGTGTAGAGGATGTCGTTGACCAGGCTGGACTTGCCCGAGCCGGACACCCCGGTGACGCCCACGAGCATGCCCAGCGGGAACGTGACGTCGACGCCCTTGAGGTTGTGCTCCCGGGCGCCCTTGACCACCAGCTCGCGACCGGGCTGCGGCTGCCGCCGCACCTTCGGCACGGTGATCTCCTTGCGGCCCGACAGGTACTGCCCGGTCAGCGACTTCTCGCTGGCGAGCAGCTCCTCGACGGTGCCGCTGACGATCACCTCGCCGCCGTGCTCGCCGGCGCCCGGGCCGATGTCGACCACCCAGTCGGCGGTCTTGATCGTGTCCTCGTCGTGCTCGACGACGATGAGCGTGTTGCCCATGTCGCGCAGCCGGACCAGCGTCTCGATCAGCCGGGTGTTGTCCCGCTGGTGCAGCCCGATCGACGGCTCGTCGAGCACGTACAGGACGCCCACCAGGCCGGAGCCGATCTGCGTGGCCAGCCGGATCCGCTGCGCCTCGCCACCGGCCAGCGTCGCCGCCGGCCGGTCGAGGGACAGGTAGTCCAGGCCGACGTCGACGAGGAACGACAACCGCGCCTGGATCTCCTTGAGCACGCGGTCGGCGATCGCCCGCTCCCGCTCGCCCAGCTCCAGGGCACCCAGCCAGTCGGCGGCCTCGCCGATCGACAGGCCGGTCACCTCGGCGATCGAGCGGCCGTTGAGCTTGACCGCGAGGATCTCCGGCTTGAGCCGGGTGCCGTGGCAGACGGGACAGGGCACGTCGCGCATGTAGCCCTCGTACTTGTCCCGCATGTAGTCGCTGTCGGTGTCCTCGTGCCGGCGCTCGAGGAACGGCAGCACGCCCTCGAACGCGGCGTAGTAGCTGCGCTCGCGGCCGTAGCGGTTCCTGTAGCGGACGTGCACCTGGTCCGGGGAGCCGTGCAGGACGGCCTTCTGCACCTTGGCCGGGAGCTCCTCCCACGGGGTGTCCATCGAGAAGCCGAGCTGGTCGGCCAGCCCGGACAGCAGCCGCTGGAAGTACTCGTTGCTCATCGAGCCGGCCCACGGGGCGATCGCGCCCTGCGCCAGGCTCTTCTCCGGGTCGGGGACGACGAGGTCGGGGTCGACCTCCTTGCGCGTCCCGATGCCGGTGCACTCCGGGCAGGCGCCGAACGGCGAGTTGAACGAGAACGAGCGCGGCTCGAGCGCCTCGAACGACAGGCCGTCGTCGACGCAGGCCAGGTGCTCGGAGAAGGTCCGCTCGCGCTCCGGGTCGTCCTCGGGCAGGTCGACGAAGTCGAGGACGACGAGGCCGCCGGCGAGGCCGAGCGCGGTCTCGACCGAGTCGGTGAGGCGGCGCTTGGCGCTCTCCTTCACCGTCAGCCGGTCGACGATCACCTCGATGGTGTGCTTCTCCTGCTTCTTGAGCTTCGGCGGCTCGGTCAGCGGGTGCACCACGCCGTCGACCCGGACGCGGGAGAAGCCCTGCGTCTGCAGCGAGCTGAACAGGTCGACGTACTCGCCCTTGCGCGCGCGCACGACCGGGGCGAGCACCTGGAAGCGGGTGCCCTCCTCCATGGCGAGCACCTGGTCGACGATCTGCTGGGGCGTCTGCCGGGCGATCGGCTTGCCGCAGTTGGGGCAGTGCGGCTGGCCGGCGCGGGCGTAGAGCAGCCGCAGGTAGTCGTAGACCTCGGTGATGGTGCCGACGGTCGACCGCGGGTTGCGGTTGGTCGACTTCTGGTCGATCGACACCGCGGGCGACAGGCCCTCGATGAAGTCGACGTCGGGCTTGTCCATCTGGCCGAGGAACTGGCGGGCGTAGGCCGACAGCGACTCGACGTAGCGCCGCTGGCCCTCGGCGAAGATCGTGTCGAAGGCCAGGCTCGACTTGCCCGACCCGGACAGCCCGGTGAAGACGATCAGGGCGTCGCGGGGCAGGTCGATGTGGACGTCCTTGAGGTTGTGCTCACGGGCGCCGCGGACGACGAGACGGTCCAAAGTGATCCCTGTCGGTCAGCCGGGCCGGCCGGTCTCGCCGGGCCGCGGAGGGTGTGTCGAGATGTCGATACGGACAACGCCGTCACTGCCCGCGCGCAATCCGTGACGACGGCGACGTTGCCGCCGGTGGGGTGCTCAGACGGGAGCCGGGGACGGCGCCCCGGCGGGGTCGAACACCGGGGCGTGACGGCGCCAGGGCGCGCGTCGCTCCAGCTCTCCGGCCAGCCAGAGTAGTCGCGTCTCGCTGCCCGGGGGGCCGACCAGCTGGACCGCCAGCGGCACTCCCTCCTCGCGCGTCCCGACGGGCAGCACCACCGCCGGGACCCCCGCCAGGTTCCACGGCCAGGCCCACGGGGCCCACCGGTTGTTGGCGTCGAAGTTCGCCAGGAACCCGCGCTCGTGCCACGGCCGCGCCGGCAGCGGCGGGCCGTTGGTGATCGGGGTCAGCAGCACGTCGAGGTCGTTCCCGGCGAAGAACGCCGCCGTCCGCTCCCGGAACCGCTCGGCGGTCGCCGGCCGGACGAGGCCGGCCCGGCGGGCCAGCCGGCCGAGCCGGGCGTGGGTGCGGCTGCGCGGCTGCAGCGCCGCCCGGTCCAGCCCGAGCGCCGCGGCGTCGTCCTCCGCGCCGGCCAGCCAGCGGGCGGTGGTCCCGAAGACGGCTCCCCACGGGACCACCGGGGCGCGCTCGACGACGACGTGCCCGGCACCGCGCAGCAGCCGCGCCGTCCGCTCGACCGCACCCAGGGCCGCGGCGTCCGGCCGGGCCCACGGCAGCGGGGAGCGACGGCCGACGGCGATCCGCAGCGGCCGGCCCGGGTCGGGCGCCGACCGGTCCGGGCCGGAGTCCTCCCCCGCCAGGACGGCGGTGCCCAGCGCGACGTCCTCGACGGTGGTCGCCAGCACGCCGTTGACCGCCATGCCCGACCAGTCGTCGGCGCCGATGCCGCCGGGCAGCACGCCGCGCCCGGGCTTGAGGGTGACCAGGCCGCACGCGGCGGCCGGCAGCCGCAGCGAGCCCATCCCGTCGTTGCCGTGCGCCAGCGGGACCGCGCCCGCGGCGACCGCGGCGGCGCTGCCGCCGGAGCTCCCGGCCGGGGACAGCGCGGTGTCCCAGGGGTTCCGCGTGACCGTGCCCGGCCCGTCGGTCGCGGCGTAGAGGCACAGCTCGGGGACCCGGGTGATCCCGACGACGACGGCGCCCGCGGCGCGCAGCCGGGCGACGACCTCGTGGTCGGCGTCGGCGAGGGAGGCCGCGGAGCAGCCGTCGGTCACGGTCTCCCCGGCGACGCCGACGTTGTCCTTCACCGCCACCGGGACGCCGGCCAGCGGCAGCGTGGCCCGCCGCGGGTCGGCGTCGACCGCCGCCGCCTCGGCCAGCGCCGCCTCGGCGCGGACCACGCGGAACGCGCCGATCCGGGGCTCGACGTCGGCGAGGTGGGCCAGGTGCGCGCGCACCACCTCGACCGCGGACACCTCGCCCGCGCGCACGCGCGCGGCGAGGACGGAGGCGGGCAGGCCGACGAGCCGGGCGCCGCCCGGAGCTCCGCTAGCGTCCATGCGGGCGACCGTAACCGCGGTCGCCGACAGTTCTCGAACGGAGGCCCGATGACCTACACCGGCGACGTCGAGGTGGGCGGCCCGGCCGACGTGCGGGAGCTGCCCGGGCTCACGATCAGCAAGGTCGCCGTCAGCGAGATGGCGAACAACGCCTACCTGCTGCGGGACACCGCGACCGGGCAGGCACTGCTCGTCGACGCGGCCGCCGAACCCGACACGCTGCGCGCCCTCATCGGCGACGCCGACCTGCGCACCGTCGTCACCACGCACGGGCACTGGGACCACCACCGCGCGCTGCCCGACGTCGTCGCCGCCACGGGCGCGCAGACGGTGGCGCACGCCGCCGACGCCGGCGACCTGCCCGTCCCCGTCGACCGGACGGTGGCGCACGGCGACACCGTCGCCGTCGGCGAGCAGGTGCTGGAGGTGGTGCACCTGCGCGGGCACACGCCGGGCAGCGTCGCGCTGGTCTGGCGGGGGCCGGAGGGCGCCGGCACGCACGTCTTCACCGGCGACAGCCTCTTCCCCGGCGGCGTCGGGAACACGCAGCAGGACCCGGAGCGGTTCGCCAGCCTGATCGACGACGTCGAGCAGCGGCTGTTCGCCGTCCTCCCGGACGACACGTGGGTCTACCCCGGCCACGGGAAGGACACGACGCTGGGCGCCGAGCGCCCCTCTCTGCCGGAGTGGCGCGCCCGCGGCTGGTGACCGGGGGCCGGGCCGGTGCTCAGCGCAGGCCCGGCTCCACCACGATCGTCGTCACGCTGGTGAAGTCGCCGAGGAAGGTGCCCGTACCCGTGATCACGATCTGGTGCGTCCCCGGCGGCAGGGGGTGCACGAGAGCGACGAAGCCGGCACCGACGGAGAGCGCCTGCCGAGGTGGCACCCCGAGGACGTTGTCCTCCGGCAGGTCGATCGTCAGCAGCGGCGTCTCCACCAAAGTCAGTGGGAGGGGCCTCCCGTCGACGGTGACGGTGAGCGTGCTGCCCTCCACGGCCACCGCACGCGCGCAGTCCCGCAGCTCGGCCTCGTTGCTGCCGGAGAACGGGGGTGGTTCGACGGTGCTGCACTCGATGGTCATGGCCGGGACGAAGATCCAGGTGCCGGTCGGCACGGTGCACGTCGGCGGGACGTCGGGATTGAGAGTGAACGGTGCGACCACGTGGCCGCCGAGGTCGATGCACCAGGGGTCCCCTGTGGCCAGCGGGTTCTCGGGCACGGGCGTCTCGAGGGCCGTCTCCCAGAGCTCCCCGAGCAGGGTCCCCAGCTGACGGTCCGGTGCCGCGGACGCCGCCGGGGCGGTGACGACGACGGCCACCAACGCGGCCAGCAGGATGCGGATGACGCGCATGATCGGATCCCCCTCCCCGACGTCCGGCGCCGACCGGGTGGACGGTGCCGGTCACTCGCGCCTGCACGGTCTCCAGCCCCGCGGCGGGCGTCCACGTCCCGGAGCACCGGGCGCCACCTCGACGACCGGTCGCCGCGCGGCTGTCGTCCTCCTGCGAGGTCGTCCTCACCCTGTGTAGCGGGGCTGGTCACAGGTGCCCCCGAGGGTCGCCCGGTGCGACCATCTGTCCTTGCGCCGGCGACCGTCGGCAGCTCCCGGAGGTCGGGGAGCCGGCGTGTCGGCCAGGACGGCCGGCGGCGGGTCACGAGGAGGCTCCGATGCACTCTCAGGCGAAGCAAGAAGCGCAGGAAGCCCTGTTCACCGCGATCAGGGACCAGGCCGAGAAGAACATGCGGTCCGCGATGCGGCCCGCCGAGAAGGCCGCGCTCCTGCGCCGGCTGGCGGAGGCCTACCGGCTCACCGCCGGCGGCCCGATGCCCGAGACCCCCTCCCGCCGGACGGCGCCCGCCCCGCGGAAGGCCGCGGACGACGGTGCGCCTCCGCGGACGCGCACCGCCTGAGCGCCGTCGGCCGGCGCGCCCGGGATCGCGGGACCCCGGGCGCGCGGGCCTACCGGCTCACTTGCGGCCGGGGGTCCAGTCCATGCCCCAGCCGTAGGTGCGGTCGAGCACGTCCTGGCCGCCGTGCACGTAGCGCACCTCGCGGTTGACGACGAGCTGCCCGCCCTGGTTCTCGATCATCGCGATGGCGCAGATGCGGGCGCGCGGGTCGTGCTCGTCCAGGCGCACCTCGATCTGCGGCCCGTTCGCCGGGAACATCGTGACGACGGCGTCGGCCTGGCCCCAGTTCGGCACGCCCTCGTAGATGAGCGCGAACACGAGGATCCGGCGGATCAGCTGCGTGTGCTGCAGGTCGATCATCAGGTTCTCGCCGCCGCTGTTGGCGCCCGACCGGTCGTCGCCGTCCAGCCACACGATCGACCCGCCGTTGCCCAGCGTGTGCTGCCCGCGGAACGCGTTGCCCAGCGCCTGGATGACGCCCTTGGAGCCGTCGGCGTACTCGTAGAGGCAGCCGAGGTCGAGGTCGATCGCCCCGCCGCCGGCGGCCGCGGCCAGCCGCTTGAGGAAGCCGCCGCCCCCGCCACCGCCCCCGGGACGGGAGTTCCAGTTGAGGTTGACCCGCAGGACGCCGGTGGTGCCGGCCGTCTTCGTCAGCGAGACCGACGGTGCCGACTTCGTCAGCGACACCTTGTCCAGGTTCACCCCGCCCTGCTGCGGCGGGGCCGGCGGCTGCTGGCCGTACTGCTGCTGGCCGTACGGGTCCTGCTGCGGCGGCTGCCCGTAGGGGGGCTGCCCCGGCGGCGGGTAGGGCGGCTGGCCCTGCGGCGGGTACGGGGGCTGCCCCTGGTACGGCGGCTGCCCGTACGGCTGACCCGGCGGCGGGTACGGCGGCTGCCCGGGCGGCGGGTACTGGCCCGGCGGCGGGTAGGGCGGCTGCCCCTGGTGCGGCCGCTGGCCGTAGGGCTGCCCCGGCGGTGGCTGCGGCGGGGCCGGAGGGGTCTCCGGCTGCGGCGGCGGGGACTTCGGGCGCTTCGTGTAGTCGACCAAGGGGGCCTCCCCGCAGGTCGCCCGACCGGGGCGACCTGCGCTCTGAGCGGCGGACACGTCCCCTTGACCCTATGCGGCGCCGCTACCCTCCGGCCCATGCCGCGCGGTGCCCCCTGGCCCTCCCCTGCCGTGTACGGGATCGACCTGGGAACCACGTACAGCTGCCTGGCGCAGGTCGACGACGACGGCGCCGCGCGGGTCGTCCCCCTCCTCGACGGCGCCCCGACGCTGCCCAGCGTCGTCCTGTTCGTCGGCCCCGACGACTACGTCACCGGCGAGCGCGCCCGCGTCCTGGCCCGCGCCCGCCCCGACGACGTCTGCACGCTGGTCAAGCGGCGCATGGGCGACAGCACGTGGCGGTTCGTCAGCCACGGCCGGTCCTGGTCGGCGCCCGCGGTCAGCAGCCTGGTGCTCAAGGCGCTGGTCAGCGAGACGAGCTTCTCCACGCAGGGCCCGGTGCAGGACGTCGTCATCACGGTGCCCGCCTACTTCGGCGACGAGGAGCGGCGGGCCACCCGGCTGGCCGGCGAGTACGCGGGCCTCACCGTCCTCGACGTCATCAACGAGCCGACGGCGGCCGCGCTGGCCTACGGCTTCGCCCGCCTCGACGGCGGCGGACCGGCCGGGCACCTCGAGGAGGTCGCGCTGGTCTACGACCTCGGCGGCGGCACCGTCGACGTCGCGGTCGTGGAGCTGGCCGACCGGCGGCTGGCCGTCGTCGCCACCGACGGCGACCACGAGCTCGGCGGCGCCGACTGGGACGAGAAGCTCGCCGTCCACCTCTCGCACGCCTTCCTCGCCGCCCACCCCGACGCCGAGGACCCGCTCGACGACGGCGCCGGCGGCCAGGCGCTGGTGCTCGCCGCCGAGCGGGCCAAGCGCGAGCTCAGCGTCCGGGAGTCCGTCGTCGTGCCGGTCGAGCACGACGGCCGCCGGGTGGACGTGCCGGTGACCCGCGCCGAGTTCGAGCGGCTCACCGCGGGCCTGCTCGACCGCACGGTGGAGCTGACCCGCGCGGCGGTCGCGGCGGCCCGCGCCCGCGGCGTGGACCGGATCGACCGGGTGCTGCTGGTCGGCGGCTCGACCCGGATGCCCGCCGTCGCCCGGCGGCTGACCGCCGAGCTCGGCGTCCCGGCCGAGGTGCACGACCCCGACCTCGCCGTCGCCAGGGGCGCCGCGGTCTACGGCCGCAAGAAGCAGCTGGAGCGGTTGCTCACCGCGGACCTGGTCACCCGCGGGCAGCTGCGCGACGGCACGCCGCTGGACTACGCCGCCCCCGCCGACGTCGACGCCGCCTGCGCCCGCCTCGGCGACGCCGTGGGCCTGTCCGCGGCGCAGGTGCGGCGCACGGTGGAGGTCCAGGTCCTCAACACCGTCTCCCGCGGCTTCGGCGTCCTGGCGCTGGACCGGTTCGGCGAGCCGTCGGCGGTCTTCCTGGTGCACCGCGACGACCGGCTGCCGGTCGCCGTCCGCCGCTCGTTCGGCACCGTGCACGACGACCAGCGGGTGGTCACCATCCGGGTGGTCGAGCAGGGCGGCGGCGCCGAGTCCGCCCGGCCCGAGGACGCCAAGCTGCTCGCCGAGGCCTCCATCGAGGACATCCCGCCCGGGTACCCCGCCGGCACCGAGATCCAGGTCGTGCTGCGGATGGGCTTCGACGGCATCCTCGAGCTGACCGCGCTGCACGAGGGGCTGGCCGACCGCCCGCTGACCGTGCGGGTGGAGACCGGCGCGGCGCTGAGCCAGGCCGACGTCGCCCGTGAGCGCGCGCAGGTCGGCCGGGTCCGCCGACGGCAGGACTGAGCCGATGACGCTGCCGCCGTTCGACGGCAACGGCTACCGCAAGCGGGTCCTCGCCGCGGTCGAGCGCCGCGGCGGCCCCGACTCCACCGACCCCTTCGAGGTCTACGACCTCCCGCTGGAGGCCGCGGCGTCGCTGACCGACGACGAGGTCGCCCGCCGGGTCGACGAGGTCTGGGCGTTCTGGCAGAAGCAGCGCGACCACCCCAAGTACCGCGGGCTGGTGACCGCGCTGCTGCGGTCCCACGACGCCCTCGCCGCGCAGCTGCGCACCCCCGGCGGGCGGCAGTGGCTGGCCGGGCAGACCTGCGCCGAGCGGGAGCGGCGGGAGGCGGCCCGGTTCGCCGAGCTCGACGCCGCCCTGGAGCGGCTGGCCGAGCGCTTCGGCGGCGTGCCGGCGGACAAGGTCGACGGACTGCGCGCCCTGGCCGCCGCCGCGGGTGTCGGCGACGCCGAGTTCGAGGCCCGGCTGCGCCGCCACCGGCAGCCGGGCGCCGCCCCGACGGCCGACGAGGCCGTCCTGCGGCAGGTCCGCGACGGGCTGGAGGAGCTCGGCCGGATCGAGGGCGTCCCGGTGCCGGGCCTGCACGCGTTCCTGGAGCTGCCCCCGACGGCGGACCGGGAGACCGTGCGCCGCCGCCGCGACGCGCTGCTCGTCCTCAACCGGCAGCGCCGCCCCGACCGGCGCCGCGCGCTCGTCGACGACCTGCTGGCCGCCGTGGGCGCGCTGCTGGTCGACGGCGACCCGGACCGCTACCTCGACGCGCTGGCCGCCGACGTCCGCGAGGCGCTGCGCCCGCGGGTGGCCGCCGCGGTGCTCGTCGAGGACCGGCTCACCCCCGCCGACGCGCACGTCCTCGTGCAGCAGGCGAGGGCCGCCGGGCTCGACCCGCGGCGCGCCGCCGCCGTCGTCACCGAGCTGGCCGCCGCGGCCGGCACCGCGGTCGAGCTGATCCCGCCGGCGCCGCCCGTGCCCGGCCGGGGCGACTGGCAGGCGGAGGTGTCCGCCGCCCGGGCGGCGCTGCGGGCCGGGCGGCCGGTCGCCGCGCGCCGGCACGCCGCCGCCGCGCTGGCCGCGGCCGGCGGCATGCAGCCGCCGGTCCGCGCGGTGCAGGACGAGGCGGCGGAGGCGGTCGCGCGGGCGGAGGCGGCCTGGCGCGGCGTGGGCCCCGCCGTCGCCGCCCGGCGCCACGCGGCGGCCGCCGCCGCGCTCGAGCAGCTGGTCGCCACGGCCGCCGACGTCCCCGGCCCGGACGGGGAGGACGCCGCCGAGCTGCTCCGGCGGTCACGGGAGGCGCTGGCGCTGGCCGACGCGGTCCTCGCCCCGCCCAGCACCGGCCGGGACCGCGAGGACGCGCTGCTGGCCGCCCTCGACACCGTCACCGACCACCCCGCCGCCCGGGCCGAGCTCACCGCGCTGGCCGTCGCGCCGGCCACGGACGTCGTCGTCGCCCCGGCGCCCGGCGGCGCCCGCGCGGTGCGCTGGACGGCGTCGGCGTCGGCGGGCCCGGTCGAGTACCGGGTGCTGCGGGTGCGCCCGGACGGCACCCGGCAGGTGGTCGGGTCGACCACGGTCACGGCGCTCGAGGACGGCGGGTACGGCGAGGTCGCCGGCTACGTCGTCGTCGCCTCCCGCCTCGGCGTCGCGGCGCCCGAGGCGCACGGCGGGGACGCCAGGCCGCGGCCGGCCGCCGTCTCCCTGCCGCCGCTCACCGGCGTCACGCTGCGTGGCGACCGGCTGCGCTGGGACTGGCCCCCGGGCTGCACCGAGGTGGTCGTCGTGCTGCGGCCGGACGCGCCTCCGGTGGGCCCCGACGACCCCGCCGGCACCCGCCGCAAGGTCACCAACGCGCGCTATGAGATCGACGGCGGGCTGCCGGTCCCGGCGGCGCCCGGCCACGTCGCGGTGTTCCCGGCCACCCGGGTGGACGGCCGGCTGGTGGTGTCCGCCGAGGGGGCGCGGCTGCGGCCGGCCTGAACGCCCACCGGCAGCCAGCGGTCCCACCAGGCGAGCAGGTGCTCGAACCGGGCCAGCCGGTGCCGGGGCCGGCCGGAGCGGGACAGCTCGTGGCCCTCGCCGGGGAACAGCAGCAGCGCGCTCGGCACGCCCTGCCGCTGCAGCGCGACGAACAGCCGCCGGCCCTGCTCGACCGGGCAGCGCTCGTCCTGCTCGGAGTGGACGACGAGGGTCGGCGTGCGGATCGACGCCGCCTGCGCCAGCGGGCTCACCGGCTCGGTGCCCATGTACGCGTCGGCGTACCACCAGCCGATGTCGCTGGAGCCGGCGAACGACGCCGGGTCGGTCACCGCCCGCTCCACGACGGCGGCGGCGAACCGGTCGGTGCGGGTGAGCAGCAGCGCGGTGAGGAACCCGCCGTAGGAGCCGCCGTGGACCCCGACCCGCTCCGCGTCCAGCGCCGGGTCGGCCAGCGCGGCGTCGAGGAAGGCCAGCACGTCGGCGGCGTCCCGGTCGCCCCACGCCCCGACGACGGCGCGGGCGTGCTCCTCCCCGTAGCCGGACGAGCCGCGCGGGTTGCACTGCACCACCGCGTAGCCCGCCGACACGTACACCTGCGTCTCGTCCAGCAGCGACCAGCCGTACTGGGCGAACGGCCCGCCGTGCACCAGCAGCAGCACCGGGTGCGGGCCGGGGCCGTCGGGCACGGTGACCCAGCCGTGCACCTCCGCGCCGTCGGGGGCGACCACGGTGCGCTCGGCGGCGCGGTGCAGCCGGCCGGTGGCGCCGAGCGCGGCGCCGAAGCCGGTGAGCAGCCGCCGCCGGCCGGGGGTGATCGCGATCAGCTCCCCCGCCGACCGGTCGTGCGCGACGGTGGCGACGACGACCCCGCCCCCGGCCGCGACCCCGCGCACGGTGAACGGCCCCTCGACCAGCGCCTCGGGCGCGCCGCCGTCGAGGGGCACCCGCAGCAGCGCCACCGAGCCCCGCCGCTCGACGCCGACCAGCGCCGCGCCGCCGCAGAGCACCGTCGCCGGCGTCTCGTCGCCGCGGTGGGTGTCCCGCGGGTCGAGCACGGCCTCCAGCGGGCCGCCGGCGGCCGGCACCCGGCACAGCGTCAGCCCGCGCCCGGCGACGTCGAGCCCGTCGGGGCCGAGGTCGGGGCGGGCGGTCACGTGGATCCACGTCCCGGCCGGGTCGAACGCCGGCAGCCGGCACTCGCCGCGGCCGCGGGTCACCCGGCGCGGCTCCCCGCCGGTCACCGGGACCAGCCACACGTCGCGGACGCAGTCGCGGTCGGCGCGGGCGTGCCGGGCGGAGACGAACGCCAGCGTGCCGCCGTCGGGCGACCAGGCGACGTCGGTGTCCTCGCCGCGGCCGTCGGTGAGCTGCCGGGCCTCCGGCGGGTCGCCGGTGTCGTCGAGCGGGTCCGGAGGCAGGTCGAGGACGAACACGCAGCTGGGGCGGTCGGCGGTGTAGCCAACGTCGTCGACGCGGTGCCGCAGCCGGGTGACCAGCCGTGGCGGCTCGGCCTCCGGCGGCACGTCCTCTGCGGTGCCGTAGCGGCCCTCCTCGGGCACGCGGGCCACCCAGGCCAGCCGGCGGGAGTCCGGTGACCACACCGGGGCGCCGGCGCCCAGCGGCGCGTCGGTGAGCCGGCGCGGCGCGCCGCCCGCGGTGGGCAGCAGGTGCAGCTGCGGGTGCCCGCCGGGCGCGGCCGACAGGTAGGCCAGCCAGCGGCCGTCCGGGGAGAACGCCGGGGCGGAGTCGCGGGCGCCGGAGGTCAGCGGGCGGGCCGGGGCCGAGCCGTCGGTGGGGACGGCCCACAGCTGGGCGCGGTAGGCGTCGGCGTCCAGGTCGGGCCGGCTGACCGCGACCACGGCCATGCGCCCGTCCGGCGAGACCGCCGGCGTCCCCGGCGTCCGCAGCAGGGCGAGGTCGGCGGGCCGCATGGCCCACCGAGCGTAGTGCAGTCGTCACCCCCGGGGGGGGGGGGGGGGGGGGGGGGGGGGGGGGGGGGGGGGGGGTGGGGGGGGGGGGGGGGGGGGGGGGGCGGGGGGGGGGGGGGGGGGGGGGGGGGGGGGGGGGGGGGGGGGGGGGGGGGGGGGGGGGGGGGGGGGGGGGGGG
>NZ_JBJGZJ010000025.1:0-57386 GCF_054050435.1 Geodermatophilus sp. SYSU D01036 | reverse complement strand
GCTCGCGCCCGGGGGCGCGAGCAGCGGAGGCGGCTGCGGGACCTGGCCGCCACGGTGGCCGCCACCGAGGACAGCCTCGCCGCCACCCTCCACCGCATGGCCGAGCAGGCGCTCGACGACGGGCGCCTGCAGGACGCCCACCGCCTGGAGCGGGAGGCCATGGCGGCACTCGAGGCCGCCGCGCACGAGCGCGGCGCCGTCTGGCCGGAGGACGCCGCGGACACGTCTCCCCGAGCCCGGGACGAGGCGGCCCGACGGCGGGACGCGGCAGCCGACGACCGGGACGAGGTCGCCCGGTCGCGGGAGGAGGCGGCTCGCCTGCGCGACGAGGCGGCCGCCACGCGCGACCGGCAGGCCGCCTCCCGCGACGTGGTCGCGCAGTGGCGGGACGCGGCAGCCGAGCAGCGCCGCGCCGGCGAGGAGGGATGGGCGCACCGGCTCGCCGCCCGGGCCGGTGAGGGACCCGGTGAGGGACCCGACGAGGCCCGCCGCGAGCAGAGCGCCGTCGACGAGGAGGTCGGGGCGAGCTACCGGCGCCTCACCGAGTCCGACCGCGTCCAGGCCTCGACCGACCGGACCACCGCCGCGAGCGACCGCACCGGGGCGTGGCGGGACCGCGTCGCCTCGGCCGAGGACCGCGACGCCGCCCGCACCGACCGGGAGGAGTCCGCCCGCGACCGGGCCGCCGCGCGGGAGGACCGGCAGCACCCGGACCGGCCCGGCGGCTGAGCCCGCCTCACCCGCTGGGCTGCGCGGCACGGGCGAGGTGTGCGACGAACCACTCGCGCGCCAGGTGCGCCGCGGCCTCGAGCGTGCCCGGCTCCTCGAACAGGTGGGTCGCGCCGGGCACGACGGCGAGGTGGTGCTCGCAGCGCAGCCGGCGCGCCGCCCGCGCGTTCAGCTCGAGCACGACGGTGTCCCGGCTCCCGACGACGAGCAGCGTGGGGGCCCGGACCTCGCCCAGCCGCGGGCCGGCCAGGTCGGGCCGCCCGCCGCGCGACACCACCGCGGCGACGTCGACGTGGGGGTCCGCGGCCGCCCACAGCGCCGCCGCGGCGCCGGTGCTGGCGCCGAACAGGCCCACCGGCAGCGACCGGGACCCCGGCCGCTCGCGCAGCCAGGCGAGGACCTGCGCCAGCCGCCCGGCGAGCAGGCCGACGTCGAAGACGTTCGCCCGGTGCGCCTCCTCGGCGGGGGTGAGCAGGTCGAACAGCAGGGTCGCCAGGCCGGCCTCCTGCAACACCCCGGCGACGTACCGGTTCCGGGGACTGTGCCGGCTGCTGCCGCTGCCGTGCACGAACACGACCAGGCCGAGCGGGTGCTCGGGGACGGAGAGCCGCCCGGCCAGCCGGACGGTCCCCGCGGCCACCTCGACCTCCTCGTCCCGCAGGGCGATCCGGCGCAGCAGGGCCACGACCTCGTCGTCGGGAACGGCCCGGAAGTCGTCGTAGACCTGCCCGACGGCGACGAAGTCCGCCGGGGTCGTCAGGACCACCAGCTCGTCCACCTCCCGGCGCAGCCGCTCGGCGGTGGACGGGGAGCACGCCGGTACCGCGAGCACCACCCGCGCCGCGCCGTGCGCTCGGGCGATCCGGCAGGCGGCCCGCGCGGTGGCACCGGTGGCGATGCCGTCGTCCACCACGACCGCGGTCCGGCCGGTGAGCGGCACCGGCGACCGGTCCCCGCGGAACCGCACCGCGCGCTGCCCGACCTCCGCGCGCTCCCGCCGCTCGACCGCCGCCAGCTCCGCCGGGCCCACCCCGGCGCGGGCGAGGACGTCGTCGTTGAGCACCTCCACGCCGCCCTCCCCCACGGCGCCCATCGCCAGCTCGGGCCGGGCGGGCACGCCGAGCTTGCGGACGACGAGCACGTCGAGCGGCGCGTGCAGGTGCCGGGCCACCTCGGCGGCGACCGGCACCCCGCCCCGGGGCAGGCCCAGCACCACGACGTCCCGGCCGCGCAGGTGCTCCAGCCGCGGTGCGAGCCGCCGGCCGGCGTCGGTCCGGTCGGCGAAGGGAGCGCGCTGCCACCGCATGGCCGGGAGGGGTCAGGCGCCCGCGGGCACGGGCTGTTCGAGCTCGGGGCGGTAGCCGCCGCGGCGGGCGGCGCCGTTCATCGCCGCGCGGTGCCGGAGGGCGGCCTGGGCGGCGTCGCGGTGGGCGTCGTCGCCGGCCCAGGCGCGCAGCACCGGGGCCTGCAGCGCCCGGCCGAAGGAGAAGCTCAGCTCCCACGGCTGCGGCGCGCGCCGGTTGATCGCGTCCAGGTGGAGCGTGGCCTGCTGGTCGGACTGGCCGCCGGAGAGGAAGACGATCCCGGGCACCGCCGCGGGCACGGCCTGCCGCAGCGCGCCGATCGTGGCGTCGGCGACCTCCTCCGGGCCGGCCCGGTACGGGCAGTCCTCCCCCGGCAGCACCATGTTCGGCTTGAGCAGGCTCGCCTCCAGGACCACGCGGTGGCGGGCCAGCTGGTCGTACACCGCCCGCAGGGCGGCGACCGTGACCTCCGCGCAGCACTCGAGGTCGTGCCCGCCGTCCATGAGCACCTCGGGCTCGACGATCGGCACCAGGCCGGCCTCCTGGGCCAGCGCCGCGTACCGGGCCAGGGCGGCGGCGTTCGCCTCCAGGCAGGTCGCCGTCGGCCGGCCCTCCCCGATCCGGACCACCGCCCGCCACTTGGCGAACCGCGCGCCGAGCTCGGCGTACTCGTCCAGCCGGACCCGCAGCCCGTCCAGCCCCTCGGTGACCACCTCGCCGGGGAAGCCGGCCAGCGGCACCGTCCCGCGGTCGACCTTGATGCCGGGGACCACGCCGGCCCGGCGCAGGACCTCGACCAGCGGGGTGCCGTCGTCGGCGCGCTGGCGGATCGTCTCGTCGAACAGGATCACCCCGCTGATCGCCTCGGCGATCCCCTCGGTCGTGAACAGCAGCTGCCGGTACGCCCGGCGCCGCTCCTCGGTGGACGCGACGCCGACCGCGGCCAGGCGCCGCGCCATCGTGGGCGTGCTCTCGTCCGCGGCGAGGATGCCCCTGCCGGGGGCCACCAGCGTCCGCGCCGTCCGGGCCATCGTCTCCAGGTCCACCGTCGGCACCGCCCCTCGTCGGCCGTCCTCCGTCGAGGGTGGGTGCGCCGGGGAGGCGGCGCCCACGGGCCTTCGTCCCGCCCGGCGGCCGCGAACGACCTCCCGTGTCCACCGTCGGGGTGACCGGTGGCGGAGGACCGAGGTCACCGGCGGCGGGGCCCGAGGTCGGTGGTCCCGCGGCTCGCGGCCGGTCACCCTGGCCGCGCGGGCATCCGGCGGGCCGAGCGCCGCCGGATGCCCTGCACGGCCGAGGGACGGCCCGGACCGGGAGGCGTCATGGGGAGGCTCGACGACAGGACGGTCCTGGTCAGCGGCGGCGCGCGGGGCATCGGCGCGGCCGTCGCCCGGGCGGTCGTGGCCGAGGGCGGCCGTGTGGTCGTCGGGGACGTCCTCGACGACGACGCGGCCAAGGTCGTCACCGAGCTGGGCGAGGACCGGGCGCGCGCGGTGCACCTGGACGTGACCGACGCCGGCCAGTGGCGGGCGGCGGTCGCCGCGGCGGAGTCCGCCTTCGGGCCGGTGGGGGTGCTGGTCAACAACGCCGGCATCGTGCGCTGGGGCGCGATCGCCGACCTCGACCCGGCGGTCTGGCAGACCGTGCTGGACGTGAACCTGACCGGCGTCTTCCTCGGCACGCAGGCGGCGATCCCGTCCCTGCGGCGGGCCGGCGGCGGCTCGATCGTCAACATCTCCTCCACGGCCGGGCTGGAGGCCTACGCCGCGCTGTCCGCCTACGTGGCCAGCAAGTGGGGCGTGCGCGGCCTGACCAAGGCCGCGGCGCTGGAGCTGGCCCGGGACGGCATCCGGGTCAACTCGGTGCACCCCGGTCCCATCCGCACGCCGATGACCGAGTCGCACGACCCGGTGCAGGAGGCCATGCGCGACCGGATGCTCGCCGTCATGCCGATCCCGCGCATGGGTGAGCCCGCGGAGGTCGCCGCGCTCGTGGTCTTCCTCGCCTGCGACGACAGCAGCTTCTCCACCGGGTCGGAGTTCGTCGTGGACGGGGGCACGGTCACCGGGCAGGTGCCGCCCGGCTGACGCCGGCCGGCCCCGCCGGACGGGGACCTGCGCCTCTCGTCGTGGGTCCCCGGGGTCCGTGGACCGGCCGGGTGGACCCGACGCCGTGGACGGCGCCGCTCGGTGGGGACCCGCTCCCCTGGCTGCTCGCCTCGGACGACCCCGCCGCCCGCTGGCACGTGCTCACCGCCGTGCTCGGCCGCCCGCCGGAGGACCCGCACGTGCGGGCGGCGCACGACGCGTCCCTGGCCGACCCGGCGACGCGGGAGCTGCTGGACCGGCTGCCCGACCGGGAGGCCGGCGAGTCGTTCTCCGGTCACGACAGCCCCCGGTTCGCCCCCGACTGGCTGCTGCCGCTCGCCGAGCGGGGCGTGGGCGCCCGCGACGACCCGCGGGTGGAGCACCTGCTCGACCGGGTGCTCCCACCAGGAGCCCAGCGGCCGCTTCCCGTCGTACACCGCCCTCCGGCGCGGCGACCCGCCCGTCTGGGGGACGCTGCTGTGCGACAGCCACGCCGTCACCGCGGTGCTCGTCCGCTTCGGGCGGGGGGACGACGAGCGGGTCCGCCGGGCGCTGGACCGGATGGGCCGGGACCTCGCCGACACGCCGCAGGGCCGGGCACGGCCGCCGGTTCACGACCGGTAGCTGGCCTCCGACCCGGTACAGCGCGCTCACCGTGCTCGACGCCCTCGCCGGCTACCTGGCCCTGCGGCGCGGCGTGCCGGCCGGCGACCCGGACCGCCGGGCGCTCGCGGAGCTGCTGGCCTGCCCGGTCGCCTCCGCCGTCGGTGACCACGGCCGGGTCACCCCCGGTCGGTCCGCCGCGGGCTGACGTCCCTGTCGGCCGGGCAGAAGAGGCAGCCGTCGGCGTTCGCGACCGCCCGCGTGCCCGGGGTCCTCACCGCCTACGACGGGCTGGCCGGCGACGCCGCCGCCGTCGACGTCACCGCCCTGACCGCGCCCGGCGGTCAGGGCGCATCGGCGACCTCGAGGACGACCCGCGCCGGGTCCTCGAGCAGGTAGACGCGGAACGGCGCCTCCGACTCCGTGCCCACCAGGGCCGCCGTGACGCCCTCGAAGGTCCCGTCGAAGTACACCTCCGTGACGACCTCGGTGTCCCGGGCGGCGAGGCGCCGCGGTCCCGCGTACTCGTCGACCCCGGTGTCGGGCGGGTACCCGACCCCGGTCACCGCGACCTGGAGCGTGGCGTCCCCTGCCAGGTCGACGGGCTCGCCACTGCCCTGCCGGGCCGGGTCGTCGGTGTAGCGCACGTCCCACCCGGGCGTCCCGGTGCCGCCGAACTCGAACACGACCCGGTCGAAGCCGTCGTGGCGGCCGATGCGGATCGCGGTGACGTTGCCGGAGGCGTCGGACGACGCCTCCTCGGTGTCCGGTGCGGTGTCCGCGGGGAACGGCGGCTGCGGCGCCCCGTCGTCCTGCTCGCCGTCGGCACCGTCCGGCGAGGGCGAGAGGGAGGGCGACGGCGAGGGCGACGACGAGGGCGAGGGCGAGGGCGAGGGCGAGGGCGGCGACGCCGTCGCGGTGGCGCCGCCGTCGGACCCGGTGCCGTCCCCGCCACCCCCGCCGCAGCCGGCGAGCAGTCCCCCGAGGAGCACCAGGGCGGCCAGGGTCCGGGGGCCCCGTGCGGACGCCGTCCTCCCGGGCTCGGTGCGGTGCATGGTCGGCTCCTCTCGCCGGGTCCCGCTGCCGACGGTGGCGGACCGGAACACGCCCGTCCACCGCCGGACGGCACCGGGGACGCGGGCCGTCCGGCACCTCCGTCGGACGGCGGGGACCTCCGGCACCACCGTCCGCCGACCCAGGTCCCGCCCCTCGGTGACCTGCTGCTCTGGCGCACTCCCGCGCACGGCGGCGCACTGGGGCCCTCACCGCGGACGTTCCCCGAGGAGGCACCCCATGTCCGCACGAGACCGCACCGTCGGCACCCCCGGGACCTGGACGTGGCCGCAGGTCACCGCCCTGGTCGTCGGTGCCGTCTACACGGTCGCCGGCGTCGCCGGCTACTTCGTCACCGGCTTCGACGACTTCGCCGCCCACACCGGCGACGAGCTGCTCGGCTTCGAGGTCAACCCCCTGCACAACCTGGTCCACCTGGCCATCGGCGTCGCCGGACTCGCCCTGGCCCGCTCCCTCGCCCTCGCGCGCACCTACGGCTGGCTGCTCGCCGTCGGCTACGGCGCCGCCTTCGTGTACGGGCTGTTCGCCGTCGGCGAGACGTGGGACTTCCTGGCGATCAACGCGGCGGACAACTGGCTGCACGCGATCAGCGCCGCGATCGGCCTGGCCATCGCCCTCGGCCCGGTGCAGGCCACCGTCGGCCGCCGGACGACGCGGGTCTGAGGCACCCCCGCCCGGGGCCGGCTCCGGCCCCGGGCGCGAGCCGCGGGACCGCGCGATCACAGGAACAGCCGCTGCTCGAAGCGCGCGGCGGCGAACGACCCGGTCAGCGCCGGGACCCAGCAGGTCAGCAGGCGGAAGAACAGGACGCCCGCACAGGCCTGGGCGAGCCGCTCGCCGGACGCGGTGAGCGCCAGGACCAGGGAGACCTCGGCGATGCCGGGAGCGCCGAGCCACGGCAGCACGGCCCAGCCGAGGCGGAGCGCCGCGTACACGGCCGCGGTCACCAGGATCGGCACGTGCCCGCCGACGCCGTGCAGCGCGGCGACGAGGGCGGCGGTCTCGAGCGCGACCGCCGCGGCGGACCAGCCGACGACCGTCGCCGCTCGCGCGGCGCCCGGCCGCAGGTCCGGGGACTGCTCCGTCCCGACGGGCAGCGCGCCGGGATGCCGGGCGAGCGCCTGACCGGCCCAGGTCGCCAGGCAGGCCGCCGCGCCGACGACGAGCAGCGGGAGCCACGAGGGGGGCGTCCGCCAGCTCGTGAGGCGCCCGTCGGCGAACGCCGCGGCGACCGCCGCGGTCGCCACGACCGCCGCGCCGAGCACGGCGCCGGCCCGGACGGGGTCGGGCGCCCGGGCGGCGGTCCCGGGCGGGATGCCGGCCCGCTCCAGGTACCGGCCGGCGACGACCCGGGCTCCGGCACGGCCGTGGACCAACGCCGCCCCGTCGGTGACCAGCGCGGCGACGTAGCTGCGGCCGACGGCCAGCCGGCGGTCGACCGCGGCCCGGGCCGCGGCCGCCGCCGCCGCGCGGGCGGCGACGGCGAGCGCGAGCGCACCGCCGAGCCAGCGCCAGCCCTGGAGCTCCACCTCGGCGAGCACCCCGGTGACCCCGGCGACCCACTCCAGCCCGACGAAGACGGTGGCGGTGCCGGCGGCGACGAGCGCCCACGCCAGGGGGCCCGCGGGTGGCAGGCGGGGGCGGTCGGGGTCGGGCAGGCCCAGCCGGGAGTGGGCCACGCGGCGCAGCTGCGGGAGGCGGGCCGGGTCGGCGCGCAGTCCGGCACGGGTGGCCGCGGAGAGGGCGAGGGGCTCCAGGCCGGGGAGTGCGGCCGCGACGACGCCGGGCCCGAGCGTCCCGATCGCGGTGTCCACGACCGTGCCGGGGTCCACGCGCAGAGCCAGGGAGGCCATCAGCTCGGCGACGTCCCGGCCGAGGGTCTCGTCGTCGGCGCCGGTGACGGCGTTGCCGAAGTCCACGACCCACACCTCGCCGGAGGCGGCGACGAGCACGCTGGAGGCCACGAGGTCGCGGTGCGCGAGGCGCGCCGCGTGGAGCAGGGCGACCTGGGCCCACACGCGCTCCAGCAGCCCGGCGGTGACCTCCAAGGGCGGGAGGCCCTCCAGGGGGCGGGCGTCGACCCGGTCCTGCACGACGAGGGCCCAGCCGCCGGTGCCGCGGGCCAGCACCATGCCGGGGACCCGGACCCCCCGTTCGCGGGCGCTCATCATGGCGACGCCCTCGTCGGCCGCCTGCTGCGCCAGCGGGGCGAGGGCATCGGCGTCCCGGACGTCCCCGACCACGAGCAGCCGGGCCGCCCGGTACAGCCAGTCGCGGTCGAGGGGGTCGGGGTCGAGCACCTTGACGAACAGCGGGCGGTCCCCGGGGCCGGTGGCGGTGAAGGGGTGCGAGCTCCGGGCCGCCACCTCCGCGGGCCGCAGGTCGCGCACCGGCAGGCCGAACCGGTCGAGGAGCCGGGCCACCCGGGCGGTCCCGGGCCGCCGCCGGGGCACGCCGAAGGCGTAGTGCACCAGCGAGCCGGTGACCCATCCCACGAGCAGGCCGCCGACGACGTCGAGCGGCAGGTGCGCCCCGACGTAGAGGCGGGCCAGCGCGACCGCCAGCGCCAGCGCCCAGGCGGCCCGCCGCCACCGCCGGGACAGGTACGGCGCCACGGCGGTGGCGAGGGCCGCGGCGACCGCCGAGTGCCCCGAGACGAACCCGTGGCCGCCGAGCGCGCCGCCGTGCAGGACCTCGCCCACCGCCAGACCCCCGGGCCGCTCCCGGCCGACGACGTCCTTGAGCAGGGTCGCGGCCTGCCCGGCGAGGACGGCGGACACCAGCAGGTCCCGGGCCATCCGGACCTGCCGCAGCAGGGCCGCGACGGCGGCCGTCACCACCGCCGCCAGCCCGTTGCCGAGCTGCATCACCACCCACACCGGCCCGTGCACCAGCGCGGGCAGGTCGTTGACCAGCCGGAAGACGTCGGCCTCGTAGACGCTCAGCTCGCCCCGGCGGGCGACCAGGACGGTGAGCCCCAGCAGCGCGAGCCCCAGCCCGACGCGCAGCAGGTCCCCCGGGTGCCGGTAGACGGGCGCCCGGCCGGCCGTCCGGGGCAGCCGGAGACCCCGGACGCCCGCTCCTGCCGTGGCACCGGTCGTCATCCGAGCAGTGCACCGGTCCCCGGTCGTCGTCAGGGAGAGCCGTTGGGCCCTCCCGGTCCGGGTCCCGCGCCGATGGTCCCCGCCACCCGGGACGGCGAGTGTCGGTGCCGGCCGGGCCCCGCCGGCCGCCACCGGGAGGGAGACGCGCGTGTCCGTCGTCGAGGTCCCGTCCCGCCGTTCCCCCCGCCCCGGGCGGCTGTCGCGGCTGCGGCGGTGGCTGGAGCCGGCGCTGCTGGTGGTGACGCTGGGGTTGCTCGCGGCGGGCGGCCTGGGCTGGGCGGTCGGCGCCGAGGGGTGGGACGACGCGCTGTGGGCCGCTGCCACGCTGGTCGCGCTGGTCCCGGCGGCCGGGTGGATGGTGGCCGCGCTGCTGCGGCGGACCCTCGGGGTGGACCTGATCGCCCTGCTCGCGCTCCTCGGCACCCTGGTCGTGGGCGAGTACCTGGCCGGCGCGCTCATCGCGGTGATGCTCGCGACCGGGCGGGCGCTGGACGCCGCCGCGCAGCGGCGGGCGACCCGGGACCTGCGGGCGCTGCTGGAGCGGGCGCCGCGGACGGCGCGCCGCCGGGTCGGCGACGTCGTCACGGAGGTCCCCGTCGACGAGGTCGGGGTCGGGGACCTCGTGGTGGTCGGCCCCGGCGAGGTGGTCCCGGTCGACGGGCTGGTGGAGGGCGGCCCGGCGGTGCTGGACGAGTCGGCGCTGACCGGAGAGCCCGAGCTGGTCGAACGGGCCGTCGGGGACACCGTGCGCAGCGGCACGCTCGACGCCGGCGGCGCCTTCGAGGTGCGCTGCACGGTGCCGGCGGCACAGAGCACCTACGCCGGCATCGTCGCGCTGGTCCAGCAGGCCGGTGCCGGGAACGCCCCGGTCGTCCGGCTGGCCGACCGGTTCGCCGCCTGGTTCCTGCCGCTCTCGCTCGCCGTCGCCGGACTGGCCTGGCTGGTGAGCGCGTCGATCGAGCGCGCCGTCGCGGTGCTCGTGGTCGCCACGCCCTGCCCGCTGCTGCTGGCGGCACCGGTCGCCATCGTCTCCGGCCTGTCGCGGACCTCCCGCCTCGGCGTCGTGGTCCGCAGCGGCGGCGCGCTGGAGAACCTGGGGCTGGCCGGGACGATGCTGCTGGACAAGACCGGCACGCTGACCGCCGGCCGCCCGGCGGTGACCAAGGTGCTGACCGCGCCGGGCTGGCCGGCCCCGGAGGTGCTGCGGTTGGCCGCCTCGGCCGACCAGCTCTCTCCGCACGTCCTCGCCGAGGCCGTGGTGGCCGAGGCCCGGGCGCGCGGCCTGGCGCCGGCCCTGCCCCGGGACGTGCACGAGGAGCCCGGCCGCGGTGTCGTCGCCACCGTCGAGGGCCGCCGTGTGCGGGTCGGCAAGCGGGAGGCCGAGCCGGACGCCCCCTGGGGTCGCACGGCGGTCGCCCGCGCCGGGCTCGACAACTGCGCGCTGGTCTGGGTGGAGGTCGACGGCGCACCGGCCGGGGCGCTCCTGCTCAAGGACCCGTTGCGGGCCGACGCCGCGCTGACCCTGCAGCGGCTGCGCTCCGCCGGGATCGGCCGGCTCGTGCTGCTGACCGGCGACCGTCCCGAGCCGGCCCGGGAGGTCGGCACCGTGCTCGGACTCGACGAGGTGCGTGCCCAGCAGACGCCGGCGAGCAAGGTCGCCGCGGTCCGCGCCGAGCAGGAGCGGGCCGTGACCGTGATGGTCGGCGACGGGCTCAACGACGCCCCCGCGCTCGCGGCGGCGACCGTGGGGATCGCCATGGGCGCCCGCGGGGCGACCGCCTCGTCCGAGGCCGCCGACGTGGTGCTCACCACCGACCGGCTCGACCGGGTCGCCGACGCCATGGAGATCGCCCGCCGCGCCCGCCGGATCGCCGTGCAGAGCGCGGTCGCCGGGATGGGCCTGTCCCTGGCGGCCATGGCGTTCGCCGCCGTCGGGCTGCTCCCGCCCACGTTCGGGGCGCTGCTGCAGGAGGCCATCGACGTCGCGGTCATCCTCAACGCGCTGCGCGCCCTCCGCGGCGGGCGGGACCGCGGCCGGGCCGTGCGGCCGGGCACCCGGGCCCTGGTGCGCCGCTTCGCCGGCGAGCACGACGAGGTCCGGGAGGTCCTGCCGCTGCTGCGGTCCGCCGCCGACGCCCTCGCGGACGGGCCGTCCCCGGACGCCGTCGGGGCGCTGCACCGGGCCCGCAGCGCGCTCGTCGACCGGGTCCTGCCCCACGAGCACGCCGAGCAGACCCAGCTCGTCCCGGAGCTGGCCGCGGTCCGGGGGGCCGGCGAGGCGGTGGCCTCCATGGAGCGGTCGCACGCCGAGATCGGCCGCCTGACCGACCGGCTGCAGGCCCACCTCCGTGCGCTGGAGGAGGGCGGCGGGATGGACGCCGCACGCCGGGGCGACCTCCTCGCCACCCTGTCGGCGCTGCACACCCTGCTGCAGCTCCACCTCGCCGAGGAGGAGACCTGGTTCGCCGTCGCCACAGGATGACCCGGGCGGCCACCGGCACGGCCGCAGCAGCCCCGAGAGGACCCGCCGATGCGCACGGCCACCCGGCGCCGGCTCAACGCCGTCCAGCGGCCCGACGCCTACCGGGAGGTCCTCCTCCGGTCGGCGGAGGCACCGATGGTGCTGTCGGTGTGGAACGGGCGACCCGACCGGCGGGCCGTCGTCTTCCTGCCCGGCACCGTGACCCACCCGCTGTTCTACGAGGAGTTCCTCGACGCGCTCGACCGCGCCGGCATCGCCGCGGTCGGCGTCCACTCCCAGGGCCACGGCAAGAGCCCCCGGGTGCGCCGGCCCCTCGTGTTCCCCACCCTGGTGACCAACGCCCGCGACGCGGTGGCCCGGACCCGCGCCGCCTTCCCCGGCAGGCCGGTCGCGGTGGTCGGCTCCAGCCAGGGCGGCGTCGTGGCGATGGCGCTGGCCGCCGCCGGCGAACGGCTCGATGCGGTGTTCGCCCACAACGTGCTGGCCCCGTCGTTGCCGTCGACGGTCGGGATCACCCGGTTCCCCGCGTGGCTGGCACGGGTGTACCCGGCGGTGGTCGCGGCGGTCCGGAGCGGTGGCCGGCTGCTGCCGCGGGTGCCCGTCCCGTTCGACGCCTACCTCGACATGGCCCGCGTGACACGCGACCCGGCGAACGCCGACCACCTCCACACCGACCCGCTGGGCCTGCGCGCCCATCCGCTGCGGTTCCTGGCCGGCCCGGTCGCCGCGGACCTGTCCGGCCTGGGCGACGGGAGCGTCCGCTGCCCGGTCACCGTCGTCGCCGGTCGCGACGACCCGCTGTTCCCGCTGTCCTACACCCGGCTGGTCTACGACCGGATCGTCGCGCCGCACAGGGAGCTGCTCGTCGTCGACTCCGAGGTGCACCTGCTGTTCACCGAGGACCTCGACGCCGTCCTGCCACCGCTGCTCGACCGGCTGGCACGCCTCCCCTCGGCGGCTCTGCCGCGCTGACCGACGGTCCGTGTCCCGTCACCCGGGCCCGGACGCGCCGCCGGACCACCCGTCCCGTGGCGCGTCGTCGTCGGGCACCTGCGCTGCCGGAGCGGCACCGGCGTCCATCGCCCGCGCCACCTCCGCCACCCGGTGCCGGAAGACGCGCCAGCGACGCTCGTTGTCGTGCACCAGCCGGGAGGACTCACAGCACAGGTCGGCCGCCCGGGAGACCACCTCGGCCACCGAGTGCACCCGGCGGGGGGTGACCCGGGCGCCGGCCAGGTCGGCGCGCAGCGCGCCGGGGGTGAGGTCGAGACGCTCCAGCATGTCCGCCGCACGCGCCAGCATCTGCCCGAGCAGCGACTGCACGTGCGCCGCGAGCCAGTCGTTGCTGATGATCCGGTGCCGCTCGCCCAGCACGTCGGCCAGCCCGTCCACGTCCAGCACCGCCGCCGCCCCCTGCCAGGCGGCCTCCATCGCGGTGGCCAGCCAGCGCCCGCCGGCGACGAAGCCCTCGGCGTCGGCGCGGAGCTCGGCGATCATCGCGGTGATCTCCGCCGGCCGCCCCTCCCCCTCGAGGAACAGCGCCCCGTCCAGCGCGATCGCCGCCTCGCTGTTGAGGTCGTCGGCGCCCATGTAGGGGCTGACCACCTCCCGTCGCGGCGCGGGCACGACGGTGGCCCACCGGTCGCCCAGCGCCTGCAGCGTGCGGGCGTGCCGCTGCAGCCGCAACGCCGTCTCCAGCGGGGAGGACGAGTAGAACCGCTCGTGCTCCCGGTGGACCCGCGACTGGTTCAGGATCGCCTCCAGCACCGGCGACAGGGCAGCTGCACCGGCTCCTCCCGCCGTCCCTCTCGACGCCATGCAGCCACCCTGGTCCACGCCGCCGCGCGCGGGTCAGTGCCGTTCGTCCTGCGGCGCCCGGGCCTTCGCGGCCTGGCGGGGAGCCCGGCACGGCGGGCCGCCGAGGGACCCGGGACCGGGCGACCTTCGGCCCTGCACGCCCGGTGACGCCGGTGGGCACCGTGGTGTCCCGGTGACCGCAGGGAGGTCGGTGTGCGCACATCGGTCGGCGCGGACCCCGGTGCGGCGCCCCGGGCCGGCTCCCTCCCGAGGCCGCGAGGTCCCCGGCTCCTCCTGGTGGAGGACGACCCGACGATCGCCGAGCCGCTCATTGAGGGCCTGGAGTACGAGGGCTTCGGGGTGCGCTGGGTCCGGACCGGGCAGGCGGTCCTCGCCGACCCCGACGCCGACCTGGTGCTGCTCGACCTCGGCCTGCCCGACGTCGACGGGCGCGAGGTCTGCCGGACGCTGACCGCCCGGTCCGCCACGCCGGTCGTCGTGGTCACCGCGCGCGGCGACGAGTTCGACCGCGTCCTCCTGCTCGAGCTCGGCGCGGACGACTACGTGGTCAAGCCGTTCGGCTTCCGCGAGCTGGTGGCCCGGATCCGCGCGGTGCTCCGGCGCGGCGCCCGGACCGCGGCGGCCGGCGGCCGGCAGGAGCTCGGGGCGCTGACCGTCGACCGGCGCGGCCGGCAGGTCCTGCTGTCCGGCCGTCCTCTGGAGCTCACCGGCAAGGAGTTCGACCTGCTCGCCCTGCTGGCCGAGGAACCCGGGACGGTGCGCCGCCGGGAGGAGATCATCGCCCGGGTCTGGGACGAGAACTGGTGGGGATCGACCAAGACCCTCGACGTGCACGTCGCGTCCCTGCGCAGGAAGCTCGGCGACCCCCGCTGGATCGCCACCCTCCGCGGCGTGGGGTACCGCCTCGACGTCCCGCCATGACCCGCCGCCTGCTGGCCTCCTACCTGACGATCACCGCGCTGGTGCTGGCGGTCCTGGTGGTGCCGCTCGGCCTGGTCTTCGCCGACCACGAGAGCGACGCGCTGTACGCCGCCCTGGAGCGCGACGCCACCTCGGTCGCAGCGGTCGTGGAGGACGACCTCGAGGCCGGCACCTCGCCGCGGATCGACACCCTGCTGGCCGGGTACGCCGCCGGCGGCGGGCGGATCGTCGTCGTCGACCGCGCCGGGATCGCCCGGGCCGACTCCGCGGACCCCGGTACGGGCGGCGAGGGCTTCACCAACCGGCCGGAGATCGCCGCCGCGCTGTCCGGGGAGCGGGCCACCGGCACCCGCGGCTCGCAGACCCTCGGCGGCGACCTGGTCTACGTGGCCGTCCCGGTCACCTCCGGCGGGCAGGTCCACGGCGCGGTCCGGGTCAGCTACCCGATCGCCGAGCTCGACGAGCGGATCCGGGAGAACTGGCTGCGCCTGGGCCTGCTGTCCCTGGTGGTGCTGCTGGTCGTGGCCGTCGTCGGGGCGGTGCTGGCCCGGCAGGTCACCCGCCCGGTCCGCCTGCTGGAGGACGCCGCCCGGGACCTGGCCGACGGCCGGCTCGGCACCCGGGTCCCGGCGACCGCCGGCCCGCCGGAGCTGCGGTCCCTGGCCGGGACCTTCAACCGCACGGCCGACCAGCTGGAGCGGCTGCTGGACTCCCAGCGGCAGTTCGTCGCCGACGCCGCCCACCAGCTCCGCACCCCGCTGACGGCGCTGCGGCTGCGGCTGGAGAACCTCGAGCGGCACCTGCCCCCGGACCAGGAACCGAAGCTGCAGGCCGCGGTCGCCGAGACCGACCGGCTGGCGCGGCTGGTGGAGTCCCTCCTCGTCCTGGCCCGGGCCGACGCCGGCGCGGTCGTCCCCGTCCCCGTCGACGTCGCCGACGTCGTCGCCGGCCGGCTGGAGGCGTGGCGGTCCGTGGCCGAGCGGCGCGGCGTCCGGCTGACCGCCGGGCGCGGTGCGGAGGCCACGGGAACGGCCGTGCCCGGCGCGCTCGAGCAGGTCCTGGACAACCTGATCTCCAACGCCGTCACCGCCTCCCCGCCGGCCGGGACGGTGCGGGTCGCCGTCGCCGCACGGCCGCCGAGCCGCGTCGAGGTGACCGTCACCGACGAGGGACCCGGCCTGGGCCCGGCGCAGCGGGAGCGGGCCTTCGACCGCTTCTGGCGGGCGCCGGACGCACCGCGCGCGGGCTCCGGACTCGGGCTGTCGATCGCCCGCCGGCTGGCCGAGGCCGGCGGCGGGACCGTCGAGCTGCGACCGGGGCCGGCCGGCCGGGGCCTGCAGGCCGTGGTCGGCCTCCCGACGGCACCGGCGGGTCCTTTACCTGCGGCTCACCTCCGCCCCGCCTCCTCCTTCCCCGGCCGTTCCTAGCGTGGCTGGCGTGCCGGTCCACCGGGTCCGGCAACAGCTCCCGCGAGGAGGCTCCGGTGTACCGACGGACCACGATCGCGGCGGTCGCGACCGCCCTGACCCTGCTGGGCGGCGGCTCCGCGCTGGCCGCCAACGCCGGCCTGTTCGACGGGGACCGGCCCGACGGGGCCGGCACCCTGCCGGCCGTCACCACCCCCGACGACGGCACGCCCTCCGGGCCGGCGACGGACGTCGCCCCGCCGCCGGCCGACGACGGCGACGCGTACGAGGACGGGTCCCCCGAGGACGACGACCGGGACGAGGACGGGGACGAGGGCGAGGACGGGGACGAGGGCTCCGAGGACGGGGAGGGCGAGCGCGATGATTGACCGCGCCCGGACCGCCGTCGGCGCGCGCGTGCTGGCCCTCGGCGCCAGCGTCGGCGTGACCCTCGCCCTGATGGGTGGCATGGCCGTGGCAGCCGACGACGCCGGCACCGCGACGACCGCGCCGGGGACGTCGACCACCGTGGACCCGCAGCAGCCGGCCGCGCCCCGGCCGGCCCCGACGACCGCTCCGCCGACCACCAGCAGCCATGCCAGCTGAGGCGGTCTTCCCCGTCATGGGCTCCACCGCTCACGTGGTCGTCGTCGCCGACGACCCGGCGCCGCTGCTGGTCCACGCCGGGCGGAGGCTGGACGAGCTGGAGGCCCGCTGGAGCCGGTTCCGTCCGGACAGCGAGGTCAGCGCGCTGAACGCCGCGGGCGGCCGGCCGGTCCCCGTCTCGGCGGACACCGTCGTGCTGGTGGGCCGCTCGCTCGACGGGTGGCGCCGGACCGGCGGACTGTTCGACCCGACCGTGCACGCCGCGCTGCTCGGGCTCGGCTACGACCGCGACCTGGCCCTGGTGCGGGCGGTGCCCGCCGCGACGATCGCCTCCCCCGGCCCGGCACCGGGCTGCGCGGGCATCGAGGTCGACCCGGTCGCCTCCGTCGTGCGGCTGCCGCCCGGGGTCGCCGTCGACCCCGGGGGCCTCGGCAAGGGCCTGGCGGCCGACCTCGTCGCCGCCGAGCTCCGCGACGCCGGCGCCGCCGGCTGCCTGGTCAACGTCGGCGGTGACCTCCGTGCCGCCGGCGAGGCCCCGACACCGGCCGGCTGGGTCGTGACCGTGCCCGACCCGCTCCGCCGGGGTGGGGAGCTGCTGCGGGCGGCCCTGCCCGAGGGCGCGGTGGCCACCAGCAGCCGGCTGGAACGCCGGTGGCGCGCCGGCGGCACCGAGGTGCACCACCTCGTCGACCCGTCCACCGGCGCGCCGGCCGACGGCGGGGTCGTCGCCGCGACCGTCGTCGCGGAGCAGGGGTGGGAGGCCGAGGTGCTGGCCACGGCCGTCGCCGTCGGCGGCCCGGCCGGCTTCGGCCTGCTCGACGGCGCCGCGGCGGTCGCCGTGACCGCGTCAGGTGCCCGGCTCACCGCCGGCGTGCCCGCGGGGGTGCTGCGGTGAGCGACCCGCAGTTCTGGTGGTGGCTCGCCCGGTCCAGCGGCCTGGTCGCCTGGGCCCTGCTGTCCGCCACGGTCGTGTGGGGGCTGCTGCTGCACGGCGGCCTGCTGGGACGCCGGGTGCCGGGGGCGTGGACGGCCGCGGTCCACCGGTTCCTCGGCGTGCTCGCGGTGCTCTTCACCGGCCTGCACCTCACCGGGCTGGTGCTCGACGGCTACGTGCAGATGGGCCTCCCGGACCTGCTCGTGCCCCTGGCCAGCGACTGGCGGCCGGTGCCGGTGGCCCTCGGCGTGGTCGCCGGCTACCTGCTGCTGGCCGTCCTGGGCACCTCGCTGCTCGCGTCCCGGCTGCCGCGGCGCTGGTGGAAGCGCGTCCACCTGACCAGCTACCTGCTGTTCTGGTCGGCCACCGTGCACCTGGTCACCGCCGGCACCGACGCCGGGACCGGCGTCGCGCGCGCCGTCGTGGCGGGCACGGTGACGGTGGTGCTGCTGCTGACCCTCGTCCGCATCGCCCGCCCCGCGGGAGCGACGGCGCGGCCGGAGGCGCCGGCCTTCCACCGCCTGCGGGTGGCGGAGGTGCGCCGGGAGACCCCGGACGCCGTCTCCGTGCGCTTCGCCCTCCCCGCGGACCTCGCGCCGGTGTTCCGCTTCCGGCCCGGTCAGCACGTGCTGCTGCGGGCACGGGTCGGCGGTGCCGTCGTGACCCGGCCGTACTCCGTCTGCAGCGGCGTCACCGACGGCGAGCTGCGCATCGCCGTGCGCCGGCTGCCGGGCGGCCGCACGTCCACCTGGGTGACCACCGCCCTGCGCCCCGGGGACGTCGTCGACGTCGCCCCGCCTGCCGGGACCTTCGGCACCGACGTCTCCCGCCTCGCCGCCCGCCACGTCCTCGGCGTGGCCGCCGGCAGCGGCATCACGCCGGTGGTCTCCGTCCTCGCCAGCGTGCTCGCCGTCGAACCGGGCAGCCGCTGCACGCTGGTCTACGGCAACCGCACCGCGGCGGACACCCTGTTCGCCGGGCGCCTGGCCCTGCTGCAGGAGCGGTACCCGGACCGGCTGCGCGTCGTGCACCTGCGCAGCCGCGAGCCGGTCCGTCCCCCGGTGCTGCCCGGGCGCATCGACCGGGAGGTGCTGCGCCTGCTCGCCGACCGCGGCGACCTGGCCGGCGTCGAGGAGGCGTTCGTCTGCGGACCGGGCGCCATGACGGCCGAGGTCCGGCGGGCGCTGGTCGACGGCCTGGGCCTGCCGCCCGGGCGGGTGCACACCGAGACCTTCGCCGCCGCGCCACCGGCGACCGCGGACGCCGGAGGGGGCACCGTCCGCGTCCGGCACCGCGGCGCCGAGCACGCGGTGCCCGTCGCCGCCGGGGAGTCGGTCCTCGACGCGGGGCTGCGCGCGGGCCTCGACCTCCCGTACGGCTGCCGGGCCGGTGCGTGCGGGACCTGCCGCGCCCGAACGGGCCCGGGCGCCGGGGTCGTCCTCGCGTGCCGGACGGCCCCGGCCGACGGCGCGGTCGTCGACTTCGACGCCGTGGCGGACGCGGACCCGGCGACGACCGGTCGCCGGTGACACAGCCGGACGCGGGGGCTACCGCAGCGGGACCGCCCAGGTCAGCCGGGTGCCACCGGCGGGTCCCGGCTCGACGACGCAGGACCCCCCTCGCGCGCTCGCCCGCCGGTGCAGCTCGGCCAGGCTGCCGTCGTCGGGGAGGGCCGCCGGTCCGCTGCCGTCGTCGACGACCCGCAGGGTGACGCCGCCGTCGGCGACGGTGACCACGACCTCGACGGCACCGGCACCGGCGTGCCCGCCGAGGTGGGTCAGGACCGCGCGGACGACGTCGAGCAGTTCGCCGACGACGGGCTCGGGCAGGTCGCCGAGGGGCCCGGCGACGCTGGTCGTCGGCGCGGCGGCCGGCCCCGGGGTGGCCGCGGTGATCGTGTCGAACAGCCGGGACGCGTACCTGCCGGTGTCGGTCGCCGGCCGGTCGGCGAGCGCGAGGACCGCCAGCCGGATCCGCTTGATGGCGTCGTCCAGCTGGGCGGTGGCCGCCCGCAGGCGCTCGGCGAACGGTCCGGGCCCCAGGCCGGCGGCGACGCCGTAGACGGTCAGCCCGGCCGAGTACAGGTCGCGGACGATCTCGTCGTAGAGGCCCGCCGCGGCGTCGTCGTACTCGGACGGCCACATGTCCACTCGCCTCGGCTCAGCCTCCGCGGGCGCCCCGGCACCGTGGGGGCCCGCAACCCGTCAGTCCGCAGGGGACGGTAACCCCCCGGGCGGTTCCTGATGACGGGGGACGGCGCGGCCGGACCCGCCGCGGGCGGTCGGGGTGCCGCTCCCGGTGGCTCCGGGAAGCCGGCCGGCCCGCGTAACGAACGGCGCCGGCGAGGGACGACGGGTGCATGACCCGCACCTCGCCGCCGGCGCTGGCCACGACCCGGCACAGCTGGCACCTGCTCGCCGAGCACGTCCTCGCCGCCGGGCAGTACGCCGCCTCCGGGACCATCCGGCTGCGCGCGTTCCCGGGCGGCTACGCCACCACCCGCGGCGTCGGCGGCCGGCAGCTCGCCGTCGTCGCCGACCGGCTGGTGGTCGTCGACGGGGACGCCCGGCACCAGCACCCGCTCACCACGCTCGGGGCCGCGGCCGACGCCGCCGGCGTCGAACTCGGCCTGCGCGGCAGCTACTCCCCCGCCACCGTCCCCGACCCGGACGCGCCGCTGCCGGTCGACGCCGCCGCCGCGCACCGGCTGGCCGCGTGGTGGGCCCTCGGCGACGCCGCGCTGCGCCGCCTCGCCGCCGGGCTCGGCACGCCGGCCGAGCCGGTGCTGTGGCCCGAGCACCTGGACCTCGCGATCACCCTCGACGCCGTCAACTACGGGGTCTCGCCCGGCGACGACGCGACGCCGGAGCCCTACCTCTACGTCGGCCCGCACGAGGGGCCGACGTCGGACGACCCGTTCTGGAACGCCCCCTTCGGCGCCCTGGTCGGCGCCGGCCGCATCCGCACGCCCGACGACGCCGTCGCCTCCTTCACCGAGGGACGGGCACGGGCACTCACCGACAGGAGCAGGACGTGAAGGGTCTGCAGGGCAAGAAGGCGCTGGTCACCGGCGGCAGCTCCGGCATCGGGCAGGCGATCGCGATCCGCCTCGGTCAGGAGGGCGTCGACGTCGCCATCAACTACGTCGGCGCGCCCGAGGGCGCCGAGGAGACCCGGGAGGCGATCGAGCACGGCGTGGAGATCTGCATGAAGGAGATGTCCGCGGCCGGCACGCACCCGATCCTGGTGGCCGCCGACGTGTCCTCCGAGGGGCAGGTCGGCGCGATGTTCGAGCAGGCGCTCGGCGAGTACGGCCGGATCGACCTGCTGGTCAACAACGCCGGCATCCAGGTCGCCGCCGACAGCGACGCGCTCGACGCCGCGGCCTTCGACCGGGTGCTCGCGGTCAACCTGCGCGGCGCGTTCCTGTGCAGCCGGCAGGCCGTCCGCACGTGGCTGGGCACCGGCTCGCCGGGCTGCATCGTCAACGTCTCCAGCGTCCACCAGGTGATCCCGAAGCCCCGCTTCCTCGGCTACTCGGTCTCCAAGGGCGGCATGCAGAACCTCACCCGCACCCTCGCCCTCGAGTACGCCGCCCGCGGCATCCGGGTCAACGGCATCGGCCCGGGCGCGACTGTCACCCCGATCAACCGGTCCTGGATCGACGACCCCGTCAAGCGGCAGATGGTGGAGAGCCACATCCCGATGCGCCGCGCCGGGGACGCCGAGGAGATGGCCGCGATCACCGCGTTCCTCTGCTCGGACGAGGCCGCCTACGTCACCGGCCAGACCCTGTTCGTCGACGGCGGGCTCACCCTCTACCCGTCGTTCGAGACCACCTGGTCCTCGGAGTGACGGCGCTGGACCGCCCGCCCTCCGCCGACGAGCGGACGGCGGGCTGGTTCCCCTCCCGCTGGGGCCCGGACGACGCCGCCGGCGCGCTCAACGAGATCACGCCCGAGGTCGTCCTCGCGGCGGTCGCCCTCGTGCGCACCGGGCGGGTGCTGGACCTGGCGCACGTGCTGCACGCCGACGTCCCGGCCTTCCCCGGGCGGACGTTCCGCTCCTACCTGACGACCACCGCCCACTTCGTCAACCGCCGCCGGCCGGACGGCGGCGGTCCCGACGGCTGGGGCCGCAACGGGGTGAACTGGGTGGTCGAGCAGATCACCGCCACCCAGCAGATGGGCACCCACCTGGACGCGCTCAACCACCTGCAGGTCGGGGACCGCACCTACAACGGCCACCGGCTGGCCGACATCGCCGAGGAGTGGGGCACCGCCCGGCTCGGCGTGGAGACGCTGCCGCAGGTGGTCACCCGCGGCCTGCTGCTCGACGTCGCCGCCGTCCGCGGGGTCGACGCCCTGGGCCCCGGCGACGTCGTCACGGTCGACGACGCCCGGGCCGCGCTCGGCGGGCGGACGCCGCGCCCCGGGGACGCCGTCCTGTTCCACACCGGCTGGGGCCGGTTCTGGAGCGAGGACCCCGTGCGGTACTCCTCCGGCGAGCCCGGCCCGGGACTGGAGCTGGCCGGGTGGCTGGCGGAGCGGCGGATCGCGCTGACCGGCTGCGACACCTGGAGCCACGGCCCGGTGCCGCCCGAGGACCCCGGCGAGCCGTTCGTCGTCCCGCAGACGCTCAACGTCCGGCACGGCGTCGTCGTGCTGGAGAACCTGCGGCTGGCCGAGGCGGCCGCGGCCGGGCTACGCGAGTTCTGCCTCGTCGTCAGTCACGCCAAGCTGCGCGGCGCCACCGGCGCCTGGGTCACCCCGCTCGCCATCACCTGAGGAGGACCCCATGGCCGAGCACGCCGACGTCGTCGTCATCGGGTCGGGAGCCGGCGGCGGCGCCGTCGCCTGGGCGCTGGCGCCCACCGGGAAGCGGGTGCTGGTCCTCGAGCGCGGCGACTGGCTGCCGCGGGAGGTCGAGAACTGGGACCCGCGGGCGCTGTGGGCCGACAAGCGCTACGCCAACAGCGGCCAGTGGACCGACGGCGCCGACGGGCGGCGGTTCACGCCCAAGCAGCACTACTACGTCGGCGGGAACACCAAGTTCTACGGCGCGGTCCTCTACCGCTTCCGGGAACGGGACTTCGGGCCGGTGCAGCACGTGGACGGCGTCTCGCCGGCGTGGCCGCTCACCTACGCCGACCTCGCGCCGTGGTACGACCGGGCCGAGCAGCTCTACCAGGTGCACGGCACCCGCGGCGAGGACCCCGACGACCCGCCGGCGTCCGGCCCGTACCCGTGGCCGGCGATCAGCGATGAGCCGCGGATCGCCCAGCTGCGCGCCGACCTGACCGCCGCGGGCCTGCACCCGTTCTCCCTGCCGAACGGCATCCTGCGCGACGAGGCGCAGCCGCACCTGTCGGCGTGCATCCGCTGTGCGACCTGCGACGGCTTTCCCTGCCTGGTCAACGGCAAGGCCGACGCCCAGGTGATGACGGTGGAACCGGCGCTGCGCCACCCGAACGTCGAGCTGCGGACCCGGGCGCGGGTGGTGCGGCTGGAGACCGACGCCTCGGGCCGCCGGGTCTCGCGGGTCGTCGTCGACCGCGACGGCGAGCGCGAGGAGTACACCGCCGACGTCGTCGTCCTGGCCGCCGGCGCGATCAACTCCGCCGCGCTGCTGCTCGCCTCGGCGTCCGACCGGCACCCGGCCGGGCTGGGCAACGGCTCCGGGCACGTGGGCCGGCACCTGATGCTGCACAACAACTCCGGCCTGGTGGCGTTCTCGAAGACGCCGAACCCGACGCGCTTCCAGAAGACGATCGGCGTGAACGACCTCTACTGGTCCGACCCGTTCGACCCGGACTGGGAGTACCCGGTCGGCTCGATCCAGATGAACGGCAAGAGCGACGCCGTGCTCATCGGCTTCGACGTCCCCGACGCCCGGGACCCCGCCGACCTCGCCCGCCACTCGATCGACTTCTGGCTCACCACCGAGGACCTGCCGCTCGACGAGAACCGGGTGACCGTGGACGCCGACGGCGGGATCCGGCTGTTCTACCGCCGCACCAACGCCGCCGAGGTCGCCCGGCTGCGGATGCGCCTGATGGGCCTGCTGGACTCCATCCGCTGCGAGCAGGACGTGTACGAGAACCGCCAGTACGCGGGCGGGCAGCTGGGCATCGGCGGGGTGGCGCACCAGAACGGGACGATCCGCTTCGGGCCGGACCCGGCGACCGCGCCGCTGGACCTGGACTGCCGCATGCACGAGGTCGAGGACCTCTACGTGGCCGACGCGTCGTTCTTCGTGTCGAGCACCGCGGTGAACCCGACGCTGACCATCGTCGCCAACGCGCTGCGGGTCGCCGACCGGATCGCCGAGCGCCTCGGTGTGCCCGGCACGGCCGCCGCCGTGCCGCAGCCTCGGACCGAGCAGGAGGCCGGGGCGTCGCAGGAGGCCGGGGCCGGGATGGCCTGACGCGGACGCTCGTGCTCTGCCCACCCAGGGTGGGCGGGGCCGGGTGGGCCTGCCGGGGCGCGGCGGGCGGGCCCCCCCCCGGGGGGGCAGACCACGAGTCGGTGGGCAGAGCACGAGTCGGTGGGCAGAGCACGAGGGGCAGAGCACGAGTCGGTGGGCAGAGCACGAGTCGGTGGGCAGAGCACGAGTCGGTGGGCAGAGCACGAGTCGGTGGGCAGAGCACGAGTCGGTGGGCAGAGCACGAGCCGGTCGGCGGGGCACGGGTCCCGCGGGATCGGTCCGCCCGCCCGGCCGTGGGTCAGGCCGGAGGCCGCTCAGGCACGGTCTCCGCCGGGACCGGCACCGGCACCCCACCCTGCGCCGGTGCCGGTCCCGGCTCGCGGCCCAGCAGCCCGAGCGCCACCGCCGGGTACACCAGCACCGACAGCAGGCCGGCGCAGACCAGCGCCGCCCCGGTCACCGGGTCCAGCCGGCCGGTGGCCTCCCCGATCTGCACCGCGGTCACCAGGAACGGCAGCGAGGTCGCCTGCAGCAGCCCGACCGCGGCCGCACTCCGCCGGCCCAGCGCCGGGACGTGCAGCACCGCCGGCAGGCCCCGCACGAGGAGCAGGACGGCGAGGAACACCGGGACCCGCAGCAGCGCGCCCGGCTCCTCGACCAGCCCCCGCAGGTCCAGCCGCACCCCGCTGGCCACGAAGAACACCGGGATCAGGAAGCCGAACCCGATCGCCTCGAGCTTGAGGCGGAAGTGCGGGTGCGTGGCCGAGTCACGGTCGAGCAGGCCGACCAGGGCGCCGGCCAGGAAGGCGCCGAGCAGCAGCTCCAGACCGAGCCGCTCGGCGAGGACCACGAACGCGAACAGCAGCACGACCACCAGCCGCACCCGGATCTCCGCCGTCGTGTCCTGCAGCCGGACGAGCACGTCCCCCAGGCGCATCGACATCCCGACCCGGCCCAGCACGACGGCCAGGACCGCGACCAGCACGCCGAGGCCCGCGAGGACGGCCGCCGTCGTCCCCGCGCCCCCGCCGGAGGCCGAGAACAGCAGCGTGAGCAGGACGATGGCGGAGAAGTCGGCCACCGACGCGCCGGCGATCGTGGTCTGCCCCACCGGGGAGGCCACCTGCCCGGCGTCCTTGAGCACCGGGACCACCAGCCCCAGCGCGGTGGCGGTCAGCGCGACGGCGAGGAACAGCGGGCTCGCGGTCCAGCCCAGCGCGTCGGCGCCCAGCCCCACCAGCGCGGCCAGCCCGAGGCTGACCGCGTAGCCCAGCCCCGCCGTCCCCAGGGACCGCCCGCGCAGCCCGCGCAGGTCGATCTCCAGGCCCGCGAGCAGCAGCAGGAAGGCCAGCCCGACCAGGGCCAGCACCTGCACCGGCAGGTCCACCTCGACCCAGCCCAGCACCGACGGGCCGAGCACCACCCCGGCGACGATCTCCAGGACCACCGACGGGACGCGCAGCCGCGGCGCCCAGCCCAGCGCCAGCGGCACCGCCGCGGCGACCGCCGCGACCACCAGCAGGTTCGTGAACGAGACCTCGGGCACGGCGCACCCCGTCAGGTCCCCGCCGCCTCGAGGGCGTGCAGCCACACCTCGGCGACGGTCGGGAAGGCGGGGACGGCGTGCGCGAGGTCGGCCAGCGGCACCCGGGCGGCGACCGCGACCGTCGCCGAGTGCAGGAGCTCCTGCACGCCGCTGCCGGTGATGGTCACGCCGACGAGGACGCCGGCCGCCTCGTCCACGACCAGCCGGGTCGTCCCGCCGAGCCCCTCGCCGGAGACGTAGGACCCGGGCACCTCGCCGGTGCCCACGTCGACCACGCGGACGGCGAGGCCGCGCTCCCGCGCCTGGGCGGCGGTGAGCCCGACCGCGCACACCTGCGGGTCGGTGAAGGTGACCCGGGGGACGGCGTCGCGGCTGGCGCGGTCCCGGGCGTCCCGGCCGGTGACCACGTCCGCGGCGACCCGCGCCTGGTACTTGCCCATGTGCGTGAACGGGGCCAGCCCGGTGCAGTCGCCGACCGCGTACAGCCACTCCCCCGCGACACCGACGGCGCGCAGCCGGTCGTCCACAGGGACCGGCCGTCCCGGCGTCAGCCCCACGGTCTCCAGCCCGAGGTCGCCGGTGCGGGGCCGCCGGCCCACGGCGACCAGCACCTCGTCGGCGGTCACCTCGTCGCCGGAGTGCAGGGCGGCCCGCACCGGCCCGTCGGACCCCTCGCGGTGGATGCCGGTCAGCAGGGTGCCCAGCCGCACGGCGACCCCCTCCCGCTCGAGGGCCTCCCTCACCTGCTCGCCGGCGAAGGGCTCCTCCCGCGGCAGCAGGCGGTCCATCCCCTCGACGACGGTCACCTCGGCCGCGCCCAGCCGCCGGAACGCCTGCGCCATCTCCAGCCCGACGGCGCCGCCGCCGAGGACGAGCAGTCGCCGGGGCACCTCCTTCGCCGACGTCGCCGACCGGTTGTCCCAGGGCCGCACGTCGGCCAGCCCGGGCACCGGGGGCAGCACCGGCACCGACCCGGTCGCGAGCACGACCGCCCGCCGAGCGGTCAGGACCGGCCCGCCCGCCACCTGCACGCACCGGGGCCCGGCGAGCCGGCCGGTCCCGCGCAGCAGCCGGATGCCGTGGTCGGCCAGCCACTCCTGCTGACCGCGGTCGTCCCACGACGCGGTCATGTGGTCCCGGCGGGCGAACGCCGCGGCGGCGTCGACCGGGACGTCGAGCACGGCGCCGGCGCCCGGCACCCGCGCCGCCGCGGCCCGCACGTCCCCCGGGCGCAGCAGCGTCTTGCTGGGGATGCACCCCCAGTAGGAACACTCGCCGCCGACCAGCTCGCTCTCGACCAGGGCGGTGTCCAGGCCGCGGTCGGCGCAGCGGCCCGCCGCCACCTCCCCCGCCGGGCCACCACCCACGACGACGACGTCCACCTCGAGCACCTCGGACACACGGGACCCGGACACGGCGACCTCCTCGCTCTCGCCGTCCCCGTCCCCACCCCCCGGCCGGGCGTTACGCGTAACGGCACCGGCGGCGGCGCGACTGCACAGGCACGACCGCTCGACCCCGGGAGACCGCCATGAGCTCCACCCCCATCGCCGACCTCGCCTTCCTCTCCGACCGGCACTCCTGCGCGCTGGTCGACCGCGGCGGCACCGTGGAGTGGCTGTGCTTCCCGCGCTTCGACGGCCCGGCGGTGTTCGCCCACCTGCTCGACGACGACGCCGGCCACTGGTCGGTGCACCCGGACGGCGAGTGGACCGCCACCCGCCGCTACGCCGGCCGCTCGCTGGCGCTGGAGACGACGTTCCGCACCGCGGGCGGCGAGCTGGTGCTCACCGACGCGCTCGGGCTCGGGCCGGACAACGGCGGGCACCGCATCGGCGTCGACGCCCCGCACGTGCTCGTGCGCCGGCTGGCCTGCACCGTCGGCGAGGTGGAGGTGCTCGTCGACTACCGGCCGCGGCCGGAGTACGGGCTCATCGTGCCGCTGCTGTCCCACCTCGACGGCGGGGTCGCCGCGCGCGGCGGGGCGGACTGGCTGGTGCTGACCCTCCCGGCGCCGGCGGAGCTCGACGAGGGCCGGGCCAGGGCGCGGCTGCGGCTGCGCGCCGGCGACGTCGTCCACCTGGCGCTGCAGCGCAGCACCCTCGGCGACCCCGTGCCCGCGCACGTGTGGTCCCAGCCGGAGCTGGCCGGGCTGCTCGACCGCACGCTGGAGGCCTGGGAGTCCTGGTGCGCCCTGCACCAGTCCTACGACGGTCCCTGGGCGGACCTGGTCCACCTCTCCGGGCGGGTGCTGCAGGGGCTGTCGTACCAGCCCAGCGGCGCGGTCGTCGCCGCCGCGACGACGTCGCTGCCCGAGGGTGTGGGCGGCGAGCGGAACTGGGACTACCGCTACTCGTGGGTGCGCGACGCCAGCTTCACGATGGAGGCGCTGTGGGTGGCGGCCTGCCCCGACGAGGCCGAGGACTTCTTCGCGTTCATGACCACCGCCGGCGCCGGGGGCATCGGCCCGGACGTGTCGCTGCAGATCATGTTCGGCGTCGCCGGGGAGCACGACCTCAGCGAGCGGACGCTGGGCCACCTGCGCGGGTGGCGGGACAGCCGGCCGGTGCGGGTCGGCAACGGCGCGTGGGACCAGCGCCAGGTCGACGTCTACGGCGAGCTGCTCGGCGCGGCCGCACGGCTGCGCGACCAGCTGGCCGGCCTCGACGAGGAGACCCGCTGGTTCCTCGCCTCCTGCGCCGACACCGCCGCGGTCCGCTGGCGGGACCCCGACCAGGGCATCTGGGAGGTCCGCGGCGAGCCGCGGCACTTCCTGTACTCGAAGGTCATGTGCAGGGTGGCGCTGCACCGGGCCATCGAGCTGGCCCCCCGGCTCGGCTGCGAGGACCGGGTCGACGAGTGGGCGAAGACCTGCGAGGAGATCCGCGACACCGTGCTCCAGCAGGGGTGGAACGAGGAGGCCGGCGCCTTCACCCAGTCCTTCGGGTCCACCGCGCTGGACGCCTCGAACCTGGTGCTGCCGATCGTCGGCTTCCTGCCCGCCGACGACCCGCGGATGCTCGCGACGATCGACGCGATCGCCGACCGGCTCACCGACGAGCGGGGCCTGGTCTACCGCTACCGCACCGAGGAGGGGGTCGACGGGCTGGCCGGCGAGGAGGGCACCTTCCTGCTGTGCACCTTCTGGCTGGCCGAGGCCCTCGCGCTGGCCGGGCAGGTGGAGCGGGCCCGCGCGGTGTTCGAGCGGGCGGCCGGCTTCGTCAGCGACCTGGGCCTGCTGGCCGAGGAGGTCGACCCGGCCACCGGCGAGCTGCTCGGCAACGTGCCGCAGGCGTTCAGCCACATCGGCCTGGTCAACGCGGCCTGGGCGATCGACCAGGCCGAGCGGGCCCGGAGGTGAGCGTCCCGGCGGGACCTCCTCCCCTGACGCTCCCGGTCCCGGCTCCGCAGGATGGCCGCAGCGGTTCCCCGTCCCCGGTCGTCGCGGCGCGAGGAGCAGGTCCATGCCACAGGAGTCGGGCTCCTCGGCGGTCGCCGCCGCCGTCCGGGAGGGCGGGAGCGAGGCCCAGGCCGAGCTGCTCGGGCGGCTGCGCGCCGGGGACCGCGGCGCCTTCGGGGACCTGGTGGACGCCTGGTCGGGCGCGCTGCTGCGCGTGGCCCTGCTGCACGTGTCGACGCGCGCCTCCGCCGAGGAGGTCGTGCAGGACACGTGGCTGGCCGTGATCCGGCAGCTGGACCGGTTCGAGGGCCGGTCCTCCTTGCGCACCTGGGTGTTCCGGATCCTCGAGAACCAGGCCCGCTCCCGGGGCGCCCGGGAGGTCCGCGTGCTGCCGTGGTCCTCCGCCTTCCCCGACGAGGACGGCCCGGACGCCGGCCCCACCGTCGACCCGGCCCGCTTCCGCGGCGGCGCGGACCGGTGGCCCCGGCACTGGACCGACACCGGCGCACCGCGCCCCTGGCACCCCCCGCCGGAGGAGGCCGTGGAGGCCGGCGAGGTCCGCCGGGAGCTGCGCACGGCGCTGGCCGAGCTGCCCGAGCGGCAGCGCACCGTGGTCGAGCTGCGCGACGTGCACGGCCTGACGTCGGAGGAGGTCTGCGAGCGGCTGGGCATCAGCGCCGGCAACCAGCGGATCCTGCTGCACCGGGGCCGCGCGCGGCTGCGCGCCCGGCTCGAGGACGTGTACCGCGGTGCCCCGGGGGAAGGAGAGGGCCGTGGCTGAGCTGCCGGCGCCCCGCCCCTCCGCCGACGACGTCCTGGAGGTCGCCTGCCAGGAGTTCGTCGAGCTGGTCACCGAGCACCTCGAGGGCGCGCTGCCCGAGCCGGTCGACCGGGCGGTCCGCGCGCACCTGGAGCTGTGCGACCCGTGCGTCGTCTACCTCGAGCAGGTCCGCGGCACGGCCGCCGCGCTGCGGGCGCTGCCGGTGCCGACGCTGCCCGACGCGGCCCGCGAGCGGCTGCTCGACGTGTACGGCGCCCTGCACGCGGGTCGTGCGGGTCGGGGCGCCCCGCCCGCGTGACCGGTGCCGCTCACCCGCCCGGCGTGGACCTCGTGTCCTGGCCGCGCCGCACGCGGTAGCGCAGCCACACGAGTCCGCCGCCCCCGTCCGGACTCCCGCAGTCGGTCAGCTCCAGCGGCACCAGGGGCAGCGGCGCCGCACCGTGCCAGCGGGGACCGGCACCGACGAGGACGGGGTGGACCAGCAGGCTGACCTCGTCGACCAGGCCGGCGGCCAGCAGCGCGCCGGTCAGGCTCCCGCCGCTGTCCACCCGCACCTGCCGCAGGCCGCGGCGACCGAGCTCGGCCAGCACCGCGGCCAGGTCGACGCGGTCCCCTGCAGTGGAGAGCTCCTCGACGTCGGTCGCGGCGCCCGGCGGGACGTCGCCGGCCCGCAGGGCGAGGACCCCGGACCAGTAGCCGGCCCGGGCGAGCGCCTGCCACGCCGTGACCCGCCGGCGGCCGTCGACGACCGCGAGCAGGGGCCCGTCGGCCGCCGGTCCCGGCTGCGGGGCGCCGGCCAGGTCCGCCTCCCGGGCGAGGACGGTGTCGGCCCCGGTCAGCGTGACGTCCTCGTGCCAGGTCCCGGCCAGGGCGTAGAAGCGTCCGACGTCGACCGGGAACCCGGTGCTGGCGCCGTCCAGGGAGACCGCGGCGTGGACCACCACGTGCGGGCGGCGAGCCGCGTCCACCCCGGCGCCCTCAGCCGACCGGCGCGGCGTCGGCCACCTCACCCAGCGCGTCGGCGAGCCGGTCGCGCGCCTCGGCGGCGACCGGCGCCAGCGCGGCCCGGCCGGTCACCTCGACCATCACGTCGGGGTCCATCGCCGCGATCCGCGTGACGCCGTCCTCGCCGACCCGGACGACGACGTTGCAGGGCAGCAGCAGCCCGACGTCGGGCTCCGCCTGCAGCGCCCGGTGCGCCAGCGGCGGGTTGCAGGCGCCCAGGATCACCTGCGGCGGCACCTCGACGCCGAGCTTCGCCCGCAGGGTGGCCGCGACGTCGATCTCGGTCAGCACGCCGAAGCCCCGCGCCGCCAGCGCGTCGCGGACCCGCGTCACCGCCTCGGCGTACGGGAGGCCGACCTCGACCGCCATCCCGTAGGACCGGCCGTCCTCGACCTGCTCCCCTGCCGTCACCGTGGTGTCCTCCCGCTCACCGGTGGACCACGACCTTGAGCGCGCCGGACGCGACCGGGTCGGAGAACAGGTCGTAGGCGGCCGGCACCTCGGAGAAGCCGAACCGGTGGGTGACGATGCGGCCGGCGTCGAGCTTGCCGGCCTGCAGCATCCGCAGCAGCATCGGCGTCGTCCACGTGTCCACGAGGCCGGTGGTGATGGTGACGTCGCGGATCCACAGGTCCTCGAGGTGCAGCGTCGTCGGCTTGCCGTGCACGCCGATGTTGGCCACCCGGCCGCCCGGCCGGACCACGTCCACGTCGAGGTCGAACGTCGCCGGGATGCCGACGGCCTCGATCCCGACGTCGGCGCCGAGCCCGCCGGTGAGCTCCCGCACCCGGCCGACGACGTCGTCGTCGGGCGCGAGCACGAGGTCGGCGCCGAGCTCGGTGGCCGCGGTCCGCCGCGCCTCCACCGGGTCGACGACGACGATCCGCTCCGGCGTGTAGAGCCCGGCGGTCATCACCGCGGCGAGCCCGATCGGCCCCGCGCCGACGATCACCACGGTGTCGCCCGGCCGCACCCCGCCGTTGAGCGCCCCGACCTCGTAGGAGGTGGGCAGGATGTCGGCGAGCATCAGCGCCGCCTCGTCGGACACGCCCTCCGGCAGCCGGTGGACCGAGCCGTCGGCGTACGGGACGCGCACCGCCTCGGCCTGCACGCCGTGGGTGGTGTGCCCGAGGATCCAGCCGCCCCCGCCCAGGCACTGGCCGTACCGGCTCTCCCGGCAGTACCGGCACCGGCCGCACGCGGTGATGCAGGAGACCAGCACCCGGTCGCCGGGCTGGACGGTCCGGACGCCGGGGCCCACCTCGGTGACGGTGCCGACGGCCTCGTGCCCGAGGATCGTCCCCGGGGTCACCTCGGGGACGTCGCCCTTGAGGATGTGCAGGTCGGTGCCGCAGATGGTGAAGCCGTCGACCCGGACGACGGCGTCCTCGGGGTCCTCGAGGCGCGCGTCGGGGACGACCTCCCAGGACCGCTTGCCGGGACCGTGGTAGACGAGCGCCTGCATGACTCTCCTCCCGCTGTCGGAGCGTCCAGTCCAGCGCGGCGACGGCCGGCGCCCGGAGTGCCGAACGTCCCGCCCGGCAGGGACGCACCGCCCCTCGCGCCCGGCCGGCCGGCCCCGGAGGCTCGACGGGACGGGACCCGCACCGGTGCCGAGGAGGCCGCCATGACGTCCGCGAGCACGACGTCCGCGAGCCGGGACCGGGCACGCCGCTGGGCGGAGCTGACACCGCGGGAGCGGGGCGTGCTCCTGGGCCTCGGCGCGGTGCAGGTGTCCCTGGCGGTCGCCGCGTGGACCGACCTGGCGCGCCGCCGTCCCGACCAGGTCAACGGCCGCCGGGCCGTGTGGGCGGCGGTCATCGCCGTCAACTGGGTGGGTCCCGCCGCCTGGTTCCTGTGGGGCCGCCGCCGCTGAGCGGCCCTCCCCGCCAGCGACCTCCGGCCCGCCCGCCGGGGCCCTCCGCCCGTGACCGCCGGACGCCGGCGCCGCGCAGCATCGGCAGCGACCGGAACCCGAGGGAGGACGTCGCCATGAGCCGTGCACTGGTGGTCTACGAGTCCCTGTTCGGCGACGCCGCCGCGATCGCCCGCGCGGTCGCCGCGGGCCTCGCGGAGTCGCTGCCGGCCGACGTCGTGGCCGCGGCCGACGCGCCGGCCGAGATCGGCCCCGACGTCACCCTGCTGGTCGTCGGGGGGCCCAACCACGCCTTCGGCATGCCACGGCCCTCCACCCGGCGCAGCGCGGCGGACCAGTACGGCGCCGCGGTGCCCGATCCCGGCACCGGCCTGCACGAGTGGCTGGAGTCCGCGCACGCGCCCGAGGGGGTGTTCGCGGCGGCGTTCGACACCCGCGGCAGCGGCCACTCCGTCATCACGCGGATGGACCACGCGTCCCGCACCGAGGAGAAGCTCCTCGGCCGGCTGGGCGCCCGCGTCGTCGCGCCGGCCGAGCACTTCTCCGTCGTCGGCACCACGGGGCCGCTCGTCGAGGGCGAGGAGGAGCGGGCCCGGGCGTGGGGCCGTGACCTCGGCGTCCGCACGACCTCCGCCGCGGCCGGCCGGTAGCCGGGGACGCGACCGGGAGGTGGAGACCGTGAGGCCCCCGACCGCGCCGGTGAGGCCGCCGGAGGACACCGGACCGCGGCTGACCCCGCTGATGGCCGTGCTCGAGGACGTGGCGACCGCCGTCGTCCGCGGCCGGGCGGGCCTGCCGGGACGGTCCGCCTGCGTGGTCCTGCACCCCGACCGGCTCGAGGTCGAGGGGCCGTGCGGGACCGCCGCGCCGGCCTCCCTGCTCGCCGCCGGCGGCCTGGTGCTCGACCTCCGCGCGGCGCTGGCGGCCGCGGGCTGGGCCGCCACCGTCGACCGCCTGCCCTCGGGGCCCGGCGGCCCACTCGCCGTCCTGCACCCCGCGCCCGGCCTGCCGGACCCCGACCTCGCCGCCCTCCCGCCGGTCGCGCCGGCCGGGGAGGCCGGCGGGGACGACGTCCCCGCCGGCGTGGTCGCGCGCCTCGCGGCCGCAGCCGCCGCAGAGGGGACGCCGGTCGTGTCGGTCGGGAGACGGCCGACGGTCCTCGTCCTCGACTGGCGCACCGACGACGCCGCCGCGTGGCTGCGGACGGGAGAGGCGCTGCAGCGCGTGGCCCGCACCGCCGTGGCCCTCGGCTGCACCGCCGTCCCCTCCCCGCCCGCCGACGGGCGCGCGCGGATCGCCGTCCGGCTGGGCCGCCGGCAGGGGCACCCGCCTCCCCCGGGGGAGCCGTCCCCCACGGCGCGCTGACCCGCGCGCCGGCGGCTCGGCGTCCGGCGGGCGGCTCAGCGACCGGCGGCGGCCAGCGCGTCGTCGAGCCAGCGGCGCAGCGCCGGTGCCGGGAGCGCCCCGGTGACGCGGGCCTGCTCCCGGCCGTCGGCGAACAGCAGCAGCGTGGGGATGCCGCGCACCCCGAGCCGGCTGCTCACCCGCGGCGCGGCGTCGGCGTCCACCTGCACCACCTTCAGCCGGCCGGCCCTCTCCCGGGCGATCTCCTCCACGACGGGGGCGACCGCGCGGCACGGGGCGCACCAGGCCGCCCACACGTCGACGAGCACCGGCAGCCGGCTGTCCTCGACGACGGCGGCGAAGTCCGTGTCGTCGGCAGCCACCAGCCAGGGCAGGTCGGCGCCGCACGCGGCGCAGCGCGCCCGTCCCCGGGCGGTGGCGGGCACCCGGTTGCGCCGTCCGCAGCCCGGGCACGCGACGACGCCCGCTCCTCCGCCGTCCGCTCCCATGCCGTCCTCCTCCCGCCCCGTGGGTGGACCGTCGAGCCCGGCGCCGCGGTGCCCCGCCCGCCGGCGGGGCACCGCGCGCGGTCAGGGCTGCGGGTTGGGGGACGGCGACGGCTCCGGCTCGACACCGCGCGGGCGCGGCAGGACCGGAGGACCAGCGGCCGGGACCGGGCCGGACGGCGGCAGCGGCCGGGCCCGGTTCGCCCCCAGCGCGACGAGCAGCACGCCACCGGCGAGCAGCAGCGCCCCCACCGCCAGCAGCGACACGGACACCCAGGTCAGCCCGGGCAGGGTCGCGCCGACCCGGACGTCGGCCTCGATGCCGGCGCCGCCGTCGGCCCGCATGAGCACGACGGTCCAGTCGCCCTCGTCCGGCCGCCAGTCCAGCGTCACCGTCCCGGTGCCGACGGCCGAGGCGGTCCAGATGCCGGCCTCCTCCGGCGCGACCCGCGGCGGCCCGCCGGCCTCCTCGTCCACGGCCCACGCCCACTCGTCCCCGGACCACCAGCCCCCCTCGGCCGGCTCGACCTCCGCCCGGGCGACGCCGCCCAGGTACCGGTCGACGTCGGCGGTGCGGGCCAGCCCCAGGAACAGCTCGTCGTCGGGTCCGGTGGCGGTGGCCTCCACCCGCGCGGTGCCCAGCAGCTCGTCGACCACCCAGTCGGTCCCGTCGCCCTGCAGCAGGAGCCCCTGGCTGACGGCGGCGTGGCCGGCGGTGTCGACCCCGGCGGCCTCGGAGGTCACGAAGCCACCGGCGCGCTGCGTCGTGTCGGCCCACAGCAGGCTGCCGCCCGCGGCGAGCAGGCCGGTCGCGGCGGTGACGAGCAGCGCCCCGGCGACCACGGCCGCGACCGGCCCGGCGGTCCAGCGGCTGGTCGCCGGCGCGGCCACCGGTGCCGCCGTCACGACCGCGGGAGCCGGCTGCCCGGCGGGGACCGGCGGCGCCGCCGCGGCGGGTGCCGGGAGCGCGGCCGGGTCCGGGCCGCCCATGTCGAACCGGAAGGGCGGATAGGCGTCGGTCAGCAGCAGCACGTAGCCCGACACCCGCAGGGCCCAGCGGTCCATGCCGAGGACGAAGTCGTACAGTGGTTGGGGATAACGGCCGGTGAACAGGAGGACGACGCCGGCCACGAGGACCAGCAGCGCGACCAGGCCGCCGGCCGCCCACCCCTCGCTCCAGACGCCGTCGCCGTCCCAGTCGCCCGTGCCGAACCAGAGCCCGCCGCCGACGAACACCGCCAGCACGAGGTAGTGCGGCAGCGCCAGCAGCCACTTGACCAGCACCAGGCCGCGGGACAGCCGCTCCGGGTACGCGACGTCCAGCCGCGCGGGGTAGCCGGGCACGTCGGCCAGCGTGAACGGCGGGTACCGGTCGGTGCCGAGCGCGGAGTAGCCGTAGTGCTGGACCCGCCAGGTCCACCGCAGCACGCCCACGGTGAAGTCGAACAGCGGCCGCGGGTAGCGGGCGGTCACCAGCACGGCGAAGAACGCGACGACGGTGACGACGGCCACCGCGGTCCACAGGAACGCCAGCACCACGACGTGCGGCACCAGCAGCAGCCACTTGACCAGCCAGAGCCCGCGGGACAGCCGTGGGTCCAGGGCTCCGTCGACCCGCACCGGGTAGGCGGGGGGCGGCGGTGCCGCCACCGGGGACACGTGCTCGCTCACGGCGCACCTCCTCCGGCCACCGCGGCGACCCGGGGTCGTCTCCCCGGCGCAGGCGGCCCTCCCGAGCCTCGGCGCCCGCACCGCCGCGGCGACACGGACGAAGGCGGGTCCCCCCGGGGACGTTGGTCGCTGGTCCCGGGGACCGCGGGCCCCGGACGCCCGCGCCCGGGCGGACGACGCTCGGGGGACGCACCCTCCCGAGGAGTCCTCCCATGGCCCGCCGCACTCCCCCACCGGACCTGCAGCCCACCCGGATCCCGCGGCGCACACCGCTGGAGGCGGCCGCGGACGCCGCGGTGCGCGCCCCCTCCGTGCACAACACGCAGCCGTGGCGGATCGCGCTGCACCCCGACCGGCTGGAGCTGTTCGCCGACCGCACCCGGCAGCTGGTGGTGCTGGACCCCGTCGGCCGGGCCCTGGCGCAGAGCGTGGGTGCGGCGCTGTTCAACGCCCGCGTCGCGCTGGCCGCGGCGGGCCGCGCCGTCCGCGTCGACCGGCTGCCCGACCCCGCCGACCCGGGGCTCATGGCCGTCCTCCGCCCGGTCGACGGGCCCCCGGACCCGGCGCTGGCCGCCCTCGCGCCCGCCGTGCGCCGGCGCCGGACCAACCGGCGGCGGTTCGGCGCCGACCGCGTCCCCGAGGACGTGCTGCGGGTCCTGACCGCCGCGGCGGCCGCGGAGGAGACGGTGCTGGTCCCGGTGACCCGCGAGGAGCACGTGCGGCTGCTCGCCCGGCTCACCCAGCAGGCCGACCGCGTGCAGAACGCCGACCCGGCCTACCGGGCCGAGCTGCGCCGCTGGACCACCCGCGAACCCGGCGCCGGGGACGGCGTGCCGGTGAGCGTCGTCCCGCACGTCGACGGGCTCCAGCACGACGAGCTGCCCGTCCGCGACTTCGACACCACCGGCGCCGGGCTGCTCCCGGCCGGCACCGGCTCGGGCACCGACCAGACGCTCGTGCTGCTCGCCACGCACCGCGACGACCTGCTCGCGTGGCTGCGCTGCGGCGAGGCCCTCGAGCGGGTGCTGCTGGAGCTCACCGTCCGCGGCTGGGTGGCCGGGCCGCTCACCCAGGCCGTCGAGGTGCCGGTCACCCGCACCCAGCTGCGCTCGGCGCTCACCTGGGACGCGCACCCGCAGTCGGTGCTGCGCATCGGCCGGGCGCCGGTCACCTCGCCGACGCCCCGCCGTCCGCGCGGCACCGTCGTCGAGAACAGCGCCGCCCCCGCCCAGCGCCAGCTCCCCGGCTCCCCGTCGAGGAGCGGCCGGCCCGGACCGGGCCCCCGCCCGGTCTCCGACGGCCGCGGGGGGACGACGTGGGTGTGACCTCCCGGCTGGCGCCGGTGGTGGCCGGGATCGCCCCCGACCGGTCCGCGCCGGCGGTGGCGGCCGCCGCCGCCGAGCGGGCGCACCGCGAGCTGCGCCCCCTGCTGCTGGTGGCCGCGGTGGAGGGCGCGCGCGACCCCGGCCGCGCCCACGACGGGCCGTGGCACCGGGCGCTCGCGCGGCTGGACGCGCTGCGCCGGGACCTGACCGCCCGCGCCCCCGCCATCCCGGTGCGGACCGTCGTGCACACCGGGCCCGCCGCCGAGGTGCTGCGCGAGGAGTCCGCCGGGGCGGAGGTGCTGGTCCTCGGCACCGGGACCACGGCCGGCGCGCTCGGCCCGGTCGCCCGGGACCTGCTCGTGTCCGCGGCCTGCCCCGTGCTCGCCGTCCCACCGGGCGCCACCGGGGGCGCCGAGGTCGTGGCCGGCGTGGGGGGCACGGCCGGGACGACGGCGGTGCTGGCCGCCGCGGCCCTCGAGGCCGGCACGCGGGGCTGCCCGCTGCACGTGGTGCACGCGTGGCCCGGCGGCGCCGCCCTCCGCGGGGCGGCGGTCCCCGAGGCGGTCGCCGAGGCCGAGCGCCGGCTCGTCGAGACGCAGGCCGCCCGGGTGCACGAGGGCTGGCCGGCGGTGCCCGTCACGGTCGACGTCCGCGAGGGGGACCCCGCCCCGGCGCTGATCGGCCTGTCCCGGGACGCCGGGCTGCTGGTCCTCGGGCGGGCGCGCACCGCGGCCGGCCCCGCCCTCGCCGAGGCGGTCGCGGGCCACGCGCACTGCCCCGTCCTCGTCGTGCCACCCCCTCCCCCGCCGCGCCCCGACGAGGCCCGGCGGCGCCGCACCGCCGTCGCGCCGGCGAGGTGACCCGTGACCCCCGGGCCCGCCCCGTCGCCGGGGTACCTGCGCACGCTGGTGCGGCGCGGCCTGCGCCCCGGTGCCCGCACGACCGACCGGGCGGAGCTGGTCTCCTGGCTCGCGAGCGTCCTGCTCGCCGTCGCGGTCGTACCGGTGGCGCTGGCGGTGGGCAGCGTGGTCGCGTCCGACACCGGCGCGCTGGCCGAGCGCCAGGCCGCGCAGCGGCAGCAGGTCCCGGCCGTGGTCCTCGAGGACGCGGAGGTGCTGCCCGGCTCCCCCACGTCGCTGCGGGCGACCGCGCCGGCGCGCTGGGAGGCCCCGGACGGCGCCACCCGCGAGGACACCGTCCCGGTCGAGCCGGGCACCCCGGCCGGGGCGACGGTCCCGGTGTGGACCGGTCCCGACGGCGGGCGCGCCGGCCCGCCGATCGACGGCGGCGACGTCGCGGTGGTCAGCGTGACCAGCGGGGTGCTGACCCTGCTGCTGGGGCTGGCGACGGCGGCGGTCGGCCACGCCGGCGTCTGCGCCTGGGCCGGCCGGGCGCGCGACCGCGCCTGGGCCCGCGAGTGGGCCGAGGTCGAGCCGCTCTGGGCGCACCGGTTCCGGCTGCGCTGAGCGCCCCGCCGGCCCTCACGGACGGCCGAGCAGGCGCCGCCACCACGGCCGCCGGGGCTCCGGCCGGGCCGGACGGGGCGCCGGGGCGTCCGCGGCCGGGGGCGCCGCCGGGCGGACCGGCTGCCCGTGCCCGCGCTCGTCGGCGTGCGCCCGGCTCAGGTAGTGCTGGACGGCCAGGGGGTCGGCGTGCGAACCGCGGGCGGCCACGTCGTGGCGCGCCTCCCACTGCGCGATGAGCTTCTCGTCCTCGGACATCTCCCGGCGCGGGCGGTCCTCGGGGGTGGGGGTGCCGGTCGCGGTCATCTCGGGGCCTCCTGCGCGGTGCGGTCCGTCCGGCCCCACGCTCGCCGGTGCGGGATCGGCCGGGCAGGGGGCGACGGTCCCGGGCAGCGGGACCAACGGCACCTCACACGTGCAGCACCGCGGCCCCGGCGAAGCGGCCGTGCGCGAGGTCGGTCAGCGCGCGCGGGGCGTCGTCGAGGGGGTAGGCGGTCGTCGTCGCGCGCACCCCCAGCCGGGCGGCGAGGACGAGGAACTCCTCGGCGTCGCGGCGGGTGTTGGCGGTGACGCTGCGCAGCCGGCGCTCCTGGAACAGCTCGCCGGCGTAGGACAGCGCGGGGACGTCGGACAGCCAGATGTCGGCGACGGCGAGCGTGCCGCCGCGGTCCAGGGCGCGCAGCGCGACCGGCACCAGCTCCCCGGCCGGCGCGAACAGCACCGCGCCGTCCAGCGGCTCCGGCGGCGGGTCGACCGGGCCGCCGACGGAGTCCACCCCGAGCTCGCGCGCCAGCGTCCGGTTGGCGGCGCCGCGGGTGAGCACGTGCACCCGCATGCCCTGCGCCAGCGCGACCTGCGCGGTGAGGTGGGCGCTGCCGCCGAAGCCGTAGACCCCCAGCCGGCCGCCGGGCGGGACCGCGGCGCAGCGCAGCGCGCGCCAGCCGATGATCCCGGCGCACAGCAGCGGCGCGGCCGCCTCGTCGTCGAGGCCCTCGGGCAGCCGGTGGGCGAAGCGCTCGTCGACCAGGCAGGCCTCGGCGTAGCCGCCGTCGAGGTCCCAGCCGGTGAACCGCGGGTCGGTGCACAGGTTCTCGTCGCCGCGGCGGCAGAACCGGCAGCTGCCGTCGGTGCGGCCGAGCCACGGGACGCCGACCCGGTCGCCGAGCGCGAAGCGGGCCGCCCCGGGCCCGAGCGCGTCGACGCGGCCGACCACCTCGTGCCCGGGGACGACGCCCGGCCGCCGCGGCGGGAGGTCGCCCTCGGCCAGGTGCAGGTCGGTGCGGCACACGCCGCAGCAGCTGACCGCGACCCGCACCTGGCCCGGGCCGGGGACGGGCGGCTCGCGCTCGACGAGGCGCAGCGGCCCCGCGTCGGCCGGCGCCGGCGTCCCGACCACCCAGGCCCGCACGCGCGCCGCCTCAGACCGTCGTCCCGGCCGGCGCCGGCCGGGGGTGGAGGACGAGGACGGGGCAGGGCGCGGCCACCACGCAGTGCAGCGCCGTGGAGCCGAGCAGCATCCCGCCCAGGCGGCTGCGGCTGCGGCTGCCGACGACGAGCAGCGCGGCGCCCTCCGCGGAGCCGACCAGCACCTGCGCGGGCGGCCCGGTCTCCACCGACACCCGCACGCCCGGCCGCGCGCCGAGCTCCTCGCGCACGAGGGCCGCGGCGCGCGCACCGGCGTCCCCGCCCGCCGGCGGCCCCTCGGGGACGAGGGCGGCCGCCCAGGGCTCGGGCGGGCGGCGGGCGACGACGACGTCGAGGTCGGCGCCCATCCGGCCGGCCTCGACCGCCGCCCGCCACAGCACCTCGCGGGCCCCGTCGGTGTCGTCGAGCCCGACGACCACCCGCGGCCGGCCGGGGCCGGGCACGGCCGGGTGCACCACGACGACGGGGCACCGGGCGCGGGGCACGCAGCCGAGGGCGACCGAGCCGAGCAGCGTGCTGCGCGTGGCCCCGCGGCCCCGGCTGCCGACCACGAGCAGCCCGGCGTCGGCCGAGCGCGCGACCAGCTCCTCGACCGGGCGGCCGATGAGCACGGTCGTGGTGACCGGCACCTCCGCGTGCTGCTCGTCGAGCAGGTCGCGCACGTGCGCCGCGACGTCGGAGCGCACCAGGTCCACGCGCGCGGGGTCGAGCAGCTCAGCGTCCTCCCAGGCGTCCCCGACCGGGAGCACGGTGAGCACCTCGAGGCCGGTGCCGGCCCGCTCCGCCGCGGCCAGGGCCCAGACGACGGCCGCGCGGCCGGCCGGCGACCCGTCGAAGCCCACGACCACCCGGCCGCCGGGTCCCTCCGTCGTCCGCTCCGTCATGCACGCCCCCCGCGACCCGCCCCGCCGTCGCCGGGCACCCCGGTCACCCTCCGCCCGGCCCCGGGCCGGGGCCGCCGCCGGACGTCCCGCCGGCGGCGGACCTTGGTCCCGGTGGCGCAGACAGGCGAACTCTGCTTCACTTGTTCTCGCGGAGGGGAGTATCCCCCCACGTCCCGTCGTCAGGACGGCGCTCCGGCGCCCGGCGGGACGGGCGCCCGGCAGCGGCGCCGGGAGAGACCTCCGGTTGATGGACGTCGACCGGAGGGAGGGACGCATGGACGTCTCGCTGTGGGTGTGGGCGGCCGTTCTCGGCGTGATCGTGGGGATGCTCGCGGTGGACCTGTTCGCCCACCGCCGGGCCCACGTGATCGGGGTCCGGGAGGCCGCGGTGTGGTCGGGGATCTGGGTGGCGCTCGGGATCGCCTTCGGCGCCTGGGTGTGGTGGGCGCACGGCGCCGGGTACGGCCAGCAGTACTTCGCCGGCTACCTGATCGAGAAGTCCCTGGCCGTGGACAACGTCTTCGTCTGGGCGATCGTCTTCACGTTCTTCGCGGTGCCGAGGGAGTACCAGCACCGCGTGCTCTTCCTCGGCGTCCTGGGCGCCCTGGTCTTCCGCGGGCTGTTCATCGCCGGCGGCTCGGTGCTCATCGCGAGCTTCGGCTGGGTGCTCTACCTGTTCGCCGTGTTCCTGCTGTGGACCGGCTGGCGGATGATCCGGCAGCGCGATGAGCACATCGACCCGGAGCGGTCCCGGACGCTGCGCCTCTTCCGCCGGTACGTGCCGATGACCGACGCCTACCACGGCCAGCGGCTGCTGATCCGCCGCGGCGGCGTCCTGCTGGCCACCCCGCTGCTGGCGGTGCTCGTCCTCGTCGAGGTCACCGACGTCGTCTTCGCCGTCGACTCGATCCCGGCGATCTTCGCCGTGACCGACGAGCCGTTCCTCGTCTTCACCGCCAACGCCTTCGCGATCCTGGGCCTGCGGGCGATGTACTTCCTGCTCGCCGACCTGATCCACCGCTTCGTCTACCTGAAGACCGGACTGGCCCTCGTGCTGATCTGGGTGGGCGTCAAGATGCTGCTGAAGGTCGACCTCTTCTACGTGCCGACCGCGGTCAGCCTCGCCGTCATCGCCACGATCCTCGGCGTCTCGGTCGCCGCCAGCCTGCGGGCCACCCGCGGCGAGGGCCGCCGCGCGGTGCAGACCCCGTCGGCCCCGCCGTTCCGGACCGCCACCGCCGAGGAGCTCGCGGCGCTGGAGCCGCTGTGGGGCCGCCGCCGCGCCGTGGAGCCGGCGGCGGCGGCGTCCGGCCCGTCCTCCGGGGAGCGGCCGTGAGCCCCGCCCCGGGGGCGCCCGGTCAGGCCCGGGCCGGCTCGGCCGTGTCCACCGCGACCTCGGTGCGCCGGCCGGCGGGGTGGACGACCAGGACCGGGCAGGCGGCGTGCATCGCGCAGTGCAGGGCCACCGACCCGACCAGCAGCCCGCGCACCGCCCCGCGCCCGCGGCCGCCCACGACCAGCAGCGCGGCGTCGCGCGCCCGGTCGACCAGCACGTCGGAGGCGGCGCCCTCGACCACGTCGACGTCGATCCGCGGGACCGGAGCGTCCGCGGGCCGGCCGGCGAGCACGCCGTCGACCGCCTCGTCCACCCGCTTGCGCAGCTCGCCGCGGATCTCGTCCCGCGAGGGGACGACGACCGAGCTCAGGTCCACCCAGTAGTCGGTGAGCACGTACGTGGCCAGCACGTGCAGCTCCGCACCGGTCCGCGCGGCCTCCTCGACCGCCGCCGCGAGGGCCGCGCGCGCCGTCGCGGAGCCGTCGAAGCCGGCGACCAGCCGGGGCGGGGTGGCCGGCTCGTCGGTCCGCGGGTGCACCACGAGCACCGGGCAGCGGGCGTGGGTGACCGTGTGCAGCGCGACCGAGCCGAGCAGCGCGCTGCGCACCGCCCCCCGCCCGCGGTTGCCCACGACGACGAGCTGCGCGTCGGCCGACCGGCCCACCAGGGCGGCCGCGGGCGCGTCCGCGGTGACCTCCACGGTCACCGGCACCCCGGTCGCCTCCGGGACGTCGGCGCGGACCTCCGCGACCAGGTCGTCGGTCAGCTCCCGGGTCGCGCGCCGCACGTCGTCGACCGCGGGCACCAGGACCCCGTCGTGGCCGAACCAGTACAGGTCGGACGCGAAGCTGCTGACCACCACGAGCCCGGCGGAGCGCTCCGCGGCGGCGCGCAGCGCCGCGCGCAGGGCGGCGCGGGCCGGGACCGACCCGTCCACTCCGACGACGACCGGCGCGACGACGACCGGCGCGCCGGCGCGGGACTGCTGCTGGGGGATGGCGTCCATCGGGGGTCCTCACGTCCGGGCCCGGGCCGTCCCGGGCGGGCGCCCCGACGATGCGCCGGGCGGCCGCCGCCCGGCCCGGGGCGAGGGGCCCCGGGTCCCGGGACCTCCGTCCCTGCGCACGGCGGCTGCCGACCCTGGGGGCGGACGCGCCGGTCTCCCTAGCGTCCGGGGCACCGACCGCGAGGAGGAGCCGTGCAGACCAGGGACGTCATGACGCGCGACGTGGTCACGGTGGGCCCGCACACCGCGGTGCACTACGCCGCGGAGGTGATGGCCGCGCGGGGCTTCGCCGCCCTGCCGGTGGTCGACGACGAGGACCGGCTGGTGGGCATCGTCGCCGAGGCCGACCTGCTGCGGCACCGCCTCCCCCAGGACCCCCGCCTGCACCTGCGCCGCGACGAGGCGGACGGCGGTCCCCCGCCGGCCCTGGTGCACGACGTCATGACCCGGGACGTGCGGGCGGTCGACGTCACCGCGGACGTCGCCGACGTCGCCCGCCTGTTCGTCGACGCCGGCCTGCGCAGCGTGCCGGTGACCGACGGCGGCCGGCTCGTCGGCATCGTCAGCCGCCGCGACCTGCTGCACCTGCTGGCGCGCCCCGACGACGACGTCCGGCAGCAGTTGCTGCGCCTCGTCGAGGGCTACACCGGTGAGCTCGACGCCTGGGCCGTGGACGTGCGCGACGGCACCGCGACGATCCGGCGGCTGCGCGGCGGTCCGCAGGGCTCGGAGGAGGTCGAGCGCCGGGCGCTGACCGCGCTGGCCCGCACGGTCGGCGGGATCACCGACGTCCGCGTGCTGCCCGCCGGGGAGGCCGCGGCGGACGCCGAGCCGGTCCGCCCCCTGTCGGTCCCGGCGCCGGGGAGCCGGCCGTGAGCCGGCCGGCGGGGCGGTTCGTCGTCGCGGGGGTCGACGGGTCCGCGGCGGCGCGCGAGGTCACCGCGGCCGCCGTCGAGGAGGCCGCCCGGCGCGGCTGCGCCCTGCACCTCGTGCACGCGCTGTCCTGGCCCTCCGCCGCCGCGCCGGTGCGCGGCACCCGGGCGGCGGACGTGCCGCAGCTGGGCACGCTCCTGCACGCCGCGGCCGAGAGCGCCCTGCGCACGGCCGCCGGCGAGGCCGCGGACGCCCTCGGACCCGACCGGGTGCACTGGTCGGTGGAGTCCGGCGCCCCGGCGCCCGCGCTCGCGGAGGCCGCCCGCGACGCCGAGCTGCTCGTGCTCGGCAGCCGGGGCGCCGGCGGGCTCGCCGGCCTGCTCCTCGGCTCGACCGCGGCCGCGGTCCTCCTCGCCCCACCGTGCCCGGTGCTCCTCCTCCCCGACCCGGCGACGGCGGTCGTCCGCCCCCGGTCCGGTGTCGTCGCGGCGGTCGCCGGACGGCCCGGCGACGACGCCGTCCTCGCCTTCGCCCTGGCCGAGGCCGCGACGCGCGGCACCGATCTCCTCGCCCTGCACGCCTGGCAGGACGTGGCCCTGGAGACCGCCCTGCTGCAGGCCGGCCCCCTCGTGGACTGGGCCGGCGTGCTGGCCGACGAGCAGCGGGTGCTGGCCGAGGCGCTGGCCGGCTGGCGCGACAAGGAGCCCGACGTGACGATCCGCGAGGCCGTCGTCCGGGAGCGGCCGGCGCGCGCCCTGGTGGCGGCCGCGCTCCCGGCCGAGCTGCTCGTCGTGGGCGTCCGCCGGCACCGCGGCCTGGCCCGGCTCGGCTCGACCACGCACGGGGTCGTGCACCGCGCGACCTGCCCGGTCGCGGTCGTCCCCGCCGACGACGGCGCGGGGGGAGGCGGACGGTGAGCCGGCCCCGGGTCCTGGTCGCCTACGCCAGCCGGCACGGGTCCACCCGCGAGATCGCCGAGGCCCTGGCCCGCGGCCTGGGCGAGGCCCCGGCCGGGCGCCCGGTGGACCTCTACGCGGCGGCGCTGCCGGCCGAGTCGCGGCCCGACCCCGCCGCCTGGGACGCGGTGGTGCTGGGCAGCGCCGTCTACGCCGGCCGGTGGCTCCCGCCGGCCCAGGAGCTGGCCGTCCGCTGCGCGGGGGTGCTCCGCCGGCGGCCGGTGTGGCTGTTCTCCAGCGGGCCGATCGGCGACCCGCCGTACCCGCCGGACGAGCCGCAGGACGCCGCCGCGCTGGCCGCCCTGCTCGCCCCGCGCGGTCACCGGGTCCTGCCCGGCCGGCTGGACCGGTCCCTGCTCGGCTTCGGCGAGCGCGCGATGGTCACCGCGATGCGCGCCCCGGTCGGCGACTTCCGGGACTGGGACGCCGTCCGGTCCTGGGCGGACGAGATCGCCGCGGCGCTGGTCCCGACGCCAGCGCCGGCGGCGCCCGGGCCGTCCCCGGGGACGTGACCGTGACCGCGCGGACTCCCGCTCCGGGTGGCCTCCCGGGCCGCCGGTCCTCCCGGGGCGGGACGGAGGTCCCTGTGCGCTGCGGGGCGGGGGGGCGCAGGCTGTGCGCTCGTGGCGCCCGTGCGGGCGCACCCGGGTCGGCGCCGACCGGGGACGCCGGACGGGGACGGACGTGAACGACGTGCGGGTCATGCGCACCCTGCTGACCGACGAGGAGTGCCGGCGGTTGCTCGGCACCACCTCCCGCGGGCACCTCGGCTTCACCCGGGACGCCCTGCCGGCGATCTCCCCCGTCCGCTTCGCGCTCGACCGGGACCGGGTCGTGATCGCCGCCCACGAGGACAGCGACCACCTGCCGCCGGCCGGCGGCGCCGTCGTCGCCCTCGGCGTCGACGACCCCGACGAGCAGGACGGGTGGGCCGTGACCGTCGTGGGTCCCGCCCGGACGGTGACCGACCCCGGGGCCCTCCTGGTCCTCGACGCCCTCGCCTGGCCGGCACCCCCGACCCCGGGCGACGGGCACTGCTACGTCGTGCTGCAGGTCGGCGTCCTGCGCGGCTGGCGGTCGACCGCACAGGCCACGGCGCCGCGACGCTCCGCGTGACCACGGTGGAGCAGAACGGGGACGGCGCCCCGGGTGCCTACTCCTCCGGGGCGTTCCGTGCCAGGCTCCAGGGACGGCCCCGTTCCGCCCGAGGGGGGAGCCCCGAGATGACCGCGCCCGGGCCCAGGACGGGTCCCGAACCCCGAACCGGCCACGACCCCTCCGGCAGCCCGTCGCTGGCGGGCATGCGGCTGACCGAGCTCATCGACGAGGTGCAGGACCGCCTGACCGCGGTCGCCCGCAGCCAGGCCCGCGTCCAGCAGCTGCTCGACGCGTTCCTGTCCGTCTCCTCCGGGCTGGACCTGGAGACGACGCTGCGGCGGATCGTCGAGAGCGCCACCGACCTGGTCGACGCCCGCTACGGCGCCCTGGGCGTCCTGGCACCGCAGGGCGGCCTGGCGGCGTTCATCCACGTCGGCATCGACGACGAGACGGCGGCCGCGCTGGGCTCCCTGCCCGAGGGCAAGGGCGTGCTCGGGCAGCTGATCACCGAGCCGTACCCGCTGCGGATCACCGACCTGAGCAGGCACCCGGCCTCGGTCGGCTTCCCCCCGGGCCACCCGGAGATGCACACCTTCCTCGGGGTGCCCGTGCTCGTGCGCGGCACGGTGTTCGGGAACCTCTACATGACCGAGAAGCGGCACGGGGAGTTCACCCCCGAGGACGAGGCGGTGCTGACCGCCCTCGCCGGCGCCGCGGGCGTCGCCGTCGACAACGCCCGGCTCTACGAGGAGGCCGAGGAGCGCCGCCGGTGGGCCACCGCCCTCTCCGACGTCCGGGCCAGCCTGCTCGACCCCGACTCGTCCGAGCGGGCGCTGTCCCTCGTCGCCGACCGGGTGGCCGCCCTCACCGGCGCCGACGCCGCCTGGATCACGGTCGGCCCCGACCCCCGGAGCTGCTACGAGGTCCGGGTCCAGGTCGGCGAGGGGCTCACCGACCTGACCGGGGCGACGCTGCCCCTGTGCGACAGCCCGGTGCTGCAGGCCGTCGAGGACGACGGCGGCAGGGTCGTGACCGTCGACATGACGGGACTGGCCTACGAGGGGCCCAACGCGCACGTCGACTGGGGCCCCTGCCTGGCGGTGCCCCTGCGCGGGACGCACACCGAGTCGGTGGTCATCATCGCCGCCCGGCGGGCCGGCAGGCCCTCCTTCGACCCGGCGGTGATCCCCCTGGTCAGCGCCTTCGCCGACCAGGCCGCGGTGGCCCTGGACCTGGCCGCCCAGCAGCGCGTGGCCCGCCAGCTCGACGTCTACGAGGACCGGGACCGCATCGCGCGGGACCTGCACGACCACGTCATCCAGCGGGTGTTCGCGGCCGGGCTGAGCCTGCAGTCGGTCCTGCCCCGGATCCCCGACCCCCAGGCGCAGCGCCGGATCCGGGACGTCGTCGGCCAGCTCGACGAGACCGTCCGCGACATCCGGACCAGCATCTTCGACCTGCACACCGTCGACCAGGCCGACGACGGCCTCCGCCGGCGCGTGCTCGACACGGTCGCCGACACGGCGGGCGACCTGGAGACCACCGTGCGCACCTCCGGCGCGGTCGACACCCTCGTCACCGGCGACCTGGCCACCGACGTCGTGGCCGTCGTCCGGGAGGCGGTGAGCAACGCCGCCCGGCACTCCGGCGCCCGGCACGTGACCGTGACCGTCGACGCCGGTGACGGGCTGGTGCTCGAGGTGGTCGACGACGGCCGGGGCATCGACGCCCGCGCGGCGCGCAGCGGGCTGCGCAACCTGGAGCAGCGGGCGGCCGCGCGCGGCGGCGGCCTCGAGGTCGGCGCGGTCGCGGACGGCGGGACCCGGCTGCGGTGGTGGGCGCCGCTGTCCTGACCGGTCAGTTCTGGCGGGGGACCCCGCCGCGCAGCTCGGTCGCCAGGACCGCGGCCTGGGTGCGCCGCTCCAGCCCCAGCTTGGCCAGCAGGTGGGACACGTAGTTCTTGACCGTCTTCTCGGCCAGGAACATCCGCTCGCCGATCTGCCGGTTGGTGAGCCCCTCGCCGATGAGCTCGAGCACGGTGCGCTCCTGCTCGCTGAGCCGGGCCAGCGGCCCGGCCGGCTCCGCGGCCCGCCGCATCCGCTCGAGCACCGCGGTGGTGGCCGCGGGGTCGAGCAGCGAGCCGCCGGCGGCGACCGTGCGCACCGCGCTGACCAGGTCGGCGCCGAGGATCTGCTTGAGCAGGTAGCCCGAGGCGCCGGCCATGATCGCCTCGAACAGCGCCTCGTCGTCGCTGTAGCTGGTCAGCATGATCACCCGCAGCTCCGGCATCCGGCTGCGGAGCTCGCGGCACACCGAGACGCCGTCGCCGTCGGGCAGCCGGACGTCGAGCACGGCGACGTCGGGCTTGAGCGCGGGCACGCGGGCCAGGGCCTCGGAGGCGTTCTTCGCCTCCCCGACGACCCGGATGCCGGGGTCGCTCTCCAGGACGTCGGCGACGCCGCGGCGCACCACCTCGTGGTCGTCGAGGAGGAAGACCCCGATCGGCGCCTGCTGCGTGTCCGTGTCCACCGGTGACCCCTCGTCCCGCCCGTCGCTGTCGCCGTCCGAGGCTAGGGCCTCGGGACCACTCGGTGCTCAGGGTCGGAGGTCCCGGCCTGCGGGTCCTCCGCCCGGCGGCGACCTCCGGCCCGCCGGGCGGGGACGTCCGGCCCTCACCGCCGCCCGGCCGGTGGCGCGAGCGTCGGTGCATGGACGACATCCCCCTCCGGGTCCTGGTCGGGTACGCCACCGCCGCCGGCTCCACGCGCGGTGTGGCCGAGCGGGTGGCCGCGCGGCTGACCGACGCCGGGTGCGTCGTGGACCTGCGGCCGGCCGGTCAGGAGGTCGACCCGTCGGGGTACGACGCCGCGGTCGTCGGCAGCGCCGTGCACTCGATGCGCTGGCTGGCCGGTGCCCGGGACCTGCTCGCCCGGCTCGCCGCGGCGGACGACGCACCGCCGGTCTGGCTGTTCAGCGTCGCGGGCATCGACCCCCGCGGCCGCGTCACCCGGTGGCTCGCCCGGCAGGAGGCGGCCCGGCTCGAGCGGGACCTCCCCCACGGCCTCCGGCCCCGGTCGCACCGCCTGTTCGCCGGTGTGGTGCAGACCCGCGGCGTCCCGCTGTGGGGCCGGCTGTTCTACCGCGCGGTCGGCCAGCGCCCCGGTGACAACCGCGACTGGGCGGCGATCGACGGCTGGGCCCGCCAGGTGGCCGGCGACCTCGGGGGGACCCGGCGGCGCCTGCCGGTGCCCCACCCCCCGACCGTCCCCGCCGCCACCCAGGAGGAGCCGTGACCCCGTTCGTGCTCGACCGCACCACCGCCCGCGCGGCCCTCGCGCTGGCCAACCGCGCGCCGTCGCTGCACAACACCCAGCCCTGGCGGTGGCGGATCGGGCGCACGTCGGTCCACCTGTTCGCCGACCCGTCCCGCTGGCTGCCGGCCACCGACCCGCAGAGCCGGGACCTGCTGATCGGCTGCGGTGCCGCGCTGCACCACCTCCGCGTGGCCCTGCGGGCCGCCGGCCTGTCCTCGCGCGTGCACCGGCTCCCCGACCCCGCGCACCTGGCGCACCTCGCCGCGGTCGAGGTGTCCCCCGCCGAACCGCGCCCCGACGACCTCGTCCTCGCGCAGGCGATCGAGCACCGCCGCAGCGACCGGCGCGTCTTCTCCACCTGGCCCGTCCCGGCCGAGCTGCTCGCCGACCTCGCGCGCGCCGCGGCCGAGGAGGGGGCCCGGCTGACCGTGCTCGGCCCCCGCGCGCAGGCGCAGGTGGTGCGGCTGGTCGAGGAGGCTGCCGTGGAGCAGTCGCTCACGCCGGGCCTGGCGCAGGAGGTCGCCGCCTGGACCGGGCGGTCCCGCGGCGCGGTGGAGGGCGTCCCGGCGGCCAACGTCCCGGTGCACGCCGGCGCCGGCGGGCCGGAGGCGGTCGTCCCGGTGCGGGACTTCGCCGGCGGCGCGCTCGGTGAGAACCAGCTCGGCAGGGACGAGTCCGACGGCACCGTCCTCGCCGTCCTCACCACCCCCGGGGACGGCCCGGCCGACGAGCTGCGGGCGGGCGAGGCGCTCAGCGCGGTGCTGCTCACCGCGACCGCGATCGGCCTGGCCACCGACCCGGTGAGCCAGCCGCTCGAGGTCCCGGGCACCCGGGCGCGGCTGGCCGCGCTGTGCGCCGGCGTCTCCCCCGAGGCGCCCGGGATGCCGCAGGCCCTCGTGCGGCTGGGCTGGGCGCCGGTCAGCGCCGACCCGGTCCCCCCGACCGGGCGCCGCCCGGTCGACGACACCATCGACCCGCTCGACGCCCCCTGGTCCTGACCGGGACACCGCCGGGCAGGTCCGCGGAGGTGCCCCGTGCACTTCCGCGGTCCTGCACGGTGCGTCTCCGCGGACGTGCACGCGGCGCCCGCGGCGTGCTCACCGCCGCTGTCCCCCCGCCCGCTCGTCCGTCGCCGCCCGCGGCAGCCGGGCCCCCGGCGTCCGCGACACGAGCTCCACCAGCAGCGCCCCCAGGGCGCCGAGCCCCGCACCGAGCAGGAGCGTGGTCGCGGTGAGGTCCAGCAGCAGCACGTCCTCGCGCAGCACCGGCACGGCCAGCACGAGCACGACCACCGCGGCCATCGCGGCCACCAGGGCCACCCGGCCGGGGGTGAGCGGCCGGGCGAGGACGAGCACCGTCCACAGCGCGACGACGAGCACCGTGAGCAGCGCCGCCGTCCGGGCCGCGGGCACCCCGCCGTCCGGCTGCAGCTGCCGGGTCAGCGCGTACGCGGCGTAGGTGACCCCGCCGGTGACGACGCCCGCCGGCACGGAGAAGGCGAGCACGCGGCGCAGGAAGCCCGGCCGGTAGCGGCGCCGGTTGGGGGCGAGGGCGAGCACGAGGCCGGGCGCGCCGATCGTCACCGCCGAGACCAGCGTCAGCTGCACCGGCGCCAGCGGGTAGGCGACCAGCGTCACCACCGTGACCAGCGACAGCACCAGGCTGTACACGTTCTTGACCAGGAACAGGTTGGCCGCCCGCTCGATGTTCGCGATCACCCGGCGGCCCTCGGCGACGGCGTGCGGCAGGGCCGCGAACCGGCCGTCGAGCAGCACCAGCTGGGCGACCGCACGGGTGGCCGGGGAGCCGTTGCCCATCGCCACCCCGACGTCGGCGTCCTTGAGCGCCAGGGCGTCGTTGACGCCGTCGCCGGTCATGGCCACCACGTGCCCGCGCCGCTGCAGCGCCTGCACCACGGCCCGCTTCTGGTGCGGGGTCACCCGGCCGACGACGGACGCCGACTCGAGGACGTCGGCCAGCGCGTCGGGGTCCTCGGGCAGCGTGCGGGCGTCCACGGCGTCCCCCGCGCCGGACACCCCGGGGAGGCCGACCGCGGCGGCGACCGCGCCGACGGTGCGCGGGTTGTCGCCGGAGAGCACCTTCAGCGCCACGCCCTGCTCGGCGAAGTAGCGCAGCACGTCCGGCGCGTCCTCGCGGAGCCGCTCGGCGAGCAGCACCAGCGTCACCGGGACCAGCCCGGCGGGCAGCCCCGGCACCCCGGCGCGGACGGTCCACGGCGCCGGCGTGCAGGCCAGCAGCAGCACCCGCCGTCCCTCGGCGGCCAGCGCGTCGGCGCGGTCCCGCGCCGCGGTCTGCGCCGGCCCCGCGGGGAGGGGCAGGACCAGCTCGGGCGCCCCGAGCACCCAGGTGGTGCCGGCCGCGGTGCGCACCGCCGACCACTTGCGCGCCGAGTCGAACGGCACGGCGTCGGCCGCCCGCTCCCCGCCGGCGTCGGGGAACGCCGCGGCCAGCGCCCGGGCGGTGGCGTTGCCGCCGTCCGCGGCGGCCAGCAGCGCGAGCGCGGGTGCGGCGGGCGGGCCGGGCGCCAGCTCCTCCAGCCGGTCGAAGCCGACGTCGCCGTACGTGAGGGTCCCGGTCTTGTCCAGGCACACGACGTCGACCCGGGCCAGTCCCTCGACGGCGGGCAGCTCCCGCACGAGGGTCCGCCTGCGGGCCAGGCCGGCGGCGCCGAGGAGGAAGGCCAGCGTGGTGAGCAGGACCAGGCCCTCCGGGATCATGCCGACCAGCGCGCCGACCGTGCCGGTGACGGCGTCGCGCCAGTCGGCGTTCTCGTCGGTCCGGAACTGGCTCCACAGCACCGCCGGGCCGACCACGAGCAGGCCGAGGGCGATCCAGCGCAGCAGCCGCGTCGTCCCCTCGACCAGCTCCGAGCGGGTCCGGGTGAACGCCTTCGCCTGGGCGGCCAGCCGGGCCGCGTAGGAGTCGTCGCCGACCGCGGTGGCCTGCGCGCGGCCGCTGCCGGCCACCACGATCGAGCCGGACAGCACCGGGTCGCCGGCCTCCTTGGGGACGGCGTCGGCCTCGCCGGTGAGCAGCGACTCGTCGACGGCGAGCCCGCGGGCCACCCGCACCACGGCGTCGACCGGGACCTGGTCGCCGGCCCGCAGGACGAGCAGGTCGTCGAGGACCACCTCGGCCACCGGGACCTCGCGCTCGGCCCCGTCGCGGACCGGACGGGCGCGCGGCGTCTGCAGCACGGCCAGCCGGTCGAGGGTCCGCTTGGCGCGCAGCTCCTGCACGATCCCGATGACGGAGTTGACCACCACGACCCCGCCGAACAGGGCGTTCTGCCAGCGCCCGGTCAGCAGCGTCAGCACCCACAGCGTGGCGAGCAGGCCGTTGAAGAACGTGAACACGTTGGCCCGGACGATCTGGCCCACGGTGCGGCTGGTCCGCGTCGTGACCGCGTTGACCCGGCCGGCCGCCACCCGCTCGGCCACCTGGGCGCCGGTCAGGCCGGTCGCCGCCGTGGGGCGGGCGACCTCCGCCCGGGCGGCCGGGGCGGCGGTCACAGCAGACCCCCCGCCCGCAGGTTGAGCGCGGCCAGCACCAGGGTGAGCACCGCCCCGCCGCCGGTCGCCAGCGCCAGCAGGACGCGCCGGGCACTCCACCGCTGCACCCGGATCCGCGGGTGCGGCGGCAGCAGGTCGCGGAGGCGCCCGACCAGGTCCCGGCCGTCGGCGGCCAGCAGCCGCCGCAGCTGCGTGGGCAGGGTGAGCGACGAGGTCGCGGCCATCGCCTCGGCCAGCTCCTCGTCGGTGAACTGCAGGCGGGCGCGGGCGAGCACCCGCTCGGGGCCCGCGACCAGCGCGCAGGAGAGCAGCGCGTTGCCGAGGTCGGCGGCCTGCCGCCAGCGGCTGGGCCGCAGCTCCCCGAACGAGACGTCGACCAGCACCACCAGCGCCTCGTCCTGGACGAGGACGTTGGAGGGCTTGAGGTCCCGGTGCGCCGCGCCGGCCGACCACAGCAGCCGCACCTGGCGCAGCACGTCGTCGACGACGGCGTCGTCCACCCGCGAGCGGCGGATCTCGACGGTGCGCGGCACGAGCTCGGTCACCAGCAGGTACTCGCGGCCGGGCAGCACCTCGACCACGCCCATCGGCGCCGGCACCCGGACGCCGCCGTCGCGGAGCAGCCGCAGCAGGTAGTCCTCGTGCTCGACCAGCCGGCGCACCGACGCGAACGGCGCCTCGTCCTCCAGCCGGCCGTACCGGAGCACGCGCAGCACCTTGTACCAGCGGTCCGACCGCAGGTGGGTCGCCGAGTAGAGCTTGCCGAACAGGGGCGTCCCCGCGGCGGTCACGAGCCGGCACGGGGTGGACCCGGCCGACCCGTCGAGCCGGAACGGCTCCACGGCGGTGACCTCCACCCCGAGCTGGTCGAGCACGGCGGCGCGGATCCGGGCGGCGCGGTCCCCGTCGAGCGCGAGGTGGGCGGCCACGCGGCGGTGCCAGGTCACGGGGAACGCGTCCTCGGGCGCGAGGACCGTGCACACCAGCGCCGCGGCCGAGGCGCCGACGACCGCCGCGGGGACGGCGACGGAGGGGCCCTCCAGGCCCAGGGCGACGCGCGGCACGACGGCGGTCATCAGCAGGGCCACGACGGCGAGCCAGCCCCACCGGCGGGCCCGGCCCGGCGGCGCCAGCACGTACAGGGTCGCCACCGACACCGTGGCGAGGACCAGGACCGGCCAGGCGGAGAGCTCGACGGCGTCGGGGGTCCCGATGACCTCGGCGCGGACGGCCCGCACGAGCACGCCCTCCCCGACGGCGAGCTGCGCCACGGCGGCGACGACCGAGATCGTGGCCGCGTACACGACCAGGTGCCGCCACCGCGCCGTCCACACCAGCACCGCGACCGCGGGCACCCACAGGACGCGGTAGCCGAGCACCGCGCCGAGATGCGCGAGCTCGGCGGCCCCGACGTGGACCTCCGGCGGGCCCGCGAGGTCGGCGACGGCCCGGTCCAGCCCCAGCAGACCGCCGGGCCGGTCGGCGAGGACCAGCAGCACGGCGGCGATGACCAGGGTCGCCGTCCACCCCCAGACCGCGGCCGGCACCTCGCGCGGGAGCCGCTCCCGGCCCGAGGGGCGCCGGCGGCCGGGGCCCGCCGGCCAGGACGGTCGCCGCGGACGCACGGCCGGATCGGCGTGCGGTCCCGCCTGCCGGTGCCCCTCGAGCACAGCTGCCCCCCGTGCGGTCTCGATCACCGGTCCAGGCTCGCGTCCCAGGTCCCTGCTGCGCGTGGGCCCGGCGGCACGACCGGCAGGGCCGGAGGACCCTGCCCGGCTGCGCGCGTCCGGGCTGCACTGGCCTGGTGACCGTCCGCACCGCCCTCGACAAGGCGACCACTTCCGCTCCCCGCCGTCCCGCCGCCGGCGGGCGGGCGCGCCCGGAGCGCCTGACGACCGACCTGGTCCGCGTGGCCCTCGGGCTCGTCGTCCTGGGCACCGGCGTGCTGATCGCCCAGCGGGGCCAGCTGTCCTCCCTCGAGCGGGACCTGTTCCGGCTGTTCAACGACCTGCCGGCCGGCATCCTGCCGGCCGTCTGGGTCGTCATGCAGCTGGGCAACGTCCTCGCCGTCCCGGCGCTCGCGCTCGTCGCCGCCCTGACCCGACGTTTCCGGGCGGCGCGCGACCTCCTGCTGTCCGGCCTGCTCGCGTACGTCGCCTCCGACCTGGTGAAGTCGCTGGTCGGCCGGGAGCGGCCCGCGGGCCTGCCGGTCGGCTCGGTGCTGCACGAGGGCCCGATCGGCGGGGCGGGCTTCGTCTCCGGCCACTCGGCGGTCGCCGCGGCCCTCGCCACCGCCGCCGCCCCCTACCTCACCCGGAAGGGACGCCGGGTCGCGTGGGCGCTGGCGTGGTCGGTCGCGCTCGCCCGCGTGTACGTGGGCGCCCACCTGCCCCTCGACGTCGTCGGTGGCGTGGCGCTGGGCTGGGCGATCGGCTCGCTCGTGCACTGGGTGTTCGGGGTGCCGGCGCGCGAGGTGCCGCCGGGCCGGGTCGAGGCGGCGCTGCGGCGCTTCGGGCTGCCGGTCACCGAGGTGGCCGCGGCCTCGGTGCGCGCCCGCAGCTCGCAGCCGTTCGAGGCCGTCGACGGCGACGGCCGGCGGCTGTACGTGAAGTACCTGGAGCCGGACCGGCACGAGCGCGACCGGCTGCACCGGATGTGGCGGGTGTTCGCCGTCGGTGACGTGAAGGACGCCGACGCGCTGGCGCCGCTCGGGTACCAGGCCGAGCACGAGGCCGTCGCCGCGCTGACGGCCGAACGGCGCGGGGTGCGGGTGCCGTCGGTGCTGCTGGCCCGCGGCGGGGACGGGGACGCCGTCGTCGTGCAGCAGTACGTCGAGGGCCGGCCGCTGGACGAGCTCGGGCCGGCGGACCGGGACCCGGTCCTGCTGCGCGGGGTGTGGGGCGAGGTCGCCCGCATGCACGCCGCGGGGGTCGCGCACCGCGATCTGGTGGCCTCCAGCGTGCTGGTCGACCCGGAGGGCCGGCCGTGGCTGGTCGACTTCGGCAACGCCCGGACCGGCGCCACCGAGGACGAGAAGGCCGTCGACGTCGCCGAGCTGCTGGCCTCGCTGGCCGCCGCGCCCGACACCTCCTGCGACCCGGACAAGCTGGTGGCGGCGGCCATCGAGGTCCTCGGGGGGCCGGCGGTCGCGGCGGCGCTGCCGTCGCTGACGCCGCTGGCGCTGTCGTCGGAGACCCGGCGGCGGGTGCACGCCGAGCCGTCCCGCCTCGCCGCGCTGCGGACCGCCGTCCGCACCCGGCTGGACCTGCCCGACCCCGACCGCCCGGTGTTCCCGCCCGCGGGGCCGGTGGCGCGGGTGCTCGTGACCCTCGGCTGCGCGGTCGCGTTCGCCGGACCGGTGGTCGTCGCCGGGATCGCCGCCACGGTCGACAGCGTGGGGGCGCAGGGGTGGCGGTGGCTGGGCGGGGCCGTGCTGCTGGCCGCCGCGGCGGCCCTGGCCCGCGCGACCGCCGTCGCCCGGGCCGCCGACCGGCGGGTGTCGGTGGGACGGGCGCTCGTCGTCACGCTGGTCGCCCGGAACGTGGGGCTGGTGCACGGTCGCGACGGCGAGCGTCGCGCCCGCTCCCGGCTGCTGGAGCGGGCCGGGCTGCTCCCGGCGACCGCGCACGCGGCGACGGTGCGGACCGCGGTCGCCGGCCTGGCCGGAGCGGCCGTGGCGGCGGTCGCGGTCGTCGCCCTCGCCGCCGTCGACGGCTCGTTCCCGGACTGGCGGTCCCCGACCGCGGTCCTCCCGGCCGCCGCCGTGGGCCTCGCCGCCTGGGTGCTGGTGGGGGCGGGGCAGCTGACGGCCCGCCGCGGCGGTGCCGAGCCGGACCCGCCCGTCCCAGCACGCCGCCTGGTCCCGCGGCGGCAGCAGGCGGCCCTCCTGGGTTGGGTCGCCCTCGCCGTGGCGCTCGAGGCCGCCGTCCTCTCGGCCGCGGTCGAGGCGGCCGGCGGCGGGGTGCCCGTGCTCGCCGTCGCCGGCGGCTACGCCGTCCTCCGCCTGGTGTGGATCGCGCTGCCCCCGTCCGCCCTGCCCGGCGCGCCCGAGGCGATGCTGCTGCTGGTGCTCGGCGCGATGGGGACGTCCGTGGCCGCCGCGTGCGCCGCCGTCCTCGTCACCCGGTCGCTGACCGTCTGGATCCCCTCCGCCGTCGGGGTCGCGGTGGACCGGCGCTCGCACCCGGCCACCGTCCGCGCGTCGGTCTGACCGGCCGGACCGGCTGCCCAGCGGCACGTCCGACAGGGCGCCCGGCAACTGCCGTCCGGTCGACCGACGGGCAGCGAGAACCATCCGTCGCGGACCGGAGTGCGTCGGTCGCGACCGACTCGGCTGTCTGCAGGCGGAAACCGCAGGACCCGCCCCGAGCTGCGGAAACTGTCGTACCCCGGTCGTAGCGTGCGGGGTGTGGAGGAGGTCGCCGAGTACGTCTCGCCGGTCGAGCGCGCGCTCGCCGGCTGGCTGATCGAGCGGCCGGTGTCGATCCCCCGGCTGCCGGTGGCGCTGCTGTCGGACGAGCAGGCCGCCGCCGAGTTGCAGCGGGTGCAGG
>NZ_JBJGZJ010000024.1:0-57725 GCF_054050435.1 Geodermatophilus sp. SYSU D01036 | reverse complement strand
CGACCTGACAGATCGCGATATCCATCAACCAAAGGAATCCCTGCGCTCCACCACACGGTGCAGCGCCGGGGGTTTGTTACTTGGCACTGACTTTCGGCACGCTGTTGAGTTCTCAAGGAGCGGACGCACACCAACTCGACCCTCTCGGGTTCTGCTGGAGGCTTGTTGTCCAACCCTGCGCCCGCCCGGAGTGTTCCCTCGAGGGGTCCTCCGCTCCGGCCCTCCCGGGCCGTGCGGCGCGCAGAGAGAAAGTTACGTGCCTGTCGGGAGCGTGTCAAACCGTCTGGGCCGTGACGCCAGACACCGTTCCGGAACCGGCGTGTCACGTGGCGTTGACCCCGCAGGAGGTCCTCAGTGCCCGACGCGCTGCACCCCGGCGACGGACCGCTTGCCACGGCGCAGCACCAGCCAGCCGCCCGGCAGCCAGGCCTCCTCGCCCGGGACCGCGTCGGCGTCGGTCACCCGCTCGTTGTTCAGGTAGGCGCCGCCCTCCTTCACCGTCCGGCGGGCCTCGGACAGGCTCGAGACGAGCCCCGTCTGCTGGAGCAGCTGGGCGACGGTCGGCGTCGTGCCGTCGACGGTGACGCTGCCGGCCTCCCGCAGGGCCGCGCCGAGGGTGTCGGCGCCGAGCGCCGTCAGGTCGTCCCGGCCGAACAGCGCGCGCCCGGCCGCCTCGGCCTGGCGGAGCTCCTCGGGCCCGTGGACCAGCGCGGTCAGCTCCTCGGCCAGGGCCCGCTGCGCCGCGCGCGACGCCGGGCGCTCCCGGCTCTCGGCCAGGACCGCCTCGACCTCCTCGGCCGGCCGCTCGGAGAACTGCGGCAGCCAGGTGAGCGCGTCGGCGTCGTCGGCGTTGAGCCAGAACTGGAAGAAGGCGTAGGGCGAGGTGAGCGCGGGGTCGAGCCACACGGTGCCGCCCTCGCTCTTGCCGAACTTCTGCCCGTCGGACTTGGTGACCAGCACGGTGGACAGCGCGTGCACCGAGGTCCCCTCCACCCGGCGGACCAGGTCGATGCCGGCGGTCAGGTTGCCCCACTGGTCCGAGCCGCCGGTCTGCAGCGTGACGCCGTGTCGGCGGAACAGCTGCAGGAAGTCGTGCGCCTGGAGGATCTGGTAGCTGAACTCGGTGTAGCTGATGCCGGCCTCGGAGTTCAGCCGCGCGGACACCGCCTCCTTGGCGAGCATCCGGCCGACCCGGAAGTGCTTGCCGAGGTCGCGGAGGAAGTCGATGGCCGACAGCGGCTCGGTCCAGGTGAGGTTGTCCACGTAGACCGGCGCGGGCAGGTTCTCCTGCTCGGCGGGCCGGTCGAGGAAGGGCGCCAGCTGGCGGCGGATGCTGTCCACCCAGCCGGCCACGGTGGAGCGGTCGTTGAGCTGCCGCTCGGCGGTCGGCCGCGGGTCGCCGATGAGGCCGGTGGCGCCGCCGACGAGGACCACCGGGTGGTGGCCGGCGCGCTGCAGCGCCCGCAGCACCATCACCTGGACCAGGTGCCCGACGTGCAGGCTCGGCGCGGTGGGGTCGAAGCCGCAGTAGTAGGTGACCGGTCCCTCGGCGAGGTGGGCGCGCAGGGCGTCCTCGTCGGTGGTCTGGGCGATGAGCCCGCGGCGCTGCAGTTCGTCGAGGACGGAGGAGGTCACGAGGTACCAGTCTGCCCGGCGGCGCGGCGGCGGCGCTGGCCACCCGGGCGGAAGACGCTCACCGACGGCGCCCCGGTCTCCCAGAACCGCCACGGCAGCTCGGTGGCCCGGCTGATCCCGACCCGGGGCCCGGCCGAGACGGCGTCCGGCCGCTTCCCCGCGTGCAGCCGCACCGGCGAGGCCGGGTCCAGGACGTCGGCGCCGCCGTCGTCCGGCCCGATCGCCAGCGCCGCGGTCAGCCGCGCCGGGCCGCGGGCCAGGTCCCGGAGCACGCGGGCGGAGGGACGGCGCAGCGCCGCGACGTCCTCCCCCACGACCACCTCGCCGGCGCGCAGCAGCACCGCCGAGCCGCGGCCGGCGGGACCGACGACGACGTTGGCGCACCAGTGCACGCCGTAGCTGAAGTACACGTACAGCCGCCCGGGCGGGCCGAACATGATCGCCGCGCGCGGGGTCGGGCCGCGGTGCGCGTGCGACGCCGGGTCCTCCCCCTCCCCCGAGTACGCCTCGACCTCGGTGAGCCGGACGGCGACGGTCCCCTCCGGACGGTCGGTGACCACCCAGCAGCCCAGCAGCGCCGGGGCGACGTCGTCGACCGGCCCGAGCAGCTCCTCTGCCGTCAGCAGGCGGCCAGGCGGGCTCAGAGCGCGGCCGCCACGGGCGAGTCGGCCGACCAGCGGCCGTGCGCGGCGACGACGTCCTTGAGCGCGGCGAGCTGGCCGGCGACCCGCGCGGGCGCCGTCCCGCCGCGGGTGTCCCGGGCGGCCAGGGCACCCTGCACCGACAGCACCTCGCGGACGGCGGGGGTGAGCCGCTCGTCGATGCCGGCGAGCTGGTCGTCGTCGAGCTGGTCGAGCTCCAGGCCCGCGGCCTCGCAGACGGCGACCATCTCGCCGGAGATCTCGTGCGCCGACCGGAACGGCACGCCGTTCTTGACCAGCCACTCGGCGACGTCTGTGGCCAGCGCGAAGCCCTGCGGCGCGGCGGCCTCGAGCACCTCCGGGCGCAGCGTGAGCGTGGCGACCATGCCGGTGACCGCGGGCAGCAGGAGCAGCAGCTGCTCGAGGGAGTCGAAGACCGGCTCCTTGTCCTCCTGCAGGTCGCGGTCGTAGGCCAGCGGCAGGCCCTTGAGCATGGTGAGCAGGCCGGTGAGGTTGCCGACGAACCGGCCGGACTTGCCGCGCGCCAGCTCGGCGATGTCGGGGTTCTTCTTCTGCGGCATGATCGACGACCCGGTCGCCCAGGCGTCGTCGAGGCGGGCCCAGCCGAACTCGGTCGAGGTCCAGAGCACGACCTCCTCCCCCAGCCGGGACAGGTGGACGCCGACCATCGCGGCGGCGAAGCAGAACTCCGCGGCGAAGTCGCGGTCGCTGACCGCGTCGATCGAGTTCTCCGCGGCCCGGTCGAAGCCGAGCTCGGCGGCGACGGCGTCGGGGTCCAGCGGCAGCGAGGAGCCGGCCAGCGCGCCGGAGCCGAGCGGGCTGACGGCGGCGCGGCGGTCCCAGTCGAGCAGCCGGTCGACGTCGCGGGCGAAGGCGTGCGCGTGCGCGAGCAGCTGGTGGCTGACGAGCACCGGCTGGGCGTGCTGCAGGTGGGTCATGCCGGGCGCGGGAACCTCGAGGTACCGCTCGGCCAGCCCCGTGAGCGCGTACTCCAGCGAGGCCAGCTCGCCGACCAGGGCGCGCACGTTGTGCCGCAGGTACAGCCGCAGGTCGGTGGCGACCTGGTCGTTGCGGGACCGGCCGGCGCGCAGCTTGCCGCCGAGGGTGCCGAGCTTGGCGATCAGGCCGCGCTCGAGCGCCTCGTGCACGTCCTCGTCGGCCTCGACCGGCGCGAAGGTGCCGGCGGCGACCTCGGCGGAGAGCTCGGTGAGCGCGCGCAGCATCTGCTCGAGCTCGTCGTCGGCGAGCAGCCCGGCGCGGTGCAGCACCCGGGCGTGCGCACGGGAGCCGGCCAGGTCGTAGGGGGCCAGCCGCCAGTCGACGTCGGTCGACTTCGACAGCGCCGCCATGGCCGGCGACGGCCCGCCGCCGAAGCGGCCGCCCCAGAGCCGGGTCTGCGAGGCGGGGGCGGTCGGGTCGGTCACGGGGCTGATCCTCCAGCGGGGTCGTCGGTCTCGTCGGTCAGGTGGGGCGGCTCGCCGGGCGCGCGGCCGGCCAGCGACCGCAGGCGCTGCGCCAGCGCCGCGCCGCCGTCGGGGTCGCGCGAGACGACGAGCAGGGTGTCGTCCCCGGCGATGGTGCCCAGGACGTCGGGCAGGCCCACCTTGTCCAGCGCCGAGGCGAGGAACTGCGCGGCGCCGGGCGGGGTGCGCAGCACCGCCAGGTTGGCGCTGCCCTCGGCGCTGGTGAGCAGGTCCCCGAGCAGCCGGGTCAGCCGGGCGGGGGCGGCCTGCGCGGGGCGCAGCGGGGCGTTCTCCGGCGGCAGCACGTAGGACGCCGGGGCGCCGTCGGAGCCGCGCAGCTTGACCGCGCCGAGCTCCTCCAGGTCGCGCGAGAGCGTGGCCTGGGTGACCTCGACGCCCGACTCGGCCAGCAGCGCGGCGAGCTGGGTCTGCGAGGTCACCGGCCGGGCGGCGATGAGCTCGGCGATGCGGGCCTGCCGCGCCGACCGGGTCAGCGCTCCCGTCATCCCGATCGCTCCAGCAGCCAGGTCAGCAGGGCCTTCTGCGCGTGCAGCCGGTTCTCCGCCTCGTCCCAGACGACGCTCTGCGGGCCGTCGATCACCTCGGCCGCGATCTCCTTGCCGCGGTAGGCCGGCAGGCAGTGCAGGACGAGGGCGTCGTCGGCGGCGCGGGCCAGCGCGGCGTCGTCGACCGCGTAGGGCAGGAACGGCGCGACACGGGTGTCGTACTCGTCCTCCTGGCCCATCGAGACCCAGGTGTCGGTGGCGAGGACGTCGGCGCCGTCGGCGGCGGCCGCGGCGTCGGCGGTCCACTGCACCGAGCCGCCGGTCTCGGCGGCGATCTCCGCCGCCCGCTTCAGGACGTCGGGCGCCGGCTGGTACTCCTCGGGCGAGCCGATCCGCACGTGCATACCCGCGGTGGCGCCGCCGAGCAGGTAGGAGTGCGCCATGTTGTTGGCGCCGTCGCCGAGGTAGGTCAGCGACCGGCCGGCCAGCGAGCCCTTGTGCTCGGCCACCGTCTGCAGGTCGGCGAGGATCTGGCAGGGGTGGAAGTCGTCGGTGAGCGCGTTGACCACCGGCACGCGGCTGGTGGCGGCCATGGTCTCCAGCCGGTCCTGGCCGAAGGTGCGCCACACGATCGCGGCGACCTGCCGGTCGAGCACGCGGGTGGTGTCCTCCACCGGCTCGCCGCGGCCGAGCTGGCTGGACCCGGCGTCGATCACCAGCGGGTACCCGCCGAGCTCGGCGACGCCGACCGAGAACGACACCCTGGTGCGGGTGGAGGGCTTGTCGAACAGCACGGCCACCGCACGGGGCACGCCGTTCGCGGCGCGCAGCGGGGTGGGCGCGGCGTCGGTGTGCCGGGTGCGCTTGAGCTCGGCGGCGAGCGCGAGGACCTGGGCCTGCTCGTCGGGGGTGAGGTCGTCGTCGCGGGTGAGGTGCCGGGTCACTGGTCGGTCTCCTGCAGGGCGGTGTCGAGGGCGGCCGGCAGCGCGGCGACGAAGGCGTCGACCTGGGCGTCGGTGAGGACCAGGGAGGGCGCCAGGCGGAGCACGTCGGGGGCGACGGCGTTGGTGAGGAAGCCGGCGGCGCGCAGCTGCGCCTCCAGCGCCGCGGCGGCCGGGACGGTGAGGACGACGCCGAGCAGCGCGCCCCTCCCCCGCACCCCGGCGATCCCGGCGTGACCGAGGCCCTCGATGCCGGCGGTGAACCGGTGCTCGAGCTCCTTGGCGCGCTCCAGCAGACCCTCGTCGCGCATCGTGTCGAGGACGGCGAGCGCGGCGGCGCAGGCGATCGGGTTGCCGCCGAACGTGGAGCCGTGCGAGCCGGCGGTCATGAGCTCCGCGGCCTCGCCGAAGGCGAGCGTGGCGCCGATCGGCAGGCCGCCGCCGAGCGCCTTGGCCATGGTGACGAGGTCCGGCTGGAGGCCGTCCGCCTGGTGGGCGAACCAGTGGCCGGTGCGGCCGGTGCCGGTCTGCACCTCGTCGACGGCGAACAGCGCGCCGGCGTCGGCGGCGGTGCGGGCGGCGGCGGCGAGGTAGCCCGGCGGCGGGGGCTGCACGCCGCCCTCCCCGAGCAGCGGCTCGAGCAGCACCATCGCCGTCTGCTCACCGACCGCGCCGGCCAGCGCGTCGGCGTCGCCGTAGGGCACGTACCGGACGCCGCCGGGCAGCGGGGCGAACGCGGCGGCCTTGGACGGCTGGCCGGTGAGCGCGAGCGCGCCCATCGTGCGGCCGTGGAAGGCGCCCTCGGCGGTGACCACCTCGGGCCGCCCGGTGAGCCGGCTGATCTTGAACGCGGCCTCGTTGGCCTCGGCGCCGGAGTTGCAGAAGAACACCCGCCCGGGCCGGCCGGCCAGCTCCAGCAGCCGCTCGGCCAGGGTCACGCCGGGCTCGTGCATCGCCAGGTTGGAGACGTGCCCGAGGGTCTGCGCCTGCTCGGTGATCGCCTCGACCACCCTCGGGTGGGCGTGCCCGAGGATCGTCGTCGCGATGCCGCCGAGCAGGTCGGTGTACTCGCGGCCGTCGACGTCCCAGACGGTGGCGCCCGCGCCGCGCGCGAGCGCGACCGGCGGGGTGCGGTAGTTGCCCATCATCACGGCCGACCAGCGGGTGGCCAGCTCCTCCGTGTGGGTCATGCCGGCTCCTCTCCGCTCAGTGTGTGGGCGGGGACGACCATCGTCCCGGTGCCCTCGGTGGTGAACATCTCCAGCAGCAGGGCGTGCGGCGTCCGGCCGTCGACGACGGTCGCCCGCTTCACCCCGCCCTCGACCGCCCGCAGGCAGGCGGCCATCTTCGGGATCATCCCGGCGTCCAGGTCGGGGAGGATCTCGGCGAGCTCGGCGGCGTCGATCTGCTGCACGAGCGAGTCGCGGTCGGGCCAGTCGGCGTAGAGGCCCTCGACGTCGGTGAGGACGACGAGCTTCACCGCGCCGAGCGCCACGGCGAGCGCGGCGGCGGCGGTGTCGGCGTTGACGTTGTGCACCACGCCGTCGCGGTCGGGCGCGACCGTGGCGACGACCGGGATCTTCCCGGACTCCAGCAGCGCGGTGACCGGCGTCGGGTCGACGGCGACGACGTCCCCGACCCGGCCGACGTCGACCGGCTGCCCGTCGACCAGCGCCTGGGTGCGCTCGGCGGTGAACAGGCCGCCGTCCTCCCCGGACAGGCCGACCGCGAGCGGGCCGTGCTGGTTGACCAGCCCGACAACCTCCGGGGTGACCTGGCCGGTGAGCACCATGCGGACCACCTCGACGGTCTCGTCGGTGGTCACCCGCAGGCCGCCGCGGAACTCGCTCTCGATGCCGAGCCGGCCGAGCATCTCGGTGATCTGCGGGCCGCCGCCGTGGACGACGACGGGCAGGATGCCGCAGGTCCGGAGGAACACCATGTCCTCGGCGAAGGCCCGGCGGCACTCCTCGTCGACCATCGCGTGGCCGCCGTACTTGATCACCACGACGTTGCCGTGGAACTCGCGCAGCCACGGCAGCGCGCCGGTGAGGACGGCGACCTTGCGGGCGTCGCCCTCCGGGTCGTAGGTGCGCATGACCCGGGCGGTGCCGATCCGCCGGCGCGCCGGGGGCGCCTCGTCGACCCGGACGTCGGGCGGGGTGGGGTCCTCGTGAGTGTTCGGGTGGGTGCTCACGTCGAGTAGGCCGAGTTCTCGTGCACGTAGGCGATGGACAGGTCGTTGGTCCAGATCGTCGCCTGCTCGGTGCCGGCGCCGAGGTCGACGTCGATGGTGATGGCCCGGCCGGTGAGGTCGACGCCCTCGCGCGGGTCGCCGATCGCGCCGCCCCGGCAGACGGTGACGCCGTTGATGGTCACGTCGACGCGGTCGGGCTCGAACGCGGCGTCGGTGGTGCCGATCGCCGCGAGCACCCGGCCCCAGTTGGGGTCGTTGCCGAACAGCGCCGTCTTGAGCAGGTTGTTGCGCGCGCAGGCCCGGCCGGCGGTGAGCGCGTCCTCGACGCTCGCCGCGTTGCGCACGGTGATCGCGATGTCCTTGGTCGAGCCCTCGGCGTCGGCGAGCAGCTGCATGGCCAGGTCGGTGGCCGCGGCGGTGAGCGCCTCGGCGACCTCCTCCGCGGCCGGGCCGACCCCGCTGGCGCCGTTGGCCATCGCCACGACCGTGTCGTTGGTGGACAGGCAGCCGTCGGAGTCGACCCGCTCGAAGCTGACGCCGGTGGCGGTCTTCAGCGCGTCCTGCAGCACGGCCGGGTCGACGGCGGCGTCGGTGGTGAGGACGACGAGCATCGTGGCCAGGCTCGGCGCGAGCATGCCGGCGCCCTTGGCCATCCCGCCGACCGACCAGCCGTCCCGCTCGACGACCGTCGTCTTGGGCACCGAGTCGGTGGTCATGATCGCCCGGGCGGCGTCGGGACCGCCGTCGGCCGACAGCGCCTTCGCCGCGTCGGTGACCCCGGGCAGCAGCCTGTCCATCGGCAGCCGGACGCCGATCAGGCCGGTGGAGGCGACCGCGACGTCGATCGCGCCGACCTCCAGACCAGCACGGCCCAGCTCGGCCGCGGCGTGCTCGGCGGTGGCGTGGGTGTCCTGGAAGCCCTCGGGGCCGGTGCAGGCGTTGGCACCGCCGGAGTTGAGCACCACCGCCCGCAGCCGGCCGGTGGCCAGCACCTGGCGGCTCCACTGCACCGGCGCGGCCGGGAAGCGGTTGGTGGTGAAGACGGCGGCGGCGGCGTCCTGCGGCCCGTCGTTGACGACCAGCGCGACGTCGGCCGCGCCGGTGCTCTTGAGCCCGGCCGCGACGCCGGCGGCCCGGAAGCCCTGCGGTGCGGTGACGCTCACGGGGCCACCCCCACCAGCGGCAGGCCCGCGGTCTCGGGCAGCCCGAGGGCGATGTTGGCGCTCTGGACGGCGCCGCCGGCGGTGCCCTTGGTGAGGTTGTCGACCGCGGCGACGACGACCAGCCGGCCGGCGTCCGGGTCGACGGCGACCTGCACCGCGACGGTGTTGGCGCCGAGCACCTGCGCCGTCGTCGGCCACTGGCCCTCGGGCAGCAGGTGCACGAACGGCTCGTCGGCGTAGGCCTTCTGGTAGGCGGCCCGCGCGGCGTCGGCGTCGGTCCCGGGCCGCAGCGGCGCCGAGCAGGTGGCGAGGATGCCCCGGCTCATCGGCACCAGGGTCGGGGTGAAGCTGATCCGCACCGGCTCCCCGGCGGCCGCACCCAGCGTCTGCGCCATCTCGGGGGTGTGCCGGTGCACACCGCCGACGCCGTAGGCGCTGACCGAGCCCATCACCTCGCTGCCGAGCAGGTGCGGCTTGGCCGCCTTGCCCGCGCCGGAGGTGCCGGAGGCGGCGACCACGACGACGTCCGGCTCCACCAGCCCGGCGGCGAGCGCCGGGGCCATCGCGAGGGTGACCGAGGTGGGGTAGCAGCCGGGGACGGCGATCCGCCGCGCGCCGGCCAGCCGCTCCCGCTGGCCGGGCAGCTCGGGCAGGCCGTAGGGCCACGACCCGGCGTGGTCGCCGCCGTACCAGCGGGCCCAGGCGGCCGGGTCCTGCAGCCGGTGGTCGGCGCCGCAGTCGATGACCAGGGTGTCCGGGGACAGCTGCGCGGCGATCGCGGCCGACTCCCCGTGCGGGAGCGCGAGGAACACGACGTCGTAGCCGGCGAGGTCCTCGGGCGCGCTCGGCCGGACCTCGAGGTCGGCGAAGGGCAGCAGGTGCGGCTGCAGCTCACCCAGGCGTCGGCCGGCGCTGCTGTTCGCGTGCACCCCGGCCAGGCGGAGGTGCGGATGCCCGGCCAGCAGCCGGCACACCTCTCCCCCCGCGTACCCGGTGGCGCCGGTGACCCCGACCGTCCACGTCTGCCCTGTGTTCACGATGCATGACCATACAGGTCCGTGCATGACCTTTCATGGCCGGGTGCCCGACGTGCCCGCGTGCGCGCTCGTGCTCTGCCCCCGATCGGGGGCAGAGCACGAGCGCGCACGGGCGAGGGAGGTCAGGCCAGCGGGTCGCCGTCGCCGTACGGGAGCAGCCGCAGCCGCCGGGCGTCGTCGGTCGGCGTGGTGGCGCGGAGGGTGTCGAGGTCGTCGACGCCGGCGCGGAAGAACCGACCCGACCACTGGTCCAGCTCCCCGGCGGCGATCGCCACCACCAGGTCGACGACGTCCTCGGGCCGGGTCCACTCGGTGCGGCCCTCGTGCATCGCCATGGCGCGGGTCATCGCGGTGTCGACGACGCCCGGCGCCAGGTCGAACGCCCGCACGCCGTGCGCGGCGCCGGCCAGGTCGATCGCCTCGGTGATCCGCATCTGCGCCGTCTTGCCCGCCGAGTACGCGCTGTAGTGCGGGTTGACGCGGGTGCCGATCCCGCTGGCCAGGTCGACCACCCGGCCGCCGCCGACGGCGACCATCCCGGGCAGCACGGCGCGGGCGACGAGGAACGGCCCGCGCACCTGGCTCTCCACGACCTGCCACCACTGGTCGGGGTCGGCCTCCCACAGCGGCACCTCGGCGGCGTCGACGAGGCCGGCGTTGTTCACCAGCAGCCCGACCGGGCCGAGCTCGCGGACCACCTCGCCGACGGCGGCGTCGACGGCGGTGCGGTCGGTGACGTCGGCGGGCAGCGCGAGGGTGCGGGCGCCCGTGGCGGCGGCGACCTCGGCCATCGCCGTCCGCAGCCGCTCGGGCCCGCGGGCGATGCCGGCGACGGCGGCCCCCCGGGCGGCCAGCCCCTCGACCAGGTGCCGGCCGATGCCCGCCGAGGCCCCGGTGACGAGCGCGACCAGGCCGGTGAGGTCCGCCATCAGTCGCCGCTGCGCAGGCTGATGCCCTGCAGCTCGACGACGGCGACGATGCCCTCGCGCACCCGGGCGACGTCCTCGGCGGTCAGCGTGCGGTCCGGCGCGCGCAGCACCAGGGAGTACGCCAGCGACCGCGACCCGGCCGGGACCGGCGGGCCGGAGTACACGTCGAACAGGCGGACCGCCTCGAACAGCTCGCCCGCGCCCCCGCGGACCAGCGACTCGACGTGCGCGGCGGTGATCTCGTCGGGCACGACGAAGGCCAGGTCGAGGAAGACCGGCGGGAACGTCGAGATGCGCGGCCCCACAGGGACGGGCGCCGGCGGGAGCGCGTCGACGTCGAGCTCCATGACCGAGGTGCGGGCCGGCAGGTCCAGCGCGGCGCACACCCGCGGGTGCAGCTCGCCGGCGTACCCGACCACCCGGTCGTCGACCACGAGCTCGGCGCAGCGGCCGGGGTGCCAGGGCGCCTGCTCGCCGGGGCGGACGAACAGCTCGACACCCGCGGCGGCGGCCACCAGCCGGGCGGCCTGCACGGCGTCGGCCCAGCCCGCGGCCCGGCCCGGGCCCCACCAGCCGCGCGGCTCGCGCAGGCCGGCCAGCGCGACGGCGACGTGCCAGGGCTGGTCGGGCACCGCGCCGAGCAGGGCGGCGAGGGTGTCGTCGTCCGGGCGGCGGTCGACGCCGGGCAGCGGCGCGGGGGTGCGCCGGTCGCCGGGGAACACCGCGCCGTGCTCGAACAGGGCGACGTCGCGCCGGCCGCGGGAGAGGTTGCGCGCCAGGGTCGCGAGCAGGCCGGGCAGCAGCGTGGTGCGCAGCGCCGGCTCCTCCTCCGACAGCGGGTTGCGCACGAGCACGACCCGGCGGCGCGGGTCGTCCTCGGCGAGGCCGAGCGCGTCCAGCGCCGGGGCGCCGACGAACGGGTAGGACGGCGCCTCGACGTAGCCGGCCTCGGCCAGCGCCCGGCCGACCGTGCGGCGGCGGCGCTGGGTCTCGGTGAGCCCGCGGCCGGGCGGGGCGGTGGGCAGCACCGAGGGGACGTCGTCGTAGCCGGCCAGCCGGACGACCTCCTCGACGAGGTCGGCCGGGTCGGTGAGGTCCGGGCGCCAGGACGGCGGGGTGACGGTCAGGGAGGAGCCGTCCGCCTCCACCGCGCAGCCGACCGCGCCGAGCAGCTCGACCACCTGGGCCGGCGAGTAGGGCACGCCGGAGACCCGGCCGGGCCTCGCGGCGTCCAGCGCGATCGACGGGCGGGGGGCGCGGGTGTCGACGTCGACCAGCGCGCCGACGACACGCGCGCCGCCGTGCTCGGCGAGCAGCCGCGCGGCGCGGGCCAGCGCGGGGACGGTCATCTCCGGGTCGACGCCGCGCTCGAAGCGGCGCGCGGCCTCGCTCGGCAGCCGGTGCCGGCGGGCGGTGCGCGCGACGCCGGTGGGCTCCCAGTGCGCCGCCTCGAGCAGCACGGCCGTGGTGCCGTCGCCGATCTCGGTCGAGGCGCCGCCCATCACCGCGGCCAGCCCGATCGGGCCGGTGTCGTCGGTGATGAGCAGGTCGTCGTCGGACAGCTGCCGGTCGGCGCCGTCGAGGGTGGTCAGCCGCTCGCCCTCGCGGGCCCGGCGGACGACGATCGGGCCGGTCACCGCGTCCCGGTCGAAGGCGTGCATCGGCTGACCGAGCTCGAGCATCACGTAGTTGGTGACGTCGACGGCCAGCGAGATGGAGCGGATGCCGGACTGGGCGAGCCGGCGGCGCATCCACCACGGACTGGGCGCGGTCGGGTCCAGGCCCTCCAGCGCGATCATCGAGAACCGGTCGCAGCGGTCGGCGTCGGCGACGGTCACCTCCCACGCCGGCTCGCCGGACCAGGCGGGGACCTCGGCCGCGCCCGGGTCGCGCCACGCGACGCCCAGGCCGGTGCCCATCTCCCGGGCGACGCCGCGCATCGCCAGGCAGTAGCCGCGGTCGGGGGTCACGTTGAGCTCGACGACGACGTCGTCGAGGCCCACGACGGGGCGGGCGTCGGCGCCGGGCTCGAAGCCCTCGCCCAGCACCAGGATCCCGGCGTGGTCCTCGCCGATGCCGAGCTCGCGGACCGAGCAGATCATCCCGTCGGAGACGTGGTCGTAGGTCTTCCGCGCGGCGATCTCGAACCCGCCGGGCAGCACGGCGCCGGGCAGCGCGACGACGACGGTGTCCCCCACCGCGAAGTTGCTCGCGCCGCAGACGATCCCGCGCGGGGTGCCCTCGCCGACGTCGACCTGGCACCACCGGATCGGCTTCTTGAAGCCGGTGAGCTCCTCGATCTCCAGCACCCGGCCGACCACCAGCGGGCCGCTGACCTCGGCCGGGGTGTGGACCTCCTCGACCTCCAGGCCCAGCCGGACGAAGGCGGCGTCGAGGTCCTCGACGGTGGTCCCGGCGGGGACGTCGACGTACTCGGCCAGCCAGCCGACGGGGACCCGCATCTAGAGCTCCACTCCGAACGCACTCGTGAACCGGACGTCGCCCTCGACGATGTCGCGCATGTCGCCGACGCCCGAGCGGAACTGCAGCGCCCGCTCGATGCCCATGCCGAAGGCGAAGCCGCTGTACTCCTCGGGGTCGACGCCGCAGGCGACCAGCACCCGCGGGTTGACCATCCCGCAGCCGCCCCACTCGACCCAGCGGGGGCCGTCGCGGTGCTCGGGGAACCAGACGTCGAACTCCGCCGAGGGCTCGGTGAACGGGAAGTACGACGGCCGCCAGCGGGTCACCGCCTCGGGGCCGAACAGCGCCCGCGCGAGGTGGTCGAGGGTGCCGCGCAGGTGCGCCATCGTCAGCCCGCGGTCGACGGCCAGGCCCTCGACCTGGTGGAAGACCGGGGTGTGCGTCGCGTCGAGCTCGTCGGTGCGGTAGACCCGCCCGGGCGCGACGACGTACAGCGGCGGCGTCCGGGACAGCAGCGTGCGGGCCTGCACCGGGCTGGTGTGCGTGCGCAGCACCAGGCCGGAGTCCTCGGGGGCGACGAACAGGGTGTCCATCATCGTGCGGGCCGGGTGGTCGCGGCCGATGTTGAGCGCGTCGAAGTTGAGCCACTCGGCCTCGAGCTCGGGGCCCTCGGCCACCTCGTAGCCCATGCCGACGAACACGTCGGCGATCCGCTCCTGCAGCGTGGTCAGCGGGTGGCGGGCGCCGCGCGGGGTGCGGTCCCAGGGGAGGGTGACGTCGACCCGCTCCTCGGCCAGCGCCCGGGCGTCGCGCTCGGCCTCGAGCTCGGCCCGGCGCGTCTCGTAGGCCTCGGTGACGGCGACCCGCGCGGCGTTCACCCGCTTGCCGGCGTCGGCGCGGGCGGCCGGCGGCAGCGCGCCGAGCTCGCGGCGGGCCAGCGGCACGGGCGCGCGGTCACCGAGGTGGGCCGGGCGCACGGCGGCCAGCGCCTCGAGGTCGCCCGCTCCCGCGAAGCCCTCGCGGGCCGCGGCGACGGCGGCGTCGAGGGCCTCGGCGGACAGGGCCGCGACCTGCTTGGGGTCGTAGGGGTCGTTGGCGCCGGACACGGGAGGCCATTCTGCCCGCCGCCCCGTCTCCCCCGCCCCCGGGTTCTCGGCCGGCACCCTCCGGGGGGGGGGGGGGGGGGGGGGGGGGGGGGGGGGGGGGGGGGGGGGGCGGCCCCCCCCCCCCCCCCCCCCCCCCCCCCCCCCCCCCCCCCCCCCCCCCCCCCCCCCCCCCCCCCCCCCGGGGCGGGGCCGCGTCGGCACCGGCTGTCAGGATCGGCGGGACGGCGGGACGAGGACTCGGGAGGCGCACCGGATGGCGATGGTGCTGGCGCTGGCCTCGGCCGTCGTCTACGGGATGGCCGACTTCTGCGGGGGGATCGCCAGCCGCCGCGCCGCCGCGGCCGCCGTCGTCGCGCTGTCGCAGGCCGCCGGGCTGGTCGCCGTCGTACTGCTGCTCCCCTGGCTCGGCGGCAGCCCCACGCCCGCCGACCTGGGCTGGGGCGCGGCCGCGGGCGTCGCCGGCGGGGCCGGGCTGCTGCTGTTCTACCGCTCGCTGGCCACCGGGGTGATGAGCGTGGTGGCCCCGGTGACGGCGGTGTCGGCCGCCGCGCTGCCGGTGGTCGGCGGCCTGCTGCTCGGCGAGCGGATCGGCGTGCTGGCCGCGCTGGGGATCCTGCTCGCGCTGGTCGCGGTGGTGCTCGTGGCGGCCGAGGGCGGGCTGTCCTCCCTGCGCACCGCCCGGCCGGCCAGCATGGGGCCGGCGCTGGCCGCCGGCGCCGGGTTCGGGCTGTTCTTCGTGCTGCTGGACCGCACCGGCGAGGACTCGGGACTGAGCCCGCTGCTGGCCGCTCGCGTGGTGTCGGTGCTGCTGATCGGCGGGCTCGCGCTGGCGTCGGGCCGGTCGCTGCTCGTGTCCCGCCGGGTGCTGCCGGTCGTGGTGCTCGCCGGCGTCGCCGACATGACGGCCAACGCGCTGTTCCTCGTCGCCACCCAGGTCGGCGAGCAGCTGGCGGTCACCGGCGTGCTGGCGTCGCTGTACCCGGCGAGCACGGTCGTGCTGGCGCAGGTGGTGCTGCGCGAGCGGCTGGCCGGGGCCCAGCAGGCCGGGCTCGCCGTCGCGGCGGCCGCCGTCGTGCTCATCGCGCTGCCCGCCTGACCCTCCCGGGGGACCCGGGCGGACGCCCGGGTGTCGGACCGGGGGCCCGGGGCCGACACCCGGGAGGTGACCCGCCCCCAGGAGGCACCGGTGCCGTCCGGATCCGACCCCGTCCTCGCCGAGGCCCTGCGCGGCGTGCGCAGCGTCTTCCAGCCCATCGTCGAGATCGACACCGGGCGGGTGGTGGCCTACGAGGCGCTGGCGCGCGGCCCGGTCGGCCCGCTGGAGCGGCCCGACGCGCTGTTCGCCGCGGCCCGCGGCGCCGGCCGGCTCGCGGAGCTGGACGAGGCCTGCCGGGCCGCCGCCTTCCGCGGCGCCGTCGACGGCGGGCTGGTCGCGCCGCTGACCGTATTCGTCAACGTCGAGCCCGAGGTGCTCGACACCGCGCCGCTGGCCGACCTCGTCGCCATCGCCGAGGGCGCGCCCGGCGACCTGCGGGTGGTCATGGAGATCACCGAGCGGGCGATCGCGGCCCGGCCGGCCGAGCTGCTGCGCACCGTCGAGCGGGTGCGGGAGCTGGGCTGGGCGATCGCCGTCGACGACGTCGGCGCCGAGTCGATGTCGCTGGCGTTCCTGCCGCTGCTGTGCCCCGACGTCGTCAAGCTCGACCTGCGCCTGGTGCAGGAGCGCCCCGGTCCCGCGATCGCCGAGATCATGAACGCGGTCAACGCCTACGCCGAGCGCAGCGGCGCCGTGGTGCTCGCCGAGGGCATCGAGACCGCCGGGCACCTGGCCTACGCCCGGGGCCTGGGCGCCACCCTCGGCCAGGGCTGGTTCCTCGGCCGCCCCGGACCGGGCGCCGCCCCGGACCTGCCGGTCGGCGAGCTGGTGCTGCCCGGCGCCGGCCGGCCCACCGGCGCGGTCGGCGCGGTCTCCCCCTTCGCCTGCCTGCCCGACGACGTCCCGCTGCGCCGCGCGCCCAAGGCCCTGCTCATCGAGCTGTCCAAGCAGCTGGAGCGGGAGGCCCTGCGCCTGGGCGAGACCTGCGTGGTGGCCGCGACCTTCCAGGAGGCCCGCCACTTCACCGTCTCCACCACCCAGCGCTACCGCGACCTGGTCGAGCGCACCGGCTTCGTCTGCGCCCTGGGCGAGGACCTGCCGGTGGAGCCGCTGCCCGGGCTGCGCGGCGCGCACCTCGCCGAGGACGACCCGGTCCGCGGCGAGTGGGACGTCGCCGTCCTGTCCCCGCACTTCAGCGCCGCGCTGCTGGCCCGCGACCTCGGCGACGACGGCCCCGACTTGGAGCGCACCTTCGAGTACGCGCTCACCTACGAGCGCACCACGGTGTCCCGCGCGGCGTCGTCGCTGCTGTCCCGGGTGGCCCCGCGCGCCGGCGACGCCGTCCCGACTGTGGCCCCGGCACCCCTTCCCGCGGCCGCGGCGAGCCCGGCGGCCGCCGGCCTGGCCGTGGGCAGCACGCAGGCGGAGGTGCTGCTGCGGCGGGCGCTGGAGGCCACGCCGAGCGGGGTGACCGTCGTCGACATGCGGCTGCCCGACCAGCCGATCGTCTACGCCAACGAGGCCTTCCGGCAGCTGGCCGGCCTGAGCTCGGATGAGATCCTCGGCCGCAACTGCCGGCTGCTGCAGCACCCCGACACCGACCCGGGCGCGGTCGCCCGCGTCCGCGCGGCGGTCGACGCCGGGCGGCCGTGCCGGGAGACGCTGCTCAACGTCCGCGGCCCCGGGCGGACGCCGTGGTGGAACGAGCTGCACCTCGCCCCGGTGCACGACGCCGACGGCACCGTCGTCCAGTACATCGGCGTGCAGGTGGACGTCACCGCGCGCGTGGAGGCCGAGCGGGCGTTGGTCCGCGAGCGCGACCGCACGTCGGCCGCGCTGGCCCGCATCCAGGAGCTGGCCTACACCGACCCGCTGACCGGGCTGCCCAACCGGCGCCGGCTGGAGGAGCAGGTGGAGGCCGCGATCTGGGAGGCCCGCGCCCGCGGCGACGCGCTCGGCCTGCTGTTCGTCGACCTCGACGGGTTCAAGGCGGTCAACGACCGGCTCGGCCACGCCGCCGGCGACGAGCTGCTGCAGGTGGTCGCCCGCCGGCTGCGCGAGCGGGTCCGCCGCCGCGACCTGCTGGCCCGCCTGGGCGGCGACGAGTTCCTCGTCGCGCTGCCGGACCTGCGGCCGGAGACGGCGCTGGAGGAGGCGCGGCGGGTCGCCGACGAGCTCACCGCCTCGATCCGCCGGCCGGTGCCGCTGCACGGCACCGAGGTGCACGTGGACGCGAGCATCGGGGTCAGCGTCTGCCCCGCCGACGGCGTCGTCTTCGCCGACCTGCTGCACCGCGCCGACCTGCGCATGTACGACCGCAAGGCGGTCACCCGCGACTCCACCGCCCGGGCCGGCACCGCGCGGGCCGCCGCGGGCGCCGCGCCGCTGCCGCGGCGGGAGCCGGTCCTGCCGTAGCGGTGCGCCCCGGCACGGGGCGCCGACGCCGCACCGCCGGGGCGCCGGCGCGGCGTCGGGCTCAGGCGGGCGGCAGCAGACCGACCAGTCCCCCGGCGGCCAGCGCGGTCAGCTGCTCGACCAGCTCGGCGGCGGGCACCTCGCGGGTGCCCGACCACCAGTGCGCGGCCAGCTGCACCATGCCGACGACGCCGTAGGCCCACGTCGTCACGGCGGCGGTGGGCCGGCCCGCGGCGGCCAGCCGGTCACCGAGCAGCGCCGCCAGCGCGCCGGCGACCTCGCGCTCGGTGGCGGCGACGAGGTCCGGGCGCCCGGCGCGGCCGGCCGAGGCGTAGACGAAGCGGTAGAGCTCCGGCTCGTCCTCGACCAGCAGCACGAACGCGGCGATGACCGCGCGCAGCCGCTCGACGTCGTCGCGGCGCTCGGCGGCCAACTCCCCGAGCAGCCGCGGCAGCAGGATCGCCGAGGAGATCCGCTCGAGGACGGCGTCGACCAGCTCGTCCTTGTCGGTGAAGTAGCGGTAGATGACCGTCTTGGACACCCCCGCGGCGCGGGCGACGTCGTCCACGGCGAAGCCCGGGCCCGCCCGGCGGACCGCCTCGACGGCGGCGGCGACCAGCTCCTCCCGGCGGGCGCGGCGGTGCTCGGTCCAGCGGGAGCGCCGTCCGTCGGCGACCGCGGGCGGGTCGTCGTCGAGCCGTTGCCTGGGTCCCACGGTCACAGCTGCCCTCCGCCACAGAGACATCGGCCGCCCCGGGGAGGGCCGCAGACGTGCACCCTGCCGTCCGCGGCCCATGGCGGGAAGGCACCGGCACCCGGTCCGGCACCGGCCGCGGCGCGTCGGCCTCACCGGAACGGCGTGGCGGCCTCCTCGACCATCGCGACGTAGGCGGCCCGGTCGGCGTCGCCGTCGCGGGTGAGGTTGTCGTCGTCCCGCCGCAGGCCGGCCGCGCCGTCGAGGCCCTCGCGCAGCACGTCGGCGTGCCCGGCGTGGCGGGCGACCTCGGCGAGCACGTGCACCAGCAGCGTGTGCAGCGTGGGGTGCCGCCGCTCCTCGGGCCACCACGGCACCTCGCCGGTGGCGTCCAGCGGCAGCGCGGCGACGGAGGCGTCGGCGTGCGCGGTGGCGCGGGCGTACAGCGCCAGGACGTCCTCGCGGGACTCGTCGGGGCGCACCCACAGGTCGTCGTCCCCGGCGTCCGGGTCGTCCCAGACCATCGGCTCGGGGAACGGCCGGCCGACGGCGGTGCCGAGGTAGCCGGCCTCCACGCAGGCCAGGTGCTTGACCAGCCCGAGCAGGTTGGTGCCGGTGGCCGTCAGCGGCCGGCGGACGTCGTACTCGGACAGCCCCTCGAGCTTCCACAGCAGCGCCTCGCGGGCGGTGGTGAGGTAGCGCAGCAGCACGGCCTTCGCGTCGTCCACGCGGGGCAGCCTCTCAGCCCTGGGCGAGCTGGGTCGCGTAGAGGCAGATCGCCGCGGCCGCGGCCAGGTTGAGGCTCTCCGCGCGGCCGCGCATCGGGATCCGCACCCGGGCGTCGGCGGCCGCGGCGAGCTCCGGCGGCACGCCGCGCGCCTCGTTGCCGAACAGCCACAGCACCGGCCCGGCGAGGGCGTCCCCCAGCTCGTCGAGCGCCGCCTCGCCCCCGCCGTCGGCGGCCAGCACGGTGACCCCGCGGGCCTTCAGGCCGGCGGCCAGGGGCTCCAGCGGCGCGCCCCGGACGACGTCGACGTGGAACAGGCTGCCGGCGCTGGACCGGACCGCCTTGCCGCCGTAGGGGTCGGCGGACCCGGCGCCGAAGACCACCGCGCCGGCGCCGCACGCGTCCGCGGTGCGCAGCACGGTGCCGGCGTTGCCGGGGTCGGCCAGGCCGGCCAGGCCGACGGCGAGCGCGGGCGGGTCGGCGGTCAGCGCCTCGGCGGGCAGGTCGCGCAGCGCGCAGACGGCGACCAGGCCCTGCGGCGTCACGGTCTCGGACAGGCCCGCGGCGGCCTTCGGGGTGATCAGCCGGACGGGGACGGTCGTGCCGGCGAGCAGGTCGCGGTGCGCGGCGGCCGCGGCCTCGGTGGCGAACACCTCGCGGACGTCGTCCGGCGCGGTGGCCAGCGCCTCGGACACCGCCTGGCGGCCCTCGGCGAGGAAGGCGCCCGCGGCGTCGCGGCCGGCGCGCCGGGTCAGCCTGCGCGCGGCGGCGACCCGCCCGGACCGCTCGGTCAGCAGCTCGCTCACGTCGTCCTCCCGTCTCGGTCGAGATCGCGCGATCTCGGCGTTCCCGAGGCCTCCCGCCGGCGAGATGGCGCGATCTCGCCGGGAGCACCCGCCCCCACACGCACCGACGCCGCCGGCGCCGGCCCTGGTGGGCCGGTCACCGACGGCGTCGGGAGGGGTGGTTCAGGCGGCCTGCTCGCCGCCGGCCGGGGCCGCGGCGACGGCGGCCCGGGCGGTCTCCACCAGGGCGGCGAAGGCGGCCGGCTCGTTGACCGCGAGCTCGGCGAGCACGCGGCGGTCGAGCTCGATGCCGGCCAGCTTCAGGCCCTGCATGAACCGGTTGTACGTCATGTCGTTCTGCCGCGCGGCGGCGTTGATGCGGGTGATCCACAGCTTGCGGAAGTCACCCTTGCGCACCTTGCGGTCGCGGTAGTTGTAGGTGGCCGAGTGGAGGATCTGCTCCTTGGCCTTGCGGTACAGGCGCGAACGCTGACCGCGGTACCCGCTGGCGGCCTCGAGGGTCGTCCGGCGCTTCTTCTGGGCGTTGACCGCCCGCTTCACGCGTGCCACGTGAGAACTCCTTGCTGGTTACGGGAGGCGGGGGCTCAGATGCCCAGCAGCTTCTTGATGGTCTTCGTGTCGGCCGGGGACATGACCTGGTCCTTCTCCAGCCGGCGCTTGCGCCGCGAGCTCTTGTGCTCGAACTTGTGCTGGTTGTTGGCCTGCTCGCGCATGATCTTGCCGGTGCCCGTGACGCGCACCCGCTTCGCGGTGCCCTTGTGGGTCTTCTGCTTCGGCATGTCCTCGTCGTCCTGTTCGTGGGTGTCGGCGCCGCCCGGCAGCACGGGGCTGCCGAGACGACGCCGGCCGTCTCGGTGGTGCGGTCCTGCTGTGTGACCGGTCAGGCCGTCGGGGTCTGCCCCTCGGCGGCCCGGTCGGCCTTGGCCTGACGGCGGGCGCCGTCGGTCGCGGCCTGGTTCCGGTGCGGGGCGATCACCATGACCATGTTCCGGCCGTCCTGCTTCGGGTTGGACTCGACGACGCCCAGCTCGGACACGTCGCCGGCCAGCCGCTGCAGCAGGCGGTAGCCCATCTCGGGCCGCGACTGCTCGCGACCGCGGAACATCACGGTGATCTTGACCTTGTCGCCCGCCTTGAGGAAGCGCTCGACGTGGCCCTTCTTGGTCTCGTAGTCGTGCGGGTCGATCTTCAGGCGCAGCCGCATCTCCTTGATGACGGTGAGCGCCTGGTTCCGCCGGGCCTCGCGGGCCTTCTGCGCGGACTCGTACTTGAACTTCCCGTAGTCCATCAGCTTGACGACCGGCGGCCGGGCCATCGGCGCGACCTCGACGAGGTCGAGCTCGGAGTCCTGCGCCAGGCGCAGCGCCTCGCCGATCGGCACGATGCCGACCTGCTCGCCCTCCGGGCCGACCAGGCGGACCTCGGGGACGCGGATACGGTCGTTGATACGGGGCTCGGTGATGGCCTCTCCTCTGCTCTGTCACACGGGAGGAGGTCGCGCCCACCCGGGCACCGGAGACGGCGAGGGCCCCGTGAGCGGTGCTCACAGGGCCCGTCTCGCCGGTGCGGCACCGGCCCGTCGCCGGGCCGGGCACGTCGCGGGCTCCCGGCCGGGGGAGGCCGGACTCCCGCGAACCGGGGACCTGGGCGCCTCGACGGCGCCAGGTGGGAGCGGGCTCCTCTTGGTCAGCGGCCCGGGGCGGGGCCGCTGGGGTGGTTCACGCGCCTCGTGTAGCGGGGAGGCACGCCCATGCTACAGCGTCGCGGTCGGGCCGGGTATTCCGGTGGCCGGGACGGCGCTCACTCGTGCAGCAGCGGGCCGTGCGCCGGCGCGGGGCGGGCGGCCACGTCGGCGGCCAGCAGCGCCCGCAGCCCCTCGACGGCGGTGGCCGCGCGCTCGCCGTCGACCGCCTGCAGCGCCGTCACCGGCATCGCGTCGCCGTTGGCGAGCTCCAGCGTGGCCACCCAGGCCCGGCGGTCGAACCGGACGCCGCGCACCGCCGCCCAGGGCAGCGTCCGCTGCCCGAGCAGGTTGCGCACCCGGATGCCGGAGGCGTCGGCGTCGACCCGCGGCCGGCCCAGCAGCAGGATCCCCGCGCCGACGAACAGGCCGATCCCGGCGATGGCCACGCGGTCGGCGGCGTCGAAGGGGTTGAGCTCGTCCGACGGGTGGGTGACGAGCGCGGTGACGACCATGACGACGACGACCGTGACGGCGAGCAGCGTGCAGACCACCCGCATGACCAGGGGGACGGCGGAGATCCGGGTGGAGGTGGTGGGCGGCGTCGGCACGCCCCCATGGTCCCAGCCCGGAGCGCGCGGCCGGGCTGGCAGAGTGCCGGGACGTGGACGCGAGCGGCGTGGAGGTGACCGGACGGGCGCAGCGCGCCGCGTGGCGCGAGCGGTCGGTGCCCGCCGTCGAGCGGGTGCGGCCGGGCCTGTGGTCGGTGCCGGTGCCGATGGGCGGCCCGCTGCGCTGGGTCAACGCGTACGTGCTCGAGCTGGCCGGCGGCGGGCTGGGCCTGGTCGACACCGGCTGGGACGCCGACGACAGCTGGGCGGCGCTGTGCGCCGGGCTGGCCGGGATCGGCGCCGGCGTCGCCGACGTGCGCGGCGTGCTGGTCACCCACATGCACATGGACCACGTGGGCCTGGCCGGCCGGGTGCGGGAGGCCTCGGGGGCGTGGGTGGCGATGCACCCGGCCGACGCCCGCGACCTGACCGCCTTCACCGCCCGCTCCCCCGAGGAGTCCACCGAGGTCGAGGTCGCCTTCCTCGTCGGGCTCGGCGCCCCCGAGCCGGACGCGCGCGCGGACGCCGGCACGCCGGAGGAGCGCGCGCGGTGGCGGCGGCTGGCGCTGCCCGACCGGCTGCTCGAGGACGGCGACCGCGCGGACCTGCCCGGCTGGTCGCTGCGCGCCGTCCACACGCCCGGGCACACCGCCGGGCACCTGTGCTTCGCCGACGAGGCCACCGGGCTGTTCTTCGCCGGCGACCACGTCCTCCCCCGCATCAGCCCGAACGTCTCGACGCACGCCGGCGGCGCCGCCGACCCGCTGCGCGACTACCTGTCCTCGCTGGAGGGGGTCGCCGGGGAGGAGGCCGACGAGGTGCTGCCCGGCCACGAGTGGCGCTTCCGCGGCCTGGCCGGGCGGGCCCGCGAGCTGCGCGCGCACCACGAGCGCCGGCTGGCCGAGCTGCTGGCCGCGGTCCGGGCACACCCGGGGAGCACCCCGTGGGACCTGGCCGCGCACCTGACGTGGTCGCGGCCCTGGTCGCAGTACGAGCGGCGGATGCGGATCTTCGCCGTCACCGAGACCGACGCCCACCTGCGGCTGCTGGTCAGCCGCGGCCTGGTCGTCGGCGACGGCGGGCGGGTGCCGCGCTACGCGGCGGCGCCCCTGCGGTGATCGGGCACTAGCCTGGGTGTCCGCAGGTCGCGGCACCTCGAAGACCCGGGTGGCCACGACCGGTTCCCGCGAGGTGCCCGTGTCCCAGGACGCCACCCGTTCGCTCCCCCTGGCCGACGAACTGTCGGTCGTCTCCGCCCGCGTGGCCGGCCTGCTGCTGTCCGAGGAGACCGTCGCCACCGCGCTGGGCCTGGTCGGCTCCCTGATCCTGCAGACGGTCCCGGCGGCCACCGGCGCGGGCGTCTCGATCGTCGACCGCACCGGGCGGCGCTCGTCGGGCTCCACCGACCCGCTGGTCGAGCGCGCCGACGCGCTGCAGTACGAGCTCGACGAGGGTCCGTGCCTGGCCGCGGCCGCCGGGCGGGTGCTGGTGCGGGCCGACGACCTGCGCGCCGAGCCCCGGTGGCCGCACTGGGCCCCCGCGGCGGTCGGGCTCGGCCTGCTGTCCACCGTGAGCGTGCCGCTGGTGGCCGGGGACCGGACGCTGGGGGCCCTCAAGGTCTACGGCCCCGGGCCCGGCGTCTTCACCGACCACGACGCGCAGGTGCTCACCCTGTCCGCCGCGCAGGCCGCCCTGCTGGTCAGCCACGTCACGGCCCGGGAGCGGGCCCGCCGGGCCAGCGACGACCTGAGGAGGGCCGTGTCGACGCGCGACGTCGTCAGCACCGCCAAGGGGGTGCTCATGGCCCGGCACGGGGTCGGCGAGGAGACCGCGCTGGCCATGCTGCTGTCCCGCTCGGGAGGGGACGCCGGCACGCTGCGGCAGGCGGCCCGGACGGTGGTCGACTCGGCCGTCCGCCGGCTCCGTTGATGGTGGCGGAGGGCGTCCCCGACGGGGGCCGGCGCGCCGTGCTGGTGGCCGCGCTCCGGCACGCCGAGCTGACCCTCGAGCAGCTCTGGCTGCGGTACTTCGAGCTGGGGGGCAACGCCGACCTGTTCGACGTCGAGGCCCACCTGGACGGACTGGCGCAGCTGCCCGACCTGGACGGCGACCTGCTGGCGGTCGCGGTCAACGAGCGGCTCGACGAGCTGTCCGCGGCCCGCCGGGTGCCCTACTCCCGGCCGCTGCGGCCGCCGCGGCCCACCACCGGACCGCTGGCGGCGCTGCTGCAGCTGCTGGAGGCCGCCCGCTCCGCCCCGCCGGACCGGCTGGCGCTGCTCGCCGCGGGGGCCGGCCGCGTCCTCGGCGTCGAGGTGACCGTGCACGTCGTCGACCACGAACAGCGCCGGCTGGTGCCGCTGTCCGGCGAGGGCCGGCCGGCGGGTGAGCCGATCGCCGTGGACGGCACCCTGCCCGGCCGCGTCTTCCAGTTCGGGCAGTCGCTGCCGTCGGAGGCCGGGGGGCTGCCGCGCCTGTGGGTGCCGCTGCTCGACGGCGCCGACCGGGTCGGCGTCCTGGAGGTGCGGGTGGAGGCCGCCCGGGACCTCGAGGACCCCGGCCTGCGCGAGCAGTGCTGGTGGCTGGCCTCGATGGTCGGCCACCTCATCACCTCGATGGGCGTCTACGGCGACGGGCTCGAGTGCACCCGGCGCAGTCGGCCGCGGACGCCGTCGGCCGAGCTGGTCTGGCAGCAGCTGCCCCCGCTGACCGCCGCGACCGACGCCTTCGTCGTCGCCGGCCTGCTGGAACCCAGCGCCTCCGTCGGCGGGGACGCCTTCGACTACGCGCTCGCCGAGGACGAGGTGTGGCTGACCGTGCTCGACGCCATGGGGCACGGCCTCGGGGCGGGGCTGATGAGCGCCGCGGCGCTCGCCACCGCCCGCAGCGCGCGGCGGGACGGGCGCGGCCTGCACGACCAGGTCCGCGCGGTGGACGAGGTGGTCGCCACGACGTTCACGGGCAGCGCCTTCGTCACCGGGGTCCTCGCCCAGCTGGACGTGACCTCGGGCAGGCTGCGCTACGTCCGCGCCGGGCACCCGCCGCCGCTGCTGCTGCGGCACGGGCGGGTGGTCAAGGAGCTCAGCGCGGGCGGGCGGGTGCCCTTCGGCCTCGGGACGCCGGCGTTCGAGGTGGCCGAGGAGGTGCTCGAGCCCGGGGACTCGCTGGTGCTCTACACCGACGGCGTCACCGAGGCGCGCGACGCCGCCGGGCGGTGGTTCGGCGAGCAGCGCCTGGTGGAGTTCCTGACCCGGGCGGCGGCGGCCGGGCACCCGCCGCCGGAGACCGTGCGCCGGCTGGTGCGCGCGGTCCTCGACCACCAGGGCGGGGTGCTGCAGGACGACGCCAGCATCCTCATCGCCTCGTGGACCACCCGCTGACCGGTCGCACCCCCGCGGCCGGCCCGCGGTGCAGGGGCCGTCACACGACCGCAACGCCCAGCGGCCACCATGGACCGGTGACCTCCTCCCCCGACGCCCCGGCGCTCGCCCCCGGCCTCGCGAACGGCCCGGAGCAGGACGCGGGCCCCGCGCCGCTGGCCGGGTACACCGTGGCGGTCACCGCCGCGCGGCGGCGGGAGGAGCTCGGCGCGCTGCTCGACCGCCGCGGCGCCCGCGTGGTCTACGCCCCGGCGATCCGGATCGTGCCGCTGGCCGACGACGCCGACCTGGTCGCCGCCACCCAGGCGGTGCTCGCCGCGCCGGTGGACCTGGTGGTCGCGACGACGGGCGTGGGGTTCCGCGGGTGGCTGGAGGCCGCCGACGCGTGGGACCTGCCGCTGGTCGACCACCTGCGCGGCGCCCGGGTGCTCGCCCGCGGCCCCAAGGCGCGCGGCGCCATCCGCGGCGGCGGCCTGGTCGACGCGTGGTCGCCGGCGTCGGAGTCCTCGGCCGAGGTGCTCGAGCACCTGCTGTCCGGCGCGGAGGGACCGCTGCGGGGGCGGCGGGTCGCCGTCCAGCTGCACGGCGACCCGCTGCCGGACTTCGTCGACGCGCTGCGCGCCACCGGCGCCGAGGTGCTGACCGTGCCGGTGTACCGGTGGGTGCTGCCCGAGGACGTCGGGCCGCTGCGCCGGCTGGTGACGACGGTGGTGGCCCGCGGGGTCGACGCCGTGACGTTCACCAGCGCGCCGGCCGCGGCCAGCCTGCTGTCGGTGGCCACCGAGCTCGGCCGGCGGGACGAGCTGGTCGCCGCGCTGACCGGCGGGGTGCTGCCGGTCGCCGTCGGGCCGGTCACCGCCGGCCCGCTGACCGCCGCCGGGATCCCGACGCTGCAGCCCGAGCGCTCCCGGCTGGGCGCGCTGGCCCGCGAGGTCGTCGCCCGGCTGCCCGAGCGGGACCCGGTGCTGCGGGTCGGGGACGCCGCGCTGCAGGTGCGCGGGCACGCCGCCGTCCTCGACGGCCGCCTGGTCGAGCTGCCGCCGGGGCCGATGGCGGTGCTGCGGGCGCTGGCCGCCCGTCCCGGCGCCGTCGTCGCCAAGCCCGACCTGGTGCGCGGGCTGCCCGGCAGCGGGGACGGGCACGCCGTGGAGATGGCGGTGACCCGGCTGCGCGCCGCGCTCGGGCCGGGCGTCGTCGAGACCGTCGTCAAGCGCGGCTACCGCCTGGCGGTGTGAGTCCCCGCGCACGTCCGCGGACGTGCGCGGGGACCGCGCTCACACGCCGGCCGCGCGGGCGGTCGGCCGCAGGTAGACCGCCCAGGTGACCGCGACGCAGACCGCGTAGAAGGCGATGAACACGAGGTAGGCGGCGTCGCCGCTGCCGGTGGTGAGGAACGACTGGCGGAAGGCCAGGTTCACCAGCACGCCGCCGACGGCGCCGACGGCGCCGGCGATGCCGATCAGCGCCCCGGACGTCCGCAGCGCCTGCCGGTCGGCGGCGGCGGGGTCGGCACCGGCGGCCACCCGCTGCCACGCCTGCGTCCTGGAGATCGCCGGGATCATCTTGTAGGTCGAGCCGTTGCCGACGCCGCTGAGCACGAACAGCAGCACGAACCCGACGACGAACAGCGGCAGCGACCCCACCTGGCTCGCGGTGAACACGACCGCGGCGCCGCCCGCCATCGCGACGAAGGTCCAGAAGGTGATGCGCGCGCCGCCGAAGCGGTCGGCCAGCGAGCCGCCGAGCGGGCGGACCAGGCTGCCGAGCAGCGGGCCCAGCCAGGTCAGGGACGCGGCCGCCAGCGGGGTGGCGAAGTCCGCGCCGAACTGGTTCTGCAGGACCTGCCCGAAGGCGAACCCGAAGCCGATGAACGAGCCGAACGTGCCGATGTAGAGGAAGGACATGACGTAGGTGTGCGGCTCGCGGGCCGCCTCGCGCATGGCCCGCGGCTGGTTGCGCGCCGTCGTCAGGTTGTCCATGAGCAGGGCCGCGCCGACGGCGGCGACGACGATCAGCGGGACGTAGACGAGCAGCACGATCCGCGGGTGCTCGACGCCGGCAGTGGCGAGCACGAGCAGGCCGACGAGCTGGATCACCGGGACGCCGAGGTTGCCGCCGCCGGCGTTGAGTCCCAGCGCCCAGCCCTTGAGCCGGTCGGGGTAGAAGGCGTTGATGTTGGCCATGGAGCTGGCGAAGTTGCCGCCGCCGACGCCGGCGAGGCAGGAGACGACCAGCAGCGTCGTGTAGGAGACGCCGGGCTCGAGGACGACGGCGGTGGCGACGGTCGGGACCAGCAGCAGGGCGGCGCTGACGATCGTCCAGTTGCGGCCGCCGAACGTGGCGACCGCGAAGGTGTAGGGCAGCCGGACGGCGGCGCCCAGCGCGGTCGGCAGCGTGGTGAGCAGGAACTTGCCGGCCGGGTCGATGCCGAACACCGGCTCGGGCAGGAACAGCACCACGACCGACCACAGGCTCCAGACCGAGAAGCCGACGTGCTCGGAGAACACCGAGAAGAACAGGTTGCGCCGGGCGACCCGCTTCCCGGTGGTCTCCCAGAACTGCGGGTCCTCGGGGCGCCAGTCGTCGATCCAGCGCCCGCCGCGCGGCGGGCTCGGCGGCGCGGGAGCGGTGGGTGGCGCGGTGCGCGTGGGGGCGGCCATGGAGCGGAAGCGTCGCGGGCCGCGGTTTCCCCGCCGTCGCCGTCGGGCTGACCGTGTGTTCCGTTGTGCTCACCGGCCCTGCCCCGCTGTGGTGAGGGTCCGGCCGCCGGGCCGACACGGGGCGCCCGGCTCGGCCATGATCGACGGCGTGGCGGAGTACACGGAGGCGGCACCGGGACGCGCGCTCGTGGAGTCCGGGGAACTGGTCGCCGGGACGATGGCGCGCACGGCCGCGGGGCTGGTGTTCGACGACGGCTCGGCGAAGGTGCGCCTGGACGGCGGGCTGGCCGCGTGGCTGCGGCGCGCCGCGACCGCGGCCGACGCCGACCCGCCCGCGCCGGTGTCCTCCCGCGCCCGCTGCCGCGCCGGCGCCGCGCTGGCCTTCGCCGCCGAGCTGTCGGTGACCCGCGCCGCCCAGGGCCGCGCGGTGCGCAGCGACGGCTTCCTCACCCCCGGTCCCGGCGACCGCGCGCCCGCCGACGAGGTGGCCGAGGCCGTCGTGCTCGCCGCCCGCGGGGTCACCGAGGAGTGGCGGGTGCGCCACCTCGGCTACCTGCTCGCCGAGGCCGCCGTCTCCCCCGACCTGGACGCCGCCGTCGTGTTCCGCGGGCTGCGGCTGGCCACGGAGCTCACCGGCCGGCAGTGGGTGCTGCTGGCCGCGGTCGGCCGGCGCGAGCGCACCCCGCTGCCGATGGCGCCGGTGCCGCAGGACCCGCGCGGCTGGACGGCGTGGGGCGTACTCGAGGACCTCACCGACCTGCAGCGCCGCGGCCTGCTGGACCCGCCCCCCGCGACCCCGCGTCCCGGCGGCGCGGCGCTCCCCCGGCTGCGCCCGGCCGACCTGCGGCTGACCCGCCGCGGCGTGCTCGTGCACCGGCTGCTCGCGCTGGACTTCGTGCGCGACACGACGACCACCGCCGCCCTCGCCGAGCTGGCCTGACCCCGCCCGCGGATCGTGGTCGTCCCGTGACCTGCGGCTGTGGGTCCGCCGCCGGTCCCGCCGCGTGGAAGGGGTGACGGCGGACCGCGGGAGGGCACGGGTGGAGCAGCAGGGCGTCGGGGACACGTCCTCCGGGGACACGTCCTTCGAGGGCTTCGTGTCCCGCCAGCAGGCCGGGCTGCTGCGCCTGGCGGTGCTGCTGACCGGGGACCGCGGGCACGCCGAGGACCTGGTCCAGACCGCGCTGCTCAAGACCTACCGGCACTGGGACCGGGTCACCCGCGGCGGCGACCCCACCGCCTACGTCCGCCGGGTCGTCGTCACCACGCACACCAGCTGGCGGCGCCGGCTCGCGAGCACCGAGCAGGTGGTCGAGACGCTGCCCGACCGCGCCGACCCGGCCCGGCCGCGCGAGGACGACGACGAGCTGCGCGCCGCGCTGCGCTCGCTGCCGCCGCGGATGCGCGCCGCCGTCGTCCTGCGCTACTACGCCGACCTCTCCGAGCAGCAGGCCGCCGAGGCGATGGGCTGCTCGGCCAGCGCGGTGAACACCCACACCACCCGGGGGCTGGCCCGCCTGCGCGCGCTGCTGGCGCCGCCGGTCCTCGTGAGCGGGGAGGACTCCTGATGGACGACCTGACCGACCGGCTGACCCGGCTGGCCGAGCGCACCGCTCCCCCGCCGCGGGAGGACCTGGCCCGGGCCGTGGTGACCCGGCACCGGGCGCGGCGCCGGCAGACCATCGGGCTCACCGCGGTGGCCGCGGCGGTGGCGGCCGTGGTGGTCGCCGTGCCGGTCGTGCTGCGGGACCCGGGCGACCGGGCGGTGCCCGCGGTCGGTGTCGCCGCACCCGGCCCGGTCGCCGCCTCCGCCGACGTCCTCGCCGGGCCGGCCCGCGGCTCGCTGGCCGGGGACGCCGCGTTCCTCGCGGCCGTCCGGGCGCTGCCGTGGACCGACAGCCCGGGCGACCACGCCCCCGACTCCCCGCCGGAGGCCCGCCGCGTCGTGTACGCCGGGGACGCCGCCGGCCGGCGGTGGGTGCTGGTCGCCGGCGAGGACCCGGCGATGGCCGCGAACCGGCCCGCCGACCCCGCCGACCCCACGGCCGCCGGCACCCTGGCCGCCGTCTGGTTCACCGGCCCGGAGGGCGCGGCCCCGGAGCAGCTGCAGCGGGCCGGGTCGATGTCGGGGCTCGGCGCGGGGCGGCCGGTGGCGCTGTCGGACGCGAGCACCGGCGCCCTGCTCGTGGTCGCCGCGCCGGGGGACGTCGTCGAGGTGTCCCGCCGTCCGGAGGTGGCCGCCGACGGCACGGTGGGCCGGGACTTCGTCGCGGTCGACGCGCCCGACGGCGTCGCGGCGCTGGCGCTGGGCCCGGCGGGCGGCTCCTACGACGAGGCGCTGCGCTACCGGGTGGTCCGCGCCGGCGCGACGGTCGTGACCGCGATGCCGCTGGGCTGGCGGCCGGAGGACTCGGCGCCGCCGGGCCCGGCGCTCGCCGCGGGGGGCACGGACCCCGTCCTGGCCGGGGCGGTCGACCACGTCCTCGCCGTCACGGGTCTGCGGCCGGACGAGGTCACCCTCGACGTCGTCTGGTCCGGGAGCCTGCCGGGCGGGGGCGGCCCGGGGACGCTGCGGCTGCTCGCCGCGACGCTGCCCTCGGGCGCGGTCTACCTGGAGGCGACGCTCACCGGGAGCGCCGGGACCGGTGCCGCCGCGAGCACCTGGTGCGCCACCGACCTCCTGCCGGCCGGCGCCCCGGTGACCGGGCGCGGGTTCGTGCTGCGGTGCCCGGAGGCCGACGGCGCGGTGCTGGTCGGCCCGCCGGGTGCGGCGACCGCGCGGGTGGACGGCGCGGACGTGCCGCTGCGGGACCGGGTCGCCGCCGTGCCGGGCGACGCCGCCGAGGTCCTGTTCCTCGCCGCCGACGGCACGGTGCTGGCCCCGGCCGAGGAGCTCGGCCTCGACGGCCTCGAGCGGCTCGCCGCGACCCACGGCTGGGACTGACGTGAGCACCGAGCCCGCCTCCGTCGTCGCCGCCCGGCAGCCGGCCGAGGAGGCACGGGACCGCCGGACCGCCCCGCGCCGGCCGCGGCGGCCGGTGCCGCGGCCCACCGGACGGGTCCTGCTCGCGGCGGGGCTGGCGGCCGGGTGCGCGGCCGGGGCCGGCGGCTCCGGAGAGGTCGTCTGCCCGGCGGTCGGGTGGGTCAACGCGGTGCGGGTGGAGCTCACCGGCGACTGGACGGGGCGGGCGCCGGCGTCGGTGCGGGTGGTCTGCGAGCCCTCGTGCGGGCAGGTGGTCCGCCCGGACCGGGACCCCGAGCCGCGGCGCGAGGTCACCGCGCCGCTGACCGGGACGACGGCCGGCGTGCCGACGGACACGGAGACGCCGGACGCCGCGACCGTCACCGTGCTCGCGGCCGATGCCCGTGCGCTCGCCGAGGTCGACGCCGACCTGGACTGGGTGCGGGTCGGCGGCAGCGAGGAGTGCGGCGGGCCGATGGCGGCCACCGTCGTCGTCCCGGCGCCCTGAGCGGTCAGGCCGAGCGGGCGAAGGCGGCGGGGGTCGTCGCCGGCATCCGGCGGGAGTGCCGGGTCAGGTGCGCCTGGTCGAAGAAGCCGACCGCCGTCGCCACCTCCGCGGCGGGCAGCCCGTCGAGCAGCAGCCGCCGGGCGCGGTCGGCCCGCCGGCCGGTCAGGTACCGGTGCGGCGGCAGCCCGTGCCGGCGGGTGAACGCGCGGCCAAGGTGCGTCGGGTGCACGCCCCACCCGGCCGCCGTCGCCTCCAGGGACACCCCGTCGGCGAGGCGGGCGTCGAGCAGGTCGCGCAGCCGGTCGGCGAGCGGGTCGTCCCGCACGGACGGGGCCGCGACGGCACCCGCTACCTCGCGATGTTCCGCCAGCCGGTGCTGGTCCTCACCGGGCCCGGTGAGCTGCTCGCCCGGGCGCGGACGCGGGCGCTGGAGCGAGGGCTGCCGACGTCGCTGTTCACCGCGGACCTGTTCGCCACCGGCGGCGACGCCGAGAACCGGGCCGCCGTGCGTGCGGTCGCCGGTGCCGACCTCGACCTGGTCGGGATCGCCGTGCACGGCCCGCGGAACGCCGTCGACAAGGTCACCAGGGGCGCCCGCATGCACCCCTGAGGGCATCATCGCCGGGGTGGAGCAGTCGCCGCGCGTCGCCGTCACCTTCGAGAACTGCGGGGACGTCCCCGGGCCCTTCTTCCACGGGACGCGGGCGACGCTGGCGGTCGGCGACGAGCTGGTCCCCGGTCGCGGCTCCAACTTCCGGGCCGGCCGGGTGATGAACCACGTGTACTTCACCGCGCTGGTCGACACCGCCGCCTGGGGCGCGGAGCTGGCGACGGCGTCGGCCGGGGACCGGCACCGGGGACACGTCTACGTCGTGGAGCCGCTGGGCCCCTTCGAGGACGACCCGAACGTCACCGACAAGCGGTTCCCCGGCAACCCCACGCGGTCCTACCGGACCCGCTCCCCGCTGCGCGTCGTCGGCGAGGTGGAGGACTGGGAGGGGCACGCCCCGGAGGTGGTGGAGGGGATGCTCGCCTCCCTGGCGCGGCTGCGCGAGCAGGGCCTCGACGTCATCGAGGACTAGGGCCGTGCATCTCCGCGGACGTGCACGGTGCACGTCCGCGGAGGTGCACGGGGGTCAGACGTCGACGACGAGCATCCCGTCCACCTCGCGGACCGGGTACACGCGCAGCGGGCCGACGTCGCCGCCGGTCGGGGCGCCGTCGGGCCACCGGAACCCGTACAGGTGCAGCGGGCAGACGAGCACGTCCGGGTCGGTCTGCCCGTCGGCGAGCGGGCCGCCGGCGTGCGGGCAGGCGGCCTGGGTGGCGTGCAGCGACCCGTCGCGCAGCCGGAAGACGGCGACCTGCACGTCCCCGGCGACGAACGCCCGCCCCTCCCCCGGCGGCACGTCCCCGGCCCGGCCGACCGCGTACGCCCGGACGCCGGCCGGAGCCGCCGGCCGGGTGTCGACGACGCTCACCGGACCGGCACCTGCGGCAGCGCGACCAGCGGCAGCGCCGGCCGGAACTGCCCCGGCGTGGCCGGCTCGGGACCGTCCTGCCCCCACGGGTCGGTGTAGGCGTCGACCGAGCGCTGCAGGCCCGCGTCGAGGTCGGCGCAGATCCCGTCGGCGTCGTCGACCACCACCGACCGGATCCGCTCCAGCCCGATCCGCGGCACGAAGTCGTAGGTCCGCTCCAGCCAGTTGGCGTTCTCCCGGTAGTACTGCACGAACCGGCCGACCAGCGTCATCACCGCCTCCGGGGAGTCGACGGTGGCCAGCAGGTCGCCCTTGCGCACCGTGGCCCCGGCGGCACCGCCGACGTAGACCTCCCAGCGGCCGCTCCCGACCGCGACGACGCCGACGTCCTTCACGTACGCCTCGGCGCAGTTCCGCGGGCACCCGACGACGGCCATCTTGATCTTCGCGGGGCTCTCGATGCCCTGCAGCCGGGTCTCCAGGTCGATGCCGAGCTGCGTGGAGTCCCCGAGGCCGAACCGGCAGAAGTCGCTGCCCACGCAGGTCTTCACCGTGCGCATGCTCTTGCCGTAGGCGTAGCCCGAGGGCATGCCGAGGTCGGCCCACATCGCGGGCAGGTCCTCCTTGCGCACGCCGAGCAGGTCGATCCGCTGCCCGCCGGTCACCTTGACCATCGGCACCTCGTACTTCTCGGCGACGTCGGCGATGCGGCGCAGCTGGGCCGGCGTCGTCACCCCGCCCTTCATCTGCGGGACGACGGAGAACGTGCCGTCCCGCTGGATGTTGGCGTGCACTCGGTCGTTGACGAACTCGGCGTCCTTCTCGCGGACGAACTCGGTGCCCCACACCGTCTTGAGCAGCGAGGTCAGGCCCATCTTCGAGCGGGCGTCCTCCTTGCCGCCGGGCGCGAGCGCCGCGAACACGGCGGAGACGCTGCGCAGGTCCCGCTCCCGGATCGCGGCCACGAGGTCGGGCTTGGCCAGCGGGACGCCCGGCACGTAGTACGAGGCGGCCGGGTCCTCGGCGACGTCGCCGTCGGCGGCCCACTCCACGACCTGCCTCACCAGCGCCTTGCAGGACCCGCAGCCCTTGCCGGCGCGGGTGCGGTCCATGACCGTGCCGACGCTGCCGCAGCCGTCGGCGACCGCCCCGCAGATCGCGCCCTTGGTCACGCCGTTGCAGTTGCAGACCTGGGAGTCGGCGGGCATGTCCGCGACGCCGACCTCCTCCTGCCCGTCGGACAGGTCGACCAGCAGGCGGATGCGCTCCTCGGGCAGCGCGCTGCCGCGGTCGAACGCCTGGGTGAGGTAGGCGACCTTGCGGGTGTCGCCGAGCAGCGTGGCGCCGACCAGCCGGTCGTCCCGGACCACCACGGACAGGTGCACGCCGCGCCGCGGCTCGGAGATGACGAGGAACTCGTCCGAGTCGCGCTCGGGGGTGCTCACGCCCATCGTGGCGACGTCGACCCCGGCGACCTTGAGCTTGGTCGCCGTCCGGCTGCCGTGGTACTCGGCGTCCGGATCGGTGCCGGTGAGCACGTCGGCGAGCACCCTCGCGTGCTCCCAGGCGGGGGCGACCAGGCCGTAGACCGAGCCGCGGTGCTGCGCGCACTCGCCGATGGCGTACACGTCGGGGTCGTCGGTGCGCAGCTGGTCGTCGACGACGACGCCGCGCTCCACCTCCAGGCCCGAGCGGACGGCGACGTCGGTGTGCGGGCGGACGCCGGCGGCGACCACGAGCAGGTCGCAGTCGATCCGCCGTCCGTCCGCCAGCAGGACACCCTCGACGGCGTCGTCGCCGAGCACCTCGGTGGCCAGCACGTCGAGGTGGACGGTGATGCCGAGCGACGCGACGCTGCGCTCGAGGACGGCGCCGGCCTCCCGGGAGAGCTGGGCGTTCATCAGCCACGGCATCGCGTGCACGAGGTCGACCTCGAGACCGTGCCCCTGCAGCGCGCGGGCGGCCTCCAGCCCGAGCAGCCCGCCGCCCATGACCACCGCCTTCCGGCAGCGGCCGGTGGCGGCGAGCATCGCGCGGGTCTCGTCGATGGTGCGGAAGCCGTGCACGCCGGGCAGCAGGCTGCCGTCGTCGCGCCGGACGCCGGTCATCGGCGGGACGAAGCTGTAGCTGCCGGTGGCCAGCACGAGGTGGTCGTAGGCGGTGGTGGTCCCGTCGGCGGCGTAGACGACCTTGGCGGCGGTGTCGACCCGCTCCACCCGGACGCCGGCGCGCAGCGTGACGCCGTTGTCGGCGTACCAGTCGTGGCTGTTGAGGACGATGTCGTCCTCGGACGCCTCCCCGGCCAGGACCGGGCTGAGCAGGATCCGGTTGTAGTTGCCGTGCGGCTCGTCGCCGAGGACGGTGATCCGGAACTGCTCGCCGCCGCCGCGCTCGAGCACCTCCTCGACGAACCGGGCGCCGGCCATGCCGTTGCCGACGACGACCAGCCGCGGACGGGGGTCGAGGTCGTCGTCCAGCGCCAGCGTGGTCAGCCCCTCGGGGCGGCCGCCGAGCACTCCCGTCATCACACCTCCACCAGGCCCAGGTCGACCACGAGCTCGCCGGTGACGCCCTCGGGCGCGGCGGCGTGCAGCTCGACGACGCAGCCGCCGGGCAGGTCCTCGACCACCCGCAGCGGCACGTGCACGTCGCCCCTGGCGCCGATCGGGAACCAGCGCATCGGCTCGCCGTCGCGCAGCAGCAGCACGTAGACCAGCTCCGCGGTGGAGTTGCCGCCGCGGAAGTACAGCGCCTGGGCGGTGGCGGCGGCGGGCACCTGGTAGCGCAGCGCCGGGTCGACCGGGCCGGGCTTGGCCAGGCCCTCCCCGGTCAGCGGGAAGACGCCTTGCAGGAATCTCGGGGTGCTCTTCACGCCGGGGGTCCTCCTCCGGGTCGGGGGCCGTGGTGCGGGCGGGTCGGGGCGGGTGTGCGGCCGCGGCGCGGGCTGGCTCGCGGCGTCGGGGGCGGGCGGCCGCTCGGCCGGGCCGCCGACGCGGGTGACGGCGACCGCGCAGGCCTTGAAGGCGGGCATCCGGCTGACCGGGTCGAGCGCGGGGTCGGTGAGCGCGTTGGCGCTGGACCCGCCGCCCCAGTGGAAGGGCACGAAGACGGTGTCCGGTCGGATGGCGTCGGTGACCGCGGCGGTGAACCGGGCGCGGCCGCGGCGGGTGGCCAGCTCCACGACGTCGTCGTGCGCGATCCCGAGCCGGCGGGCGAGGTCGGGGTGCAGCTCCGCCCGCGGGACGGGGGCCACCAGCTGCAGGCTGCGCGTCCGGCGGGTCTGGGTGCCCGACTGGTAGTGGGCGAGCACCCGGCCGGTGGTGAGCACGTGGGGGTAGTCGGCGTCGGGCTGCTCGCGCGCGCCGGTGTGGTGCACCGGCACGAACCGGGCGCGGCCGTCGGGGGTGGCGAACCGCTCGGTGAACAGCCGCGGGGTGCCGGGGTGGCCCGGCTCGTCGTCCGGGGTGGCGGGGCACGGCCAGAACACGCCCTGCTCGGCGTCGATGCGGTCGTAGGTGATGCCCGAGTAGTCGGCCGCTCCTCCGGCGCCGGCCCGGCCGAGCTCGGCGAAGACGGTCTCCGGGTCGGCCGAGAAGCCGCGCGCGCCGAGTCGGCCCGCCAGTTCGGCGAGCAGGGCCAGGTCGTCGCGGACGCCGTCGGGCGGGTCCAGCGCGCGCCGGCGGCGGATCACCCGGCCCTCGAGGTTGGTCACCGTCCCGGACTCCTCGGCCCACATGGCGCTGGGCAGGACGACGTCGGCCAGCGCCGCGGTCTCGGAGAGGAAGAAGTCGCTGACGGCGAGGAAGTCCAGGTCGCCGAGCCGGCTGACCACCCGGCGGGCGTCGGGGGCGGAGACGGCGACGTTGGAGGCGAGCACGAGCAGCGTGCGCACCCCGCCGTCGGTGCCGAGCGCGTCGAGCAGCTCGAAGGCGCTGCGCCCGGGCACCGGCAGGTCGGCGGGGTCGACGCCCCAGACGGCGGCGACGTGCGCGCGGTCGGCCGGGTCGGCGAGCCTGCGGTAGCCGGGCAGCTGGTCGGCCTTCTGCCCGTGCTCGCGGCCGCCCTGCCCGTTCCCCTGGCCGGTGAGGGTGCCCCAGCCGCTGCCGGGCCGGCCGGGCAGCCCGAGGGCCAGCGCCAGGTTGAGCCACGCGGTCGCGGTGTCGGTGCCCGCGCTGTGCTGCTCGGCGCCGCGCGCGGTGAGCACCATCGCGCGATCCGCCCGGGCGAGCGCGGCCACGGTGCGCCGTTGCTGGTCCACCGGCACGCCGGTGAGCCGCTCGACGCGGTCGGGCCAGTAGCTGCGCACCGCGGCGCGCACGGCGTCGAAGCCGGTGGTGCGCGCGGCCACGTACTCCTCGTCGACCAGCCCCTCGGCGATCGCGACGTGCAGCAGCCCGTTGGCCAGCGCGAGGTCGGTGCCCGGCAGCGGCTGCAGGTGCAGCCCGGCGCTGCGGGCGGTCGCCGTCCGGCGGGGGTCGACGACGACGTGCAGCGCGCCGCGCTCCCGGCCGGCGTCCAGGTGCTGCATCGCCGGCGGCATGGTGTCGGCCGGGTTGCTGCCCACCAGCACCACGACGTCGGCGCCGGCGACGTCGGCCAGCGGGAACGGCAGGCCGCGGTCGAGCCCGAACGCGCGGGTGGCCGCGGCGACCGCCGAGGACATGCAGAAGCGGCCGTTGTAGTCGATGGCGCTGGTGCGCAGCGCGACCCGGGCGAACTTGCCGAACTGGTAGGCCTGCTCGTTGGTCAGGGACCCGCCGCCGAAGCAGCCGACGGCGTCGCGGCCGTACCGGGCCTGGGTGCGCCCGATCGCGGCGACGACGCGGTCGAGCGCCTCGTCCCAGGTCGACTCGACCAGCGGGCTGGTGCGGTCGCCGGGCACCGCGCGGACCAGCGGGCGGGTCAGCCGCTCGGGGTGGTCGAGCAGCTCGGCCGCCGACCAGCCCTTGCTGCACAGCCCGCCCCGGTTGGTCGGGAAGTCGAGGGGTACGAGCGTCGCGGGACGGTCGCCGGCGGTGACCGCCGTGCCGCACTGCAGCGAGCAGTAGGGACAGTGCGTCGCGGTGGTCCGCGTGCGGGGACCGGCCGGTGCGGCGGCGCCGGACGGGAGGGTTGCGGACACGGCTCCGAGCGTCGGGTGCGGCAGTTTCCCCGCGGCCACGACGACGTCAAGGCTGCGTTCCGGAGACCTCACGGGCGGGAACGGGGTCCGGTGCGGCGACGGTGGTATGCAGGGTCCGACGAGGAACCGGGAGGCGAACGTGGCGCGGACCGACGACACCATCCCGATGCACCGTCCCGACCCCGACTCGCCGGAGGCCCGTGGTGGCGCGGCGGCCGTCCTCCCCGCCGGCCCCCCCAGCACCGGGCGGGCCCCCCTCGACCGCCGCCGCATCCTGGGCGCGGCCGTCGAGTTCATCGACCGGCACGGTCTGGCCGCCCTCACGATGCGGCGGCTCGGCGCCTTTCTCGGGGTGGAGGCCATGGCGCTCTACCGGTACGTGCCCGGACGCGAGCAACTGCTCGACGGCGTCGTCGAGACCGTCATCGACGAGCTGTACGGCGATCCCGACGTGCACATGCGCGCCGCCGGCGGGTGGCAGGACTTCCTGCAGCGGCTGGCCCACGGCGTCCGGCGGATCGCCCTCGCGCACCCCGAGGTCTTCCCCCTGGTGGCCACCCGGCCGCCGGAGGCCCCCTGGGTCCGCCCGCCGCTGCGCAGCCTGCGCTGGGTCGAGTCCTTCCTCACCGCGATGACCGACAGCGGCTTCGGCGCCGAGGCGGCGGTCGCCGCGTACCGCGCCTACTCGAGCTTCCTGCTCGGACACCTGCTGCTCGAGGTGTCGCAGAAGGGCGTGCAGATCAGCCCCGAGGACGCACCGGGGGGCGTCCCCGGCACCGGGACCGACCTCTCGCAGTACCCGCTCGTCACCGAGCTGGAGGAGCTGCTGTCGCGGGACGAGTCGGCCGCCGAGTTCGAGGAGGCCCTCGAGAACCTGCTCGGCCGCCTGGAGTCCCTCCGGCGGGAGGGGCGCGTCCCCGGGGAGTGACCGGGAGGGGGTTTACGTCGTAAACCGCAGGGCACCCCCGGAGTGGCCAGCTGACCCCCGGCACTCCGCCGCGTGAGGGAGCCGGCCGATCCCCCACCCCCTTCCGCGAGGAGCGCACGTGATCGACGACCGGCAGATCAGCGACGTCATCGGCAGCACCGCCGTCGGCCCCGACGGCAAGCACGGCAGCGTCGGCGAGGTCTTCCTCGACGACGAGACCGGCCGTCCCGAGTGGGCGACCGTCCGCACCGGCCTGTTCGGCACCAAGGAGGCCTTCGTCCCCCTGGCCGACGCCACGGTCTCCGGCGGCGAGCTGCGCGTCCCCTACGACAAGGCGAAGGTCAAGGGCGCCCCGCACGTCGACGTCTCCGCCGGCCACCTGTCGCCGCAGGAGGAGCAGGAGCTCTACCGCTACTACGGCCTGGGCACCTCGGGCACCGCGACCGGTCAGGCGATGACGACCGGGACGACGACCGGGACGACGACCGGTGGCCGAGCCGACCTCAGCGGCCAGGAGGGCGTCGTCGGCCGCGACACCTCGGGCCCGACGACCGACAACGCCATGACCCGCTCCGAGGAACACCTCACCGTGGGCACCCAGCGCGTCGAGGCCGGCCGGGCGCGGCTGCGGAAGTACGTCGTCACGGAGAACGTGAGCCAGACCGTCCCCGTCTCCCACGAGGAGGTCCGGGTCGAGCGCGAGCCCATCACCGACGCCAACATCGGCAACGCGATGGACGGGCCGGCCATCTCCGAGGAGGAGCACGAGGTCGTCCTGCACGCCGAGCGCCCCGTGGTGTCCAAGGAGGCCACGCCGGTCGAGCGCATCCGCCTCGACACCCAGACGGTGACCGAGCAGCAGCAGGTCACCGAGCAGGTGCGCAAGGAGCAGATCGAGGTCGACGGCGACGTCGACCCGACGACCCGTCGCCGCTGACCCCACCGCGGACCGGCCGGCCCGTCGGCCGGTCCGCACCCGCACTCCCCGGTCCCCTCAGGAAGGCACCGCGAGCTCCTCTCTCGGCGGCGACGCCACCTCCGGCTCGGTCGGTGCGTCGGCCACCCGCGGCAAGGCCCGTGACGCCGTCGACGCGCAGCACGAGCGCTTCGGCGGCGTCACGTGGGGAGCGGCCTCCTTCGGCTGGCTGTCCGCCAACGGTCTGGCCGTGATCCTGCTGGCCCTGCTGTCCGCCGCCGGCGTCGCCTTCGGCCTGACCCAGGCGTCCACCGCCGACCAGGCCGCCGACCAGACCCCTGCACAGGCCGACACCATCGGCGTCATCGGCGGCATCACGCTGCTGGTCGTGCTGTTCCTGGCCCATCTCGCCGGCGGCTACGTCGCCGGGCGCATGGCCCGCTTCGACGGGGTCCGGCAGGGCATCGCCGTGTGGGTGATCGGCCTGCTGGTCGTCGTCGTCCTCGCCGTCCTCGGCGCGGCGCTCGGCTCGGAGTACGACGTGCTCTCGCAGCTGAACCTGCCCAGCATCCCGATCAGCGGGGACACCCTGACCACCGCCGGGATCGTCGCCGGCATCGCCGCGCTCCTGGTCATGCTGCTCGGCGCGATCCTGGGCGGCAGGCTCGGTACCCGCTACCACCGCAAGGTCGACCGCGCCGGCTTCGACGTGTGAGTCCGACACACGCCCCGTGGGGCCGGGCCCGTCTCGGGGCCGGCCCCACGGGCGTGGCCGGGCCGTGCGCGCGCCGTGGTGTCATGGCTGCCATGAGCGAACCCGGGCCGACGGTCCACGTCGGCGTCCCGGTGGTCCGGGAGGCCGAGCCGCGCGACGTGCCGCGCATCGCCGCCACCGTCACCGTGGCGCTGGCCGAGTCGCGGTGGGTGCGCTGGGCGCTGCCGCTGGACGGGCGCACACAGCGGCTCACCCGGCTGGCCGAGCTCGACGCCGGGCACCGCGGGGTCGCCACCGGCACCACCTGGGTCAGCGAGGACGTCGACGCCGTCGCCTCCTGGGTGGCTCCCGCCGGGGCCGCGACACCGGTGCCGGCCGACGTCCGCGCGGCGCTGGAGCGGGAGGTGCCGCGGCTGCACGCCGACCGCGCCGACGCCGTCGCCCGCACCGAGGCCGAGCTCGCCGCCGCGCTGCCCGAGGGTCCGCACTGGCGGCTGCGCGCGCTGGCCACCCGGCCGCGCTCGCGCCGTCGCGGCCTGGGCGGCGCGGTGCTCGCGCCGGTGCTGGCCCGCTGCGACGCCGAGGGCGTGCCCGCCGCGCTGGTCGCCCCCGCCTGGGCGGTGGTGCGCTTCGCCCGCGGGCTGGGCTTCGAGGTGACGACGGCGACCCGCTCGGCCGACGGGCAGCTGCCGCTGTGGGTGGCCGTCCGGCCGCCGGGCGTGCCGATGCCGGAGCTCTAGGAGCGCTACTCCCAGCTGCCGCGGCGGCGCTTGAGCTCGCCGCGCCGCTTCTTCTCCGCGATCCGCCGCTCCTGCGAGCCGCGGGTCGGCTTCGTGCGCCGGCGCGGCGGGGGCGGGGCGGCCAGGGCGGCGCGCAGCACCGCGGCCAGCCGCTCGCGCGCGGCGGCCCGGTTGCGCAGCTGCTGGCGGTGCTCGCTCGCCGTGATGGTCAGGACGCCGTCGACCAGCCGCGGGCCCAGCCGCTCGGTCAGCCGCTGCCGCTGCGCGTCGGTCAGCCCGCGCAGCTCCAGCGGCGCGACCGACAGCTCGACGCGGGAGTCGGCGGTGTTGACGCCCTGCCCGCCGGGCCCCGAGGACCGCGAGAAGCGCCAGCCCAGCGCCGCGGCGGGGACGACGAGGGAGCCGGTGACCGGGAGGTCGCCGCTGGTGTCGTCGCTGCCGGGCACCCGCCCAGTCTCACCGACGCGCCTCGTCCCCGCGATCACGGCCCCGCGGTGGGGACACGCCGGCGGTGCCCGGCGTGTCGGCCAGGGAGGCCCGTGCTCGCGGAGGTCAGGCCGGGACCGGTGGGACGAGCGCGCCCAGCAGCCGGCGCACCACGTCGACGTCGCCGTCGACGCGCAGGTCCCCGGCGGCCAGGGCGTCGTCGAGGGACCGGCGTCCGAAGGCGACCGGGCGGAGCACCGCCGGCGGGCCGGCCAGGACGGCGTCGGGGGCGCCGGCCGTGCCGCGGACGGCCGACAGCCGGCCGTCGGCGACGGTGAGCGTGACCCGGTCGGGCGCCGCGGGGTCGTCGACCGCGAGCTCCACCCGCGCCGACCAGCCGGCCAGCCGGGAGGGGTCGGCGACGGTGCGCAGCGCGAGCACGAACGCGTCGGTGCCCAGGTCCCCGGCCGAGGTCTGCACCGTGCGCGAGCCCCACCGGCCGAGCGCGAGCAGCACGTCCTCGAGCTCGCGCCCGCGGGGGGTGAGGGCATAGACCCGCCCGCCGACCGGTGGCCCGGCCACCGGCCGCGTGACGACCCCGGCCGCCTCCAGGTCGCGCAGCCGCTGGCTCAGCACGGTCGGGCTGCTGCCGGGCAGCCCGCGCGCCAGGTCGGTGTAGCGCTTCGGACCGAGCAGCAGCTCGCGGACGACGAGCAGCGCCCACCGCTCCCCCACGACGTCGAGGGCGCGGGCGACCCCGCACGGGTCGTCGTAGCTGCGGCGGTCCGGCACGCGGTCGAGGCTACCCCTTGCACTTTGTCAGACGTAGTCGCTACTACTGAATCCGTAGCACTGCGTCCGAGGAGGAGCCGTGGGCAGGATCAGCATCGTCGAGAACGTCAGCCTGGACGGCGTCGTGCAGGCGCCGGCCGCACCGGACGAGGACACCCGCGGCGGGTTCACCCACGGCGGCTGGTTCGCGCCCTATCCCGACGGCGTCCTCGGCGAGGTCATGGGCCGCGGCATGGCGCGCGAGGGCGCCATGTTGTTCGGCCGGCGCACCTTCGAGTCGCTGCAGGCCGCGTGGGCGGGCACCACCGACAACCCGTTCGGCCCGGTGCTCGACGCGAAGCGGAAGTACGTCGCCACCCGGGACCCGGGCTACGCGCCGACGTGGGCGAACACCACGGTCCTCGCCGGCGACGCCGCCGCGACCGTCGCCGAGCTCAAGGCGACCGTCGACACCGACCTCACCGTGCTCGGCAGCCCCGACCTGCTGGCCACCCTCCTCCCGGCCGGCCTGGTCGACGACGCGTGGCTCGCCGTCGCGCCGGTCGCCCTGGGCAGCGGCCGCACCCTGTTCCCGGCCGGGGCGCACCTGCGCTGGGAGCTGGTCGAGTCGGTGCCGACGACGACTGGCGTCGTCCTGTCCCACTACCGCCTCGCGCGCTGAGTCCTTCCCCGCCGGCGGGGGCCGTGGTGCGCTGGCCGGCGTGCCACCCACGCTCTACGAGTGGGCCGGCGGCGCCCCGGCCTTCCGGCGCCTGATCGACGCGTTCTACGACCGGGTCGAGCGGGACGACCTGCTCGGCCCGCTGTTCCCCGGCGGCGTGTCCGAGGCGCACCGCGCGCACGTCACCGCCTGGTGGTGCGAGGTGTTCGGCGGCCCGGCGCTCTACTCCGAGCAGCTCGGCGGCTACGAGCGGATGCTCGCCCACCACCGCGGGCTGCGGCTGGTGCCCGAGCAGCGGTTCCGGTTCGCCACGCTGATGAGCCGCGCCGCCGACGACGCCGGCCTGCCCGACGACCCCGAGTTCCGCGCGGCCTTCGTCGGCTACGTCGAGTGGGGCACCCGCCTGGCGCTGGCCAACTCGCAGGACGGCGCCGCCGTCGTCGAGCACGCCCCGGTCCCGCGGTGGGGCTGGGGCGTGGCGCCGCCGTACCGGCCCTCCTGAGGACGATGGGGCGGTGACCTCCCTGCCCGCCGCGCTCGCCGCCGGCCCGGTCCTGCTCGACGGCGGCCTGTCCACCGAGCTCGAGGCCCACGGGCACGACGTCACGTCGGTGCTGTGGTCGGCGCGGCTGCTGCGCGACGACCCGGGGGCCGTCGTCGCCGCGCACGCCGCCTTCGCGGCCGCCGGGGCGCAGGTGGCGACGACGGCGAGCTACCAGGCGACCGTCGAGGGGTTCGCCGCGGTGGGCGTGGACCGGGACGAGGCGCTGGCGCTGGTCGCCCGCTCGGTGGCGCTGGCCCGGGAGGGGGCGCCGGGCGCGTGGGTGGCCGGGTCGGTCGGGCCGTACGGCGCCGCGCTGGCCGACGGCTCCGAATACACCGGCGCGTACGTGGCGGAGGTCGGCGTCGACCGGCTGCGCGCGTTCCACCGGCCGCGGATGGCCGCGCTCGCCGACGCCGGCGCCGACGTGCTGGCCTGCGAGACGCTGCCGGCCGCCGCCGAGGTGGAGGCGGTGCTGGCCGAGGCGACGTCGCGGGGCGTGCCGGTGTGGCTGTCGCTGACCACCGTCGTCGGCGCCGACGGCGTGGCGCGCACCCGCCGCGGCGAGCGCGCGGCGGAGGTGTTCGCGCTGGCGCGTGGCGTGCCCGAGGTGGTCGCCGTCGGCGTCAACTGCACCGACCCGGCCGGGGTGCTCCCGGCGCTGGCGGCCGCGGCGGCCGCGGGGGTGCCGCTGGTCGCGTACCCGAACAGCGGCGAGGGGTGGGACGCCGCGGCCCGGCGCTGGACGGGCACCGGTGGCATCGACCCCGGCGACGCCGCGGCGTGGGTGGCCGCCGGCGCGCGGCTGGTCGGCGGCTGCTGCCGGGTGCGCCCGGCCGACGTCGCCGCGCTGGCACGCACGATCAGGTGACCTGATCGTGCCGCGTCCTGGCACACCGCCGACGGTGAGCCAGGACGCGTCAGCGTGAGCTCAGCTGATCATCCGCGGACGGCGCTACAGGATGGGGTTGCCGCCGGTCACCGCGACGCGTGCGCCCGACACGTAGGACGCCTCGTCGCTGGCCAGCAGCACGTACACCGGCGCGAGCTCGGCCGGCTGACCGGCGCGGCCCATCGGCACCTGCTGGCCGAAGCTGGCCACCTTCTCCTCGGGCATGGTCGCGGGGATCAGCGGCGTCCAGACCGGCCCGGGCGCGACGCTGTTGGCCCGGATGCCCTTCTCGGCGTACATCTGCGCGAGGCTCGCGGTGAAGTTCGCGATGCCGGCCTTGGTCATGGCGTAGGGCGCGAGGCTCGGGCTCGGCATGTCGGAGTTCACCGACGACGAGTTGATGATCGACCCGCCCGACGGCATGTGCGGGATCACGTCCTTGCAGAGGGTGAACATCGCGGTGAGGTTGGTGGCCACCGTGTGGTCCCACTCCTCGTCGGAGACCTCCTCCAGGCTGTCGTGCGACATCTGGAAGGCGGCGTTGTTCACCAGGACGTCGACCTTGCCGAACTCCTCGACGGCCTTCGGGATGATCGTCTTGGCGTGCGCCCGGTCGGAGAGGTCACCGGGCACCAGCACGCACCGGCGGCCGGCCTCCTCGACGTACTTCTTCGTGTCCTCGGCGTCCTCGTGCTCGGAGAGGTACGAGATGAGCACGTCGGCGCCCTCGCGGGCGAAGGCGATCGCGACGGCGCGGCCGATGCCGCTGTCGCCGCCGGTGATGACCGCGGCCTTGCCGGCCAGGCGGCCCGACCCGCGGTAGGTCTCCTCACCGTGGTCGGGCTTCGGCTCCATCTCGCCGAGCGTGCCCGGCGGGGTCTGCTGCTGCTCGGGCTGGGACTCGGGGCGGGGTGACGACACGGGGGGCTCCTCCTGCTGGCGGTCCGGCGGGGCGGGTCTGCTCCCCGTCCCGCCCTCGCCGACCCGCCTACCCGCGCGTCCCCGCGCGGAACCCGGGCGGCCTCAGGCCGCGCGCCGCGGCCGCGCCTTCGCGGCCGGCTGCGGCGAGCCCCACCGCATCTCGATCCGGCGACGCCCGTCGGCGTCGGTCACCGTCACCCAGTGGCACTCAGGGCAGTTCTTCTCCAGCATGCGTCGCATCCACCTTCCGTTCACCTTCCGTTCACCTTGATGGGCGGAGGCGATCCGCGCCACACCCCACCGGGCGAGTCGTGACCGTTTCGTTACGCCGCCCCGGCGTCGGGGAAGGCCGGGACCGTCGGGCACGCTGTCCCTCACGATGACCGCGACCGCGCCCCTCCCCCTGCTCGACGACCCCGGCGACCTCACCGCCCTCCGGGCGCGCGGCAGCGACCCCGACGAGCTGTTCACCTCCTTCGCGGCCTGGGCCGAGGACGGCGGCACGCCGCTGTACCCGCACCAGGAGGAGGCGCTGATCGAGCTGGTCAGCGGCGCGAACGTCGTCCTCGCGACGCCGACCGGGTCGGGCAAGTCCCTGGTCGCCACCGGCGCGCAGTACGCGGCGATGGCGGCCGGGCGGCGCAGCTTCTACACCGCGCCGATCAAGGCCCTGGTGAGCGAGAAGTTCTTCGCGCTGTGCGGGGTGTTCGGCGCGGCCAACGTCGGCATGCTCACCGGCGACGCGAGCGTCAACGCCGGCGCGCCGGTCATCGCCTGCACGGCCGAGGTGCTCGCCAACGTGGCGCTGCGCGAGGGCGCCGACGCCGACATCGGCCTCGTCGTCATGGACGAGTTCCACTTCTACGGCGACCCCGACCGCGGCTGGGCCTGGCAGGTGCCGCTGCTGGAGCTGCCCCGGGCGCAGTTCCTGCTGATGAGCGCCACGCTCGGCAACACCGACGCGCTGCAGGAGGACCTCACCCGCCGCACCGGCCGGCCCACCGCGCTGGTCGCCGGCGCCGAGCGCCCGGTCCCCCTGCACCACTGGTACGCGACGACGCCGGCGCACGAGACCATCCAGGAGCTCCTGGACACGCGGCAGGCGCCGGTCTACGTCGTGCACTTCACCCAGGCCCAGGCGCTGGAGCGGGCGCAGGCGCTGATGAGCGTCAACGTGTGCACCAAGGAGGAGAAGGCCGCCATCGCCGACGCGATCGGCGGGTTCCGGTTCACCTCGGCCTTCGGGACGACGCTGTCGCGGCTGGTGCGCCACGGCATCGGCGTCCACCACGCGGGGATGCTGCCCAAGTACCGGCGGCTGGTGGAGCAGCTGGCCCAGGCCGGCCTGCTCAAGGTCATCTGCGGCACCGACACCCTCGGCGTCGGCATCAACGTGCCCATCCGCACCGTCGTGTTCTCCGCGCTGAGCAAGTACGACGGCAGCCGCACCCGGCTGCTCAACGCCCGCGAGTTCCACCAGATCGCCGGGCGGGCCGGGCGCGCGGGCTACGACACCGCGGGCACCGTCGTCGTCCAGGCGCCCGAGCACGAGGTGGAGAACCTCCGGCAGTTCGCCAAGGTCGCCGACGACCCGAAGAAGCGCCGCAAGCTGGTCCGGAAGAAGGCCCCCGAGGGGATGGTGCCGTGGTCGAAGTCGACCATGGAGCGCCTGGTCGCCGCCGAGCCGGAGCCGCTGACCAGCCACATGCGCGTGACGACGGCGATGCTGCTCGACGTCGTCGACCGGCCCGGCGACCCGGTCGCGGCGCTGCGCCGGCTGCTCACCGACAACCACGAGCCGCGCAAGCGGCAGCTCAGGCTGATCCGGGAGGCGGTGGGCATCGCCCGCTCGCTGCTGCAGGCCGGCGTGCTGGAGCGGCTGCCCGAGCCGGAGCCCGACGGCCGGCGCCACCGGCTGACGGTCGACCTGCCGCCGGACTTCGCGCTCAACCAGCCGCTGTCGACGTTCGCCCTCGCCGCGATCGAGCTGCTCGACCCCGCCTCGGACACCTTCGCCCTCGACGTCGTCAGCGTCGTGGAGGCCACCCTCGACGACCCGCGGCAGATCCTGGCCGCGCAGCTGAACAAGGTGCGCGGCGAGGCGGTCGCGCAGATGAAGGCCGAGGGCATCGAGTACGACGAGCGGATCGAGCTGCTCGAGGACGTCACCTACCCGAAGCCGCTCGAGGAGCTGCTCGAGCACGCCTTCGCCGTCTACGTGCGCAGCAACCCGTGGGCCGCCGACGCGCACCCCTCGCCGAAGTCCGTCGTCCGCGAGACGTGGGAGCGGGCGATGACGTTCAAGGAGCTGGTGTCCACCTACGGGCTGACCCGCTCCGAGGGCGCGGTGCTGCGCTACCTCTCCGACGCGGTGAAGGCGCTGCGGTCCGGCGTGCCCGCGGCCGCCCGCACCGAGGAGGTCACCGACGTCGTCGAGTGGCTCGGCGAGCTGGTGCGGCAGGTGGACTCCAGCCTGCTCGACGAGTGGGAGCAGCTGACCAGCCCGGACCAGCCGCTGGACGAGCCGGTCGCCGTCCCGGCGCGGGCCCGGCCGCTCACCGGCAACGAGCGGGCGTTCACCGCCATGGTCCGCAACGCGCTGTTCGCCCGGGTGCAGCTGTGGGCGCGGCGCCGCTGGTACGACCTCGGCGAGCTCGACGCCGGCTCCGGCTGGGACGCCGAGCGGTGGGGTGAGGTGGTCCGCGGCTACTTCGCCGAGCACGCCGAGGTGGGCACCGGCGCCGACGCCCGCGGCCCGGCGCTGCTGGTCTGGGACCGCAGCGAGCCCGGCGTCTGGAGGGTGCGGCAGATCCTGGACGACCCGGCCGGCGACCACGACTGGGGCATCGACGCCGAGGTCGACCTGGCCGCCTCCGACGAGGCCGGCGAGCTGGTGCTGCGCGTCGTCGACGCCGGCCGCAAGGACGCCTGACCTCAGGACGGCAGCGGCGTCGCGCGGGCGCAGACCTCCTCGAGCAGGTCCAGCGCCGTCGCCCGCAGCCGCCCCGCCGGGTCGAGGGCGGGGTCGTAGGACGCCAGCGTCAGCGACACCACCGGCAGCCGCGACGCCGTCCGCTCCAGCAGGTCGAGCACGTCGCCGGCGCCGAGCCCGTCCGGCGCGGCGTGGTCGTTGGCCGGGGCGATCGACGGGTCGTACACGTCGAGGTCGACGTGCAGGTGGACGGCGTCCACGCGGGCGGCGAGGGTGGTCAGGGCGGCGTCGAGCGCCGCGCCGTCGCGCACCCGCCCCGGCGGGAGCCAGGCGACGCCCGACGCCCGCAGGACGGCCTGCTGCGCCGGGGAGAGGTCGCGGGCGCCGGCGAGCACGACGTCGCGCTGGTCCAGCGGCACGAACCCCGGGACGCGCGCGGCCAACGCGCGCCAGCAGCGGCCGACCACGACCGCCAGGCCCTGCCCGTCGAGGAACCCGCCGGTGTCCTCCTCGGGGGTGTTGAAGTCGCCGTGGGCGTCGAGCCAGACGAGCCCGATCCGCCGACCGGACCCGGTCAGGCCGGCGAGGACGCCGAGGGTGGTGCCGCAGTTGCCGGACAGCAGCACCGGCACCGTCCCCGACGGGCGGACCGTGGCCACGGCCGAGGCGACCGCCCGGCAGAGCTCGAAGGCCGTCGTCAGCTCGGCCCGCCACGCGTCCCCCGGGCCGACCACCTGCTCGGTCACGGCGTGCCCGCGCCCGCGCAACCGGCCGGCGGCCCCGCCGCGGACCAGCGCCGTCGGGCCCGCCCCCATCCGGCGCTCCTCGTGGCCGGAGTCGAAGGGGACGCGCAGCAGGTGGACCGGCGGACGTGCTGGGGACCCCGTCACGGGGCGATCCCACCACGGTCCGGGAGCCGCGGCCGGGCCGCGGGGACCGGCGTGCCAGGCTCGACGGCGATGTGCGCATGACCGGAGCGGAGATCGCCGCCGTGCTCGCCGCCGGGGGCGCGGCGGGCGCGATCAACGCCGTCGTCGGGTCCGGGACGCTGGTCACCTTCCCGGTGCTGCTGGCCACCGGGCTGCCGCCGGTCACCGCGAGCGTGTCCAACACGCTGGGGCTCGTGCCGGGCAACGTCAGCGGCGCGGTCGGCTACCGCCGCGAGCTCGCCGGGCAGCGGGGACTGGTGCTGCGGCTGCTGCCGGCGTCGGCGCTGGGCGCGCTGACCGGCGCGGTCCTGCTGCTGCACCTGCCCGCGGCGGCGTTCGAGGCGGTGGTGCCGGTGCTGGTCGGGCTGGCCGTCGTGCTGGTCGCCGTCCAGCCGCTGCTGACCCGCCGGCTGGCCGCCCGCCGCACCGACGGCGGCGCGACGCCGCACGGGTGGCGGCTGGCCGGCCTGGTCGCCGGCGCGTACGCGACCGGCAGCTACGGCGGCTACTTCGCCGCCAGCCAGGGCGTGCTGCAGATGGGGGTGTTCGGGCTGCTGCTCGCGGAGCCGCTGCAGCGCCTCAACGCGCTCAAGAACGTGCTCAGCGCCGCGGTGAACGCCGTCGCGGCGACGGCCTACGTCGTCTTCGCGACCGACCGGGTCGACTGGGCTGCCGCCGGGCTGGTCGCCGGCGGCTCCGTGGTGGGCGGGGCGCTCGGCGCCCGGTACGGCCGCCGGCTGCCCGCGGCGGTCCTGCGGACGGCGATCGTCGTGCTCGGTTGCGTCGCCATCGGCGTGCTGGTGGCCCGGTGAACGCGCTGGAGTGGCTGCTGCTGGTCCTCGCCGGGCTCGGCGCCGGGCTGGCCGGCAGCATCGCCGGGCTGGCCTCGCTGGTGAGCTACCCGGCGCTGCTGGCCACCGGGCTGCCGCCGGTGACCGCCAACGTCACCAACACCGTCGCGCTGGTGCTGACCAGCGTGGGGTCGGTGAGCGCGTCCCGGCCGGAGCTGGCCGGGCAGGGCCGGCGGCTGCTGCCGCTGGCCGCCGCCGGGGTGGTCGGCGGGGTGGCGGGCGCGGCGCTGCTGCTGCTCACCCCCGCCGAGGCGTTCGAGCGGCTGGTCCCGCTGCTCATCGGCGGCGCGGCGCTGGCGATCCTGCTGCAGCGGCCGCCGGGCGAGCTGGCCGAGGAGGGCCGCCGGCTGCACGGCGCCCGGGACCCGTGGTGGCTGGTCGCCGGCACCGGCGTCATCGGGGTCTACGGCGGCTACTTCGGCGCCGCCGCCGGGGTGCTGCTGCTCGCGCTGGTGCTGCTGGGCACCGGCGAGGGCCTGCCTCGCAGCAACGCGCTCAAGAACGTCGTCCTGGGGGCGGCGAACGCGGTGGCCGCCGTCGGGTTCGTGGTGCTCGCGCCGGTGGCCTGGAGCGCCGCGCTGCCGCTGGCGCTGGGCTGCCTGGCCGGCGGCCGGCTCGGCCCGCGGGTCGTGCGGCGCGTGCCGCAGACCCTGCTCCGCCGGCTGATCGCGCTGGCCGGGCTGGGGCTGGCCGTCGTCCTCGCCGTGCAGGCCTACGGATGACGCCGCGCGGTGGACCCCAGGGTGGTGCGCGCGGGGCCGCTGGACCAAGGTGACCTCGAGTCGCGGCACGGGCAGGTCCGGGAAGTGGCCACCGGGGAGGACCGGTGACCAGGACGACGGGAGTGGACGGGTGACGGCGAGTGATGCGGCGACGCGGTTCCTGGACGCCCTGCAGGACCCGCCCGGCGACGGCGAGGACGGCCCGGAGATGGTGCCCTCCCGGCTGGCCCGGGCGGCCGCGGAGGCGGTCCGGGTGGACGGCGCGGCGCTGAGCATCCACGAGGGCGCCGGCGTGCGGACGCCGATCGGCGCCAGCGACCGCACCACCTCGCGGGCCGAGCAGCTGCAGTTCACCGCCGGCGACGGCCCGTGCCTGCGCGCCCACGACACCGGCAGCGCCATCGTCTTCGACATCGAGGACATCCACCGCAACTGGCCCGAGCTGCACGAGGCGCTGATCGGCGAGACGCCGTTCCGCGCGGTGTTCTCGGTGCCGCTGGCCCCGCCGCTGGGACCGACGGTGATCGTCGACCTCTACGCGCGGGAGCTGGCCACGCTCACCGGCGTCCCGCGCGACGACGTCGAGGCGGTCGTCGTGTGCCTGACCGAGGAGCTGGTGCGGGCCTCCGGCGGGGTGGCCGACGAGGGCGGGCACCGGTGGTGGGACTCCCCCGACGCCCGCCGCCGCAGCCGCGTGTGGCAGGCGACCGGCGTGGCCACGGTGGCGCTCGGCCTCGACGTCGTGGACACCCTCACCGTGCTGCGCGCCCACGCCTTCGCCACCGGGCGGGTGGTCGACGACGTCGCCGACGACATCGTCGAGGGCCGGCTGGACCCCGCCACGCTGCGCGACCCGGACACGGTGGGCTGAGCCGCCCTACCGGGCGGTGTAGGCGGCGAGGAAGAGCACGAACGCGCTGGAGCCGAGCAGCAGGCGGGCCGGGGTCAGCCCGTTGATCAACCCCGCGGTCGCCTCCACCCAGGCCGGCCGCACCGCGGCCTCCCGGGCGCCGCGGCGGACCAGCCGCACCTCGTCGGCCAGCAGCGCCCCGGCCGCGCCGAGCATCACCAGCCCGACGACGAGGAACACCAGCGCCAGGCGCTCGGCGAACGCCTCGGCCCGCCCGCCGAGCAGCAGGACGGCGACCACCCCGGCCAGCAGGCCGAGGACCGCGCCGGCGGCCGGCGCCCACGGGCCCATGCGGGTCAGCGGGTCGCCCCGGCGGGCCCGGACCACCGGCGGCCGCCCGGTCACCGGCCCGGTCGGGTGGGGGCCGCCCTCGGAGCCGGGCACGGGGCCGCCCGTCGCCGGTGCGCCCGTCGCCGGTCCCCCCGTCGCCGGTCCACCCGCCACCGGTCCGCCCGGAGGGCCGCCGGGGGCAGGGGCGGCGGTTCCGGGGGACGCCTGGCCGGCCGCGGTCGCCCCGCCCGCACCCGGGCCGCCGGGCGGGTACTGCACGGGGGCGGTCGCGGGTGCGGTCGGCGGGGCGGGGTGCGCGGGGACGGCGGGCTCGGTCATCACCGGCGACGCTAGGCCGCCCCTCCGACAGGTCCGCGCAGGTCGGCCGGGCGCGGCGGGACCGGCCGGTCCGGCACCGGGAGGACGCGGCGCGCGACCACGCCCCGTCGTCGCGGGATGACGGGGCGTCAGAGCAGCCGGCGGCTGTCCTCGGCGACCACCCGCAGCCAGCGGTACCCGTAGCCGTCGAGCGCCAGCTCCACCGCGCCGTCGTCGCCGATCGGCGTGGCCCGGGTGACCAGCAGGTCCTCCAACCGGTGCGAGGCGTCGCAGCCGTCGAGCACGAGCGGCACGACGCGCGGCTCGGGGCCGAGGTTGTGCACGGCGACCAGCGTGCCGTCGTCCCACTCGCAGACGTGCGCGAGCACCTCCGGGTGCGGCTGCCCGAGCACCCGGAACGAGCCCCAGCCCAGCTCCGGCGACTCGCGGTAGCGGCGGATGAGCAGCTTCATGAACGACAGCAGCGAGTCCGGGTCGCGGCGCTGGTCGGCGACGTTGACGAACTCCGGGGCGAAGCCGCCGGAGACCACGGGCCCGGGCAGCCGGTCGGCGTCGGCGGTGGAGAAGCCGCCGTTGCGCCCGGCGGTCCACTGCATCGGCGTCCGGACGGCGAGCCGGCCCTCGGCGTCGAGGTCCTCGCCCATGCCGATCTCCTCGCCGTAGAAGAGCACCGGCGTGCCGGGCAGCGAGAACAGGAGGCTGTAGACCATGCGCACCCGCCGCGGGTCGCCGTCGAGCATCGGCGGCAGCCGGCGGCGCAGGCCGCGGCCGTAGACCTGCATCCGCTCCTCGGGGCCGAAGGCGGCGAAGACCTCCTTGCGCTCGTCCTCGGAGAGCTTGTCGAGGGTGAGCTCGTCGTGGTTGCGGACGAACGTCGCCCACTGGCTGTCGGGGTCCACCTCGGGGCGGCCGGTGAGCGCCTGCACCAGCGGGCCGGCGTCGGCGCGGGCCAGCGACAGGTACATCGCCTGCATGCCGACGAAGTCGAACAGCATGGTCAGCTCGTCGCCGTCGTCGCCGCCGAAGAACTCCCGCTGCTGCTCGTGCGGCAGGTTCACCTCGCCGAGCAGCACGCCGCTGCCGGTGCGCCGGCCGACCAGCGAGCGCAGCGCGCGCAGGTACTCGTGCGGGTCGGGGAAGTGCTCGGCGTCGGCGCCGTCCTGGGTCTCGAGGAAGAACGGGACGGCGTCCACGCGGAAGCCCGACAGGCCCAGCTGCAGCCAGAAGCCCATGAGCTTGGCGACCTCGTCGCGCACCCGCGGGTTGGTGACGTCGAGGTCGGGCTGCTCCTTGTAGAACCGGTGCAGGTACCACTCCCCCGTCGGCTCGTTGCGCGTCCAGACCGAGTCCTCCTGGTCGGGGAAGACGACCTGGTCGGAGGTGTCCGGCGGCTCGTCGTCGCGCCACACGTAGAAGTCGTGGAAGGGCGCGTCGCGGCTCTGCCGGCCCTGCTGGAACCAGGGGTGCCGGATCGAGGTGTGGTTGACGACGAGGTCGGCGATCACCCGGATGCCGCGGTCATTGGCCGTGCGGATGACCTCGACCAGGTCGCCGTGCGTGCCCAGCCGCGGGTCGACGCCGTAGAAGTCGGTGATGTCGTAGCCGTCGTCGCGCTCGGCGGTCGGGTAGAAGGGCATCAGCCACAGGCAGGTGACGCCGAGGTCGGCGAGGTGGTCGATCCGCTGCGCCAGGCCCGCGAGGTCCCCGCACCCGTCGCCGTTCCAGTCCATGAACGTCTCGACGTCGAGGCAGTACACGACCGCCGTCTTCCACCAGAGGTCCGCCGTGTCCGTGATCCGCACCCGGCGAGCCTGTCGATCACGGCCCCGCGCGGCAACCGGACGGTGCAGGGCCGCTTCGGGCGGCTACTTCAGGACGGCGGGCTGGGGCTCCTGGTGCGGCCGCAGCGGGTTGACCGCGACGGCCGGCGCGGGCCGGGTGACGTCGAGCCGCGGCAGCACGTGCTCGCCGAACGCGTCGAGGAACGGCTTCTGCTCCTTGCCCACGTGGTGCAGGTAGACCTGGTCGAAGCCGAGGTCGACGTACTCGGCGATCCACGCGGCGTGCTGCCCGAGGTCGGAGGACACCCGCACCGCCGTCGTCACGTCCTCGGGGCGCACGTGCGCGCTGGCCTGGTCGAAGGCCGTCGTCGTGTCGAGGTCCCAGCACAGCGGCGGCGGGAACACGTTGCTGCGCCACTGGTCGTGCGCGATCCCCAGCGCGCGGTCCTCGTCGGGGTCCCAGGAGACGTGCACCTGGATGGTCAGCGTCCCCTGCCCCCCGGCGTCCCGGTAGGACGAGACGACGTCGCGCAGCACGTCGTGCGGCTGGTTGATGGTGACCAGCCCGTCGGCCCACTCGGCGTGCCGGGCGGCGGTGCGGGCGGTGACGGCGGGGGCGATGAGCGCGGGCTGCTGCTCGGGCAGCGTCCAGATCTGCGCGCGGTCGACGACGACCAGCCCGTCGTGGCTGACCTCCTCGCCGGCCAGCAGCGCGCGGATGACGTCGACGCACTCGCGCAGCCGCGCGTCGCGGATGTCCTTGTTCGGCCACACGTGCCCGCTGACGTGCTCGTTCATCGCCTCGCCGGACCCCAGCGCGGCCCAGAACCGGCCGGGGAACATCGCGCCGAGGGTCGCGATCGCCTGCGCGACGATCACCGGGTGGTAGCGCTGCCCGGGGGCGTTGACCACGCCGAAGGGCAGCCCGGTGGTGGCCAGCGCCGCGCCGAGCCAGGACCACGCGAAGCCCGACTCCCCCTGCCGCGGGTTCCACGGCGTCAGGTGGTCCGAGCACATCGCCGCGGTGAACCCGACCTCCTCGGCGTGCTGCGAGGCGGTCAGGAGCTCGGCCGGGTGGACCTGCTCGTGCGAGTTGTGGAAGCCGATCACGGTCACCGGTCGTGCCTACCCCAGCGCCTGGTCAGCGGCCACAGGACCGCCGGGTGCCGGAACCGCCGCCGGCCCGGGAGGGACGGGAGGAGAGCGGCGCCACGCCGCGCCTGCGCTGCGATCAGCCCGGCCCGCCGTGAGGATCGGGGGGTGACACGCACCAGCAGCACCGACCGCTGGGGCATCGACGCCACCTGGCTCGACGCCCTCGACGAGGAACACGAGGTCGCCCAGGCCACCATCGACCGCCTGCGGGAGGTGATCGGCGAGCCGCCGGAGGACCTCGAGCACCGGGCGCCCATCGTCGCCCGACCCGGCGACGTCCTGGAGGTCGACGAGGCCGAGGTGACCCTCGAGGACGGGTCCACCCGGCACGTCGACGGCGAGCTGCCCGCCGACTTCCCGCTGGGCTACCACTGGCTGCAGGAGCCCGGGGGCCCGCGGCGCCGGCTGGTCGTGTCCCCCGGCCGGTGCTGGCTGCCCGAGGACCGCGCGTGGGGGTGGGCGGTGCAGCTCTACGCCACCCGCAGCCGCGGCAGCTGGGGCATCGGCGACCTCGCCGACCTGCGCGCCGTCCGCGAGATGGCCGCCGGTCAGGGCGCGGGCTTCGTGCTCGTCAACCCGCTGCACGCCGTCGCCCCGACCCCGCAGCAGGAGGCCAGCCCCTACCTGCCGGCCACCCGCCGCTTCCGCAACCCCGTCTACCTCCGCGTCGAGGAGGTCCCCGGCGCCGACCGCGTGGACCTCGACGGCGACGCCGGCCGCGCCCTGTCCGAGGGCGACCTGATCGACCGCGACGCGATCTGGGCGCGCAAGCGTGAGGTCCTGCGCCGGGTGTTCGACGCCACCGGCGGCGACGACCCCGCCTTCCCCGACTGGTGGTGGCACCAGGGGCAGAAGCTGCAGGACTGGGCCACCTGGTGCGCGCTGGCCGACGTCCACGGCCCCGACTGGCACACCTGGCCCGAGGAGCTGCGCGACCCGCGCAGCGGCGCCGTCGGCTCCTTCGCGGCCGAGCACGAGCGCGACGTCGCCTTCCACGCCTGGCTGCAGTGGTGCCTGGCGCTGCAGCTCGAGCGCGCCACCGAGGGCATGACGGTCATCCAGGACCTGCCGATCGGCGTGGCCGGCGGCGGCGCCGACGCCTGGACCTGGCAGGGGGTGCTCGCGCAGGGCGCGACCGTCGGGGCGCCGCCGGACGAGTTCAACGCGCAGGGCCAGGACTGGGGCTCCCCGCCGCTGGTGCCGTGGCGGCTGCAGGAGTGGGACTACGAGCCGTTCGTCGAGTCCATCCGCGCCACGATGGCCGGCGCCGGCGGCCTGCGCATCGACCACGTCATGGGCCTGTTCCGGCTGTGGTGGGTGCCCTCGGGCGGCAGCGCGGCCGACGGCGCCTACGTCCGCTACCCCGCCGAGGACCTGCTGGACATCGTCGCGCTGGAGAGCCACCGGGCGCAGGCGGTCGTCGTCGGCGAGGACCTGGGCACGGTCGAGGACGGCGTCCGGGAGGCCATGGCCGAGCACGGCATCCTCAGCTACCGGCTGCTGTGGTTCGAGGACGACGACCCGGCCGAGTGGCCCGAGGAGGCGATGGCCGCGATCACCACGCACGACCTGCCGACGGTGGCGGGGCTGTGGACCGGGGCCGACGTCGAGGAGCAGCGCGAGCACGGCACCGGCAGCGACGAGGAGCTCGAGCGCGGCCGGCGGTCGCTGCTGGAGCGGCTGCCGGGGCTGCAGGAGAACGCGGAGCCGGAGGCGGCGGTCAAGCGGGCGCACGAGCTGCTCGGGCAGGCGCCGTCGCTGCTGCTGTCGGCCACCCTCGACGACGCGCTCGCCGTGCGGCGCCGGCCCAACATGCCCGGCACCACCGACCGGCCCAACTGGTCGCTGCCGCTGCCGGTGCCCGTCGAGGACCTCGCGGGGCACCCGCTGCTGCAGGAGGTCGCGCAGACCCTCGCCGCGGGCGTGCTCGCGACGGCCGACCCCGAGGAGGACGCGATCGGCGAGCAGGCCGGCGGGGAGGCCCGGCGGGACTGACCGGCCCGCGAGACGAGTCCGGGGGGGGGGCCCCCGGGGGGGCCCGCCCGCCGCGCGTGCCACACCCGGCACAGGATAACCCACCCCCACCCCCGGCGCTGCCGGG